>JBKPRH010000322.1:0-24418 GCA_046765795.1 Acidobacteriota bacterium | reverse complement strand
GCGCAATCCCGCCGCCGGAAGATCGGGGTTGAACAGAAAGAACGAGGCCGAGTAGTAATCGACCACCGCCGACTTGAGCAGAACGAGAGGCTTTCCGCCGAGCGTCAGCTCCCAGCGGCTGACAAACCGGGTGTCGTTGTGCAGCAGGCCGCCAATCGATCCGGGCGGAACATCGCCGCGTGAGTTGGAGCACATGAAGGTCCGGCCCTCGAGAATCGCAATGGAGTCCGGCCCGAGGTCCTGAGGAGGTGTGTGTTCGATACGCGGCTCCGCTGTCGGCTGCGACACCGGATACGGATGAAGCGGCGTTGGCCGCGGGTGTGTGACGGAACCGGGAGAGTGTGTGGTCGTGCTCATGAGCTGCGTAGAACCCCATCGGCCGACATCACAATCGCAATTGGGCGTGTGGCGTTGATGTGCGAGCAGACGATCATGATCACGACCATGATCGGCACGGCGAGGAACATGCCGACCACGCCCCAGATGGTGCCCCAGAGGGCCAGCGACAACAGCATGAAGACAGGACTGACGTTGAGGCCTGTGCCCATGATCCTCGGTTCGATGATGCTGCCGCCGGTGAATTGGATGAGGGTCAGTCCAACAACGATCATCAAGATAGATGCTGGTGACTCGAACTGGACGAGCGCAAGGAACGCGGGAAAGATGACACCCAGCCACGATCCGATGTACGGGATGAAGTTCAACGCGAAGATCAGCAGAGCCCAGAACTCCGCCAGATCGAGGCCGGCGGTCTTCATCACGACGTAACACGCCGCCGCCGTCCCGGCGCTGATCAGGGTCTTCAGCCAGACGTAGGTCTGAATCTCTGCCCCGATCCGGTCGAGGATGCGCCGCACCAGCGCCTCTCGCTGCGGATCGGGAAAGAGTGCCGTGATCTTCGTGTCGAAGTGGTGCTGTTCCAGCAAGAGGAATACGGTGTAGATCGCCACCGTGCCGACGCTGCCGAGCACGCCGGTGAGCGCGAGCGTCAGGTTTCGGAGCAGTGTGTTGAGGTCCAGCCCACCGAGCAGGGCGCGTATGTCCTGGAGCTCTTCGTACCCGAACCAGCTGCCGCCTCGGTTGGTCAGCCGCAGCAGGTTCTGTTCGTAAACCGAGCCTGCGGCCATGACGTGGCTGACATTGTCAATGACCAGTTTGACCACCAGCCACGACAGCAGCAGCAACGCGACAATGGCTAAGCCGAGACGCAGCCGGCCAGGCAAGGGTCGTCCGCGGATTCTGATGCGGCTGCTGAGCGCTGACAACGCGTTGATCAGGTACCAGACGAAGACGGCGATGATGAACGGCAGCAGGATCGGTTTGCCGACCACCATCAAGTACGCGACGAGCACGGTCAGTCCTGCGGCCGACGCGTACACGAGCAGATTTAACTTCGGCCGATCGGCCGACGGGGGATCTCTCGCTAGTGCCAAACGCTCAATGCTCAACGCTCAATGCTCGGTTCACTGCGCGCCGCCTAGATCAAGCGGCGAATCGAAGCGGATGCGGATCACCGTTCCGGCGGGCAGGTCGATGTCCTTTCCCTCGGTGGACGCAACCGCGCCGCCCGCTCCGATCGCCGCACCGAGGAGAGCCCCCGATACACCTCCGGCCAGGCCGCCGATCACGCCTCCGATACTGGCGCCGGTGGTCGCAGTGCCTTTGTCGTCACGAAGACCGCCGCTTTGGAAGACCTGAGTCGCCATGGCCCGAATCTGATGCGGCTGGTTGTTGATCGTGATGCCGTCGAAGGTCAGTTTCATGCTGCCGGTTCGATCGACCCGGCCCGCAGCAGTCACGTCCGAAACGACTCCACGCACAACAGAGCCGGCAGGAATGAGCACCTTGTCCCCTTGCATGGCATCAGCGACCGTCGTGGCCTCGAATCGTTGCTCATTCTTCGAGGTGCCCGAGTTCAGGCGCGACTGCAGCCGGACATCGAGTTCTTTACCAACGGGAACAGTACCGGGCGGCGCTGTCGAACCGACGTCGGTCGGGGGCTTGGTCTGCTCGGCGCGCGTTATCGTGACGGACGCGCTTCCGAGCGCGATCACGATCATCAGTAGAGGGATTCGGTGCGACATGGGTTCGTCTCCCCTCAGGCCGCTCCCCGAGCGGCAGCACTCGTTCGATTGATCACGAATTCAGACAGCAGTGGAACGGGCCGGCCGGTAGCTCCCTTCGCGTCGCCGGACAGAGCGTTCGTGCCGGCGATATCGAGGTGGGCCCACTTGTACGCCTTGGTGAATCGTCCGAGGAAGCAGCCCGCCGTGATGGCGCCGGCCGGACGACCGCCGAGATTGCTCATGTCGGCGAAATTGCTTTTCAGCTGCTCCTCGTATTCGTCGAACATCGGCAATCTCCACGCCCGGTCGCCGGTGTTCTCACCGCTGCGAATCAGCTCGTTGGCGAGGCCCTCGTCGTTGGCCATCAGACCGCTCGTGACGTGGCCAAGTGCGATGACGCAGGCGCCGGTGAGCGTGGCCACGTCGATGACGCAGCTCGGATCGAAGCGCTCGGCGTAGGTCAGCGCGTCGGCGAGGATCAGTCGTCCTTCCGCATCGGTGTTGAGGATCTCGATCGTCTGGCCCGACATCGAGGTCACGACATCACCGGGTCGCGTGGCGTTTCCGCCCGGCATGTTCTCGACGGCTGGCACGATCCCGACGAGGTTCACGGGAAGCGCCATGCGCGCCACGGCCCTGACCGTCCCGAGTACGGCTGCTGCGCCGCACATGTCGAACTTCATCTCGTCCATGTTGGCGCCTGGTTTCAGCGAGATGCCGCCGGAGTCGAAGGTGACGCCTTTTCCGATCAGCACGATCGGTTTGCTCGCCCCGCCGCGCTTGTAGTGCATCACGATGAACTTGCACGGCTGCGCGGACGCTCGCCCGACGGCGAGCGCCGCACCCATTCCGAGTGTTTCCATCTGGGCACGTTCGAATACCTCGACGTCGAAGCCGAACTCTCGTCCGAGGTTTCGCGACGCCGCCGCCATGTACGACGGATTGCAAATGTTGCCAGGAAGGTTGCCGAGGTCTCTCGCGAGTCCCATACCTTCGGCGATCGCGACGCCTCGTGCCGCAGCGAGCTCGAGATCGTGCGTGACCTTGCCAGGAATGAGGAGCTCGATGGCGCGCGCGCCGTGCTCAGACCCGCCGCCGCCGGAGTGTCCGTTGATCGACGCCGGCGGATCGAAGTGATACGCGCCGTCAGCCAGAATGCGGACCGCATGCTGAACGTGCCACGCCATGGAGTGTCCAGGCACCTCGAAATCCGACAGCGAGATCGCGGCGTGTTGTCCGGGTCCGCGGGCCAGCATCTTCGCGGCGCCTTCGATGGCCGCACGGAACGCCGGCTCGCTGAACGACTCACGTCGTCCGGCACTCACGAGTAGCAGCCGTGGCGATGACGTTCCAGGCGCATCGTGCAGTAGCAATGTGGCGCCCGGCTTCTCGCCGAGATCCCCTCGCTCCAGTACGGCGCTGAGTCTTCCTTTCCCGGCTTTGTCGATCGCTTTGGCCGCTGGCGATGACGTGCCGCCGGAAAGAATGCCCACGACGAGTATGTCTACGCGATAAGAAGGTGCGGCTCCGCTCCTGACGTACACGCGCACGGCTTCTGTGCGCGGCCGCGTGCGCTCCTGGGCGCGTGGCAGACTCTCGAGGAGCAGCTCCTGCGACAGCGGCTTGTCAGTCGACACGTCGGTAGTTCGTCTGAAGAGGCGCATTGCTCACACTCCCCACGGCAGGCCGAGCACGTGCCACACAGCCAGCAGAATCGGCCACACGATAAACAGGGCGATGACGTATGGCAGCATCAACGCGATGACGGTGCCGACACCCGCGTCCTTCTGGTATACGCGCGCGAAGGACACGATCAGCGCGAAGTAGGCATTGAGCGGCGACACCGAGTTGATCGGCGAATCACCCACGCGATAGGCGGCCAGCACCGCTTCAGGAGTGACGTTCAGCCGCATGAGCAGCGGCACGAAGATCGGTGCGAAGATCGCCCACTTCGGGATCGCGCCGGTCATGATCAAATCGAGCACGCCGACCACGAAGACGAACCCGACGAGGAGCGGCAGCGCGCCCAGTCCAGCCGCTTCCAGCGTATCGCCCATCTTCACGGCCGCCAGCGTGGCCATGTTGGTGTAGGTGAAAAAGGCGTTGAACTGACTGATGACGAAGAGCAGGAAGATCAGACCGCCAAGTCCGGCGACCGCTTTTTCCATCGCTTTGGTCACATCGACGCTGCTGGTGATCGTGCCGGCGCCCTTCCCGTAGGCCCACCCGGCCACGAGGAATGTCAGGGCGATGAACACGATGAGCCCATTCATGAACGGCGAGTTGGCGATCAGGGCGCCGGTGTCGGCGTTGCGGAGCGGCGCTCCTGGCGGAAGCCACAGGAGCGCGAAGAACGCCAGGACGCCGAGCACTCCCCAGAGCGCGTACTTGAGCCCGCGCGACTCCTCCGCCGTGACACCAGAACCAGCTTCGACGTCTGCTCCCGTATATCGGCCCAGTCTCGGTTCGATGAGCCTGTCGCTGATCAGTGAGACCACGATGGTCAGAAGCAGAACCGACGCAATCGAGAACCACAGATTCGCCGTCAGCGAGATCGATTGATTGGGGTTCAGCAGATGAATGGCATCGTTGGTGATCTCGGTCAGGTTGCCGTCGTGCGGCTTGATGAAGATGTTGACGCTGAACACCGCCGCGACGCCGGCGAACGAGGCGGCCAGCCCTGCGAGTGGATGACGTCCGACGCTGACATACGCAGCTGCAGCGAGCGGAATCAAGACGAGGTATCCGGCATCGGCGGCGATGCTCGACAGGATGCCGATTCCGACCAGGATGTACGTGAGTGCCGCCGGCGGTGCGATGGTCACGAGCTTGCGAATCAGCGCCTTGACGAGGCCTGCTGATTCCGCCACACCGACGCCCAGCATCGCGACGATGATGACGCCGACGGCGGTGAACGCCATGAAGTTCGAGACGACGCCTTCGTACATGAAGCGGATACCGTCTCTGGTGAGCAGGCTCCTGACGGATGTCGTCACTTCTTCGGCGGCATCCGTCTCGGGGTTGATCGTCTGATACGTGACGCTCGCTCCCATCAAATAGAACAAGTGGGACAACAGGATCACCAACCCGATCAGCAGGACGAAGATCACGACCGGGTGAGGCACCTTGTTCCCCACCCGTTCAACTGCGTCGAGGAATCTCTCGAGCCCCGTCTTCTCATGCGGGTACGCATGAGTCAGATCCATGGGGCCGGCATGTGCGTGTGCATGGGCCATGACTAGGGTCCTTTCGGGGCCGTGAGAAACACTGGCTAGCGATCGACGAACGACGGATTGACGCGCGCGCTCACCGCGCGTGAACGGGCATGCCCACTTCGATCGCCTCGCGCAAGGCAGCTTCGTCATCCTTGCTGAGTGATGTCTGGAACACCTTGCCCTTGCCGGCGAATTCCTTGAGGCCCTCAAGCACCTTGTCCACAGTGGCGCGACGGACCAGCACGAACAGTCCGGATGTACCTGGTTTGAAGGACTGACCGATGTCCTTCATCATTTTGTCGTTGAGTCCGATGTCGTTGAGGCGGCCCGACAACGCGCCGGCGCCCGCGCCGATGGCTGCGCCGAGTAGCGGATTCAAGAAGATCAAACCGATGAGCATTCCCCAGAAGCCGCCGCCGACGGCACCTGCGGTCGTCAAGTTCACCGCCTGGTCAAGCTTGGTTCGGCCCTTTTGATCTCTCGTGACGACGACCGCGTCCTCGATCTCGATGAGATATTCCTTCTGCATCTTCACGAGCGCGGCTCGCATCTCAAACGCCGTGGCCTCGTCATCGAACACGACCGCAACAAGATTGCTCATGTGTCAGCTCCTTTCACCGAATGTCGATGTGGTGTACGCGCGTCGCCTATGGATGACCCTCGACGTCGAGTGTCGATAGCTGCGCGGTTCGAGGTGGAGGGATCATCGATGCGGATGGATCAAGAGACGTTCCACGCGATCGCGTTCGTACGATCCAGTGCGGCGTTCACGTTTGGAAGTCCAACGATGCGTAGACATCTGGTTTCTGCCAGATGGTCTCCAAACTCGAATCGCGTCACGATCCCATCGCACGCGTCTCTCACGACATCCCGTGATCAATCGGCGCGGGGGCGCGGATCGATCGATATGTGGGATCTGCCTTCACGAATCTGCTTCAGATGGGCGGAGCGCCCGGCCGTCGCGAGTGATGCGCGGTGCAAAACTTGCTGCGCCATCCCCACAAGGAGACAGGCATCATGGCGCGAAGACGAGGACTCATCCGGTCCGCGGTGAGAACCGCCGGACGGACCGCTCTGATCGCCGGCACAGCGACTGCGGTGTCAGGACGAGTCGCCAACCGGCAACGCGAGGCTCTCGCGCGCCGACAAGAGGCTGAATCCGCGCAGGCGGCGCCGGGTGCGTTTCACGGCCCCACTGCCGACGGTACGGACCTCGTCAGCCGGCTCCATCAGCTGGCCGACCTGAAGGCGATGGGCGCGCTCACCGACAAAGAGTTCACCGCGGCGAAGACCAGGCTCCTTCAGGAGTGACCTGCGTTGATCGCGCAGCATGGCCGCGCGTTGATGAGACTGCTGCGCGCCGCGTGGAGCGAATACGAGCGTGACTTCGCCAAGTATTTCGCCGGGGCGATGGTCTACTACGCGCTCGTGTCCATCGTCCCGTTGCTCCTGCTCGTGCTGGCGACGCTCGGACTCCTCCTGCGGTTTTCAGACGCCGCCTCCCGGGCGGAGCAGCAGGTTCTCCAGACGGTTCAGAACAGCCTCGGTCCCGAGATGTAGGTCGCCATCGATGGGCTGCTCGATCGGCTGCGGGAGGGCTCGATCGTCGCGATTGTCGTCAGCGTCATCGGCATGCTCATCACGGCCTCGGCGCTCTTTCGCCATCTACGACTGACTTTCAGGGCATTGTGGAAGCACCAGCCTCCGCTGGTGTCGGGATCGGTGCGCGGCGCCGTTCGTGAAACGCTGCTCGAACAGGCCATGTCGTTTCTCATGGTCCTCAGCGCAGGCGCCCTGCTGCTCCTGACGCTGGTGTTCATCGCCATCGTCAACTGGTTGAGCGGACTGTTCAGCGAGCTTCCGCATTTCAGCGACACGATCGGCTGGCTGCTGGCGTTGCCGATTCCATTGGCCCTCGCGACGGTGACCTTCGCGCTGTTGTTCAAGTTCCTGCCGCCCGTTCCGCTCGCGTGGCGTGAGGTCTGGCTGGCGGCTGTGCTGTGTGCGATCGCCTGGATCATTGGCGCCGACCTGCTGGCGCTGTATGCGTCGTTCGGCGACAACAGCGCGTACGGCGCCATCGGTGGACTGCTCGTGGTGATGGTCTGGATGAAGTTCGTGAGTCAGGTCCTGTTTTACGGAGCCGAGATCTGCAAGGTCGTCGCGACCCGCTCCGCACCGCTACAAACCTGAGGACACGCTGCACAGTCCCTCGTCTCACTAGAAGGCCTGTCCGACGCTGATGTAGAACTGCCCGCGCTGTTCGCCGGGCCGGGGATTGACGACGACGCCGTAGTCGCCGCGCAGCAGCAGCCAGGTGGTCCGAACGCGCAGACCGAATCCCACCGATTGGCGAAGGTCTCCGAGCGAGACGTCGCGTACCTGAGCGAAGACGTTGCCGATGTCGGTGAAGAACACGCCATCCAGTTTGCCGATCAGCGGCATGCGTAGCTCGTTGTTGAGCACGAGCAGTGCCTCACCGCCGAGCGCAAAGCGCTCGGGCGTGATCGGGCCGACGGTGTTCTGCTCGAATCCGCGGAGCGTCGCGCTGCCGCCGGCGAAGAAACGCTCCGACCTCGGCACAGGGCCGTCGAGGCCCCACGCCAGTCCAAGGCGGATGCCCGATGCAAAGACCAGCCGCGGGCGGATGATCTGGCCGGTGAACGAATTCTGCCGCTCGGTCTGCAGAGGGAAATAGTGGAAGTACTGTCCGAAGTACTTCATGAACGGCTGCTCCGATCCCAGCCAGCGCGGTGAAAACGCGAGCGCTTGCGACGTGAATGTGCCTCTCGAGGCATCGAGCGCGACATCGCGGGTTTCGCGCGTCACAGTGCTGGTCAGCGGTGAGACCGTGGTGTCATCGTCGATGACACCCGTCGGTGTCGGCGTCAGCGTATGCGCGCGTTCGTATTTGTAGCCGTAGGTCCAGAGGTAATTGCTCCGCAGCCTCCGCTGCTGCTGAATCGACGCGCCTTTGCGGCTGATATCGAAGGGGTCGGTCAACTCGGTCGGCGGATTGAGCTCCTCACGGAAGTACAGGCTCAGCGTCGTCTCCAGGCTCTGAGCCAGGGCTGGCTGATTGATGTACAGGCGGACGTCACGGAGTTGGCCGTCATAGCGCGAGCGAATACCAAGCTCGCGGGCACGGCCCAATGAGTTGCGATTGGTCGCATCCAGGATCACCCCGATGCCGCGTTCTGTGTCGTACGACGCGCCGTATCGCAGGTGGAACGGCGGGGCCTCGCGCAGGTCGACATCGAGGTGAACCTGCTTGGCGGCTTCGCCGTCGGACTCGTTGAGCTCACGGCGAGTGATGTCCACCGCGGAAAAGGCCCCGGTTCCGTAGAGCCGGCGCCGCCACTGTGCAACGGCGTTCAGGTCGAGCGGTTCCTCCGGAGACACCTCGATCTGGTCGCGGACCAGATGAGTGCTGACCCGTTCATTGCCAGCAATCGAGACGTCGGCGATCACGCTCTGACGTCCTTCCATCACGGTAAAGGCGAGGTCGACCTCTCCCGCGCCACCGCGCTCGGTCAGTTCATAATCCACTCGGACCTCGTTGTAGCCCATGGTCCAGTACTGATTGCGGATCGTCGAGAGCGCGTTCTCGGCGGCGGACGGCACGAACGGTTGGCCAGCAGCGAGAGGAAGCTTGGCGATCAGCGCGGTGCTGTCGACGACGGTGTTCCCGTTGATGGCGATCGTTCCCACCGTGAATGCCGGCCCTTCGCGTATGGGCACGACCGCGCGCGCCGTACGGTCATGGAATTCGATGCGCGGTTCGTCGACCTCGGCGGACAAGTAGCCATTGGCGCGGTAGTACCGACGCAGTACGTCGGCGACCAGAGCCGGATCGGTAAACAGAGTCCGCTCCAGCTTCTGCTCGGCGATCACCCGGTCCAGTCGGTCCGCGCTGATCGCCGATGCGCCTTCGAAGGCCATTCCGACTCGCGATGAGCGCTCGCCTGGCTGTATCTCGAACACTGCCTGCCTTCGTCCACTGGCGATGTCGTCGATCTCGTACGTAACCTTTGCTTGCAGATACCTGTCGTCGATCAACCACGTCCGCAGGACATCGACCGCATCATCGCCCCGCTGCGCATCGAAGACGCCCTTGTGCCATTGCTCGCGGACGGTTCGCTCGACGCGCCTCGGCGGGTCGGCGCCCTTGAAGACCAGTTCGACCTGGGGCCCGGCGGTGACATGCACGTGCAAGTGAGTGCCTCCACTGTCGACCTGTCGCTCGAGACGAACCCGCGACTGCAGGTAACCCTGATCGACGAGCGATTCCTCGACACGACGGGTCCCGTTCCGGATCTCGAAGAAGTCGTACGTGTCACCGGCTTTGATCCGGAACCGATCGCGCACGGTTGATTCGTCCGCGCCGTCGGTGGTCACCGAGACTTCACTCACCCGCGGACGGACCCGTTTGCCGGCGCGGGCGTCCTGGCGATCGCCGAACCGCACGTCGCGGCGAACGTCGACCCGATAACTGCCATCGTCTTGCCAGACAGCGCGAGCCTGGAATCGACGCGTGAGGTCGTACTCGACGATCCAGATCTGATCGTTGCTGTCGGCGAGGTTCGTGGAGTAGACGATTTTGAGATTGTTGGTGAGGGTCTGACCCAGGGTCAGTCGTGCACTCGGGTCGGCTTCGTTGGCGATGAGTGTGGGTTCGATCCGGACTTCACTCAACCCGGTCGCATGCTGGAGACCGCGACCGAGCGTCGATCCCGCCCGGCCAGCTAACGACGACAGCACCTGTTGGCGTGCGACATCGAACTCTTCGCCTCGCACCTGCTCCACGGTTCGCCCGGTCATCAGCATGGCCAGGATGTCGGGCTCGGGAAGGCTCGGTACCGACGTCAGTGTCGTCTCGGTGCTATCCAATGGGCCGCTCACTACGAGGGTGACGTCGTAATCACTGACCGTGGTGTTGAGCCGGAGATCGAAGGTTGGGAGTATCCGCCGCTCGTCGGTGAAAGTGATGATCCCGCGCTCGGTGTTATACCGACGCTCGTTCAAGAGGATCTCTGAGCCCTCGCTCAACGTGAGCGTCCCGAGGAGCCCAGGGTCGTACAGGGTGCCGACGACGTGAAGCTCGGCCTCGACCTCCGCACGGGCCAGGTTGTTGTTCACGATCACGGGTGTCTGCGTTGCGACATCGATGTCGAAGCGGACTCGCTGGAGCAGCGGGTTCCTCATCTCGGTCAGATCACGATCGCGTCGGGCGGCGACCCGTGCCAGCAGACCGGCGTCGAGAATCACGTCATCGGTCAGTCCCGCTTCCACAATGCTGACTTTGCCCGTGACGGCGATCGTCTCGCCGGACCGTGTCACGCGGAGCATGGCGTTCGAGAGACTGCGCAGGCCGAGCGGTCCGTCGTGAGCCACCTCCTCGGCGGTGATCTCCAGATCGACGTCCTCGATGACTCGCTCGCCCAGCGTCACCGTGCCGGATGCCTTCACGGTTCCGCCGTTCACGTCCGCCTCGAATCGAGTGAGAGACAGACGAAAGCCGTCGAGGTTGAGGTGAGCGTTGAGATTCTCAGCGGCGATTCTCGGCACGTCATTGACGATCGTGGCGTGCATCAGGTCGACGCTCCCTGTCAGCGCTGGCGCCGTCACAGTGCCGTGGACGGCCACGTTCACCGCCGAGTCCCCCTGCATGCGGACCGGGCTAGTGAGGACCGAGAGAGCGGCGACGTCGAGTGTGCCGTCGATGTCGAGGTCAAGTGCGCGCGCGCCGACCAGGCCGACGCGGCCGCCGGCCGTGATCGTTCCCGCCGATCCGGACAGGCGAAGAGGCTCGACGTTCGCAGTACCTGATGCGAGCGTGATGCGCGCCGGTTCCTGCTGGCTCAGCGTGAGGCCGCCGAACGTCACGCCCAACTCCTCGAAGGAGATGAGCCCGTCGAGCGTGTCGAGTCTCGCACTGGATGCGATCAGATCGGCCGTGGCGCTGATGCGTCCTCCGACTTGGGCGGGCATGTTCGGCAGAGCCGCGGGGTCGAGTCCGTTGACCAGAATCTTGAGCGTCGCGGGGCCGCTTTCAAGAGGGATCTGCACCGGCAACGGACTCGACGCGGCGGCGCCGGTGCCGCGCAATTGCGGAAGGACGTCGAGTGGAACGCGACCCGATGCCTGCAGAGTGGCAGTGCCCCAGTGCGCGTCCAATTGTTCAATCTCGGCTGCGCCGTCCGCGACGCGCGCGCGTAGGGCCACGTTCGAGAAGCCAGTTTGAAGAACTGGCGACAGCAGTAGCCCGTTTTCGACGGTGAGCGTGAGGTCCGGCTCGAGTTGTCTCAGCGTTCCGCGAACCGATCCTGTCAGCGCCACCGCGCCGTCGCCGGAGATGTTGGTGTCGGGGGGGAAGTACTGCGTCAGCGTCGCCAGCGTTCCGTGCAGGTCGATGGCGAATTCGCCTGGTTGAGTCCGATCCGCGAGTGGCAGATCGCCGCTAATCGTCAACGAGGTATCTGCCCCCTCGATGCTGAGAGCGTCAATGGTGAGGCGGTCATCGGCATAGTCAATCGGGGAGCGGCTCGTCACCGCGAACGGCCGTCCGTTCCACATGCCGGTGAAGGACTCGATCGCAACAGACGCCTGTCCGGCCGCCGGCGTCTCCAGTGTGCCGGACGCATCGACCGTCGCACGAAGCCGGCCCTGCAGCCCGGCGAACATCTCTTTCCGCACAGTCAACCAGGAGGGAAGCGGGAGTGCAGCCAGATCGAGATCGCGGGCGTGCATCGTTAGCGTGGTGGGCCACGGTGTTTGTAGACCGATGTTCGCGTGGGCGTCGAGGTCGAAGTGTTCTGCCGTCGCGGTAATTGTCGCGGTCCCATCCTTCGCGACGCCGTTGACCACCATTCGACCGAGTTGAGTGGTGTCGTCTATCTCGATCGCGTCGAGCTCCAGATCGACGTTGCCTTCAGGATCGTCGAGACTGCCAACGCCGCGCGCAGCCAGATGCGGCACAGTGGTCCGGACTATCTGGCCGTTGGGCACGACAAGTCCCAGCAGCTTCAACGACTGTGACTGCACATCGAATGTGTACGTCCGCCGGTCCAGGTCATAGGTGCCAGTGGCTGAAAGACGGCCCGGCTGATCCGGTTGCGGCTTGTCCACAACGAGTTCGGACAGCGTCAGCTCGCGACCATTCAATTGCAGCGTCGCAGTGAGAGATCCCAGGAGTTCGCTAAAGGCGACGAGATTCGAGCCCGACGCATCGACCCGGGCAACTGGACTGGCCATCGTGCCGCGCACAGTTCCGTGCGCAGTGATCGTGCCTGCGATTGGAAGGTCCGGCTGATTCACTGCCCGAAGTAGTGTCTCCACCTTCACATCGTCTGCAGACAGGACGAGATCGATCGGCTCGTCTGGAGCGGTGCCGACACGGCCTTCGAACCGCGCTCGCGTCTGCTTCCAGTTCAGCTCGCCCTTGCTGATCGTCAGCGCTCGTTGCGCGTATGACGCCACCGCCGTCAGCGAGCCCACGTCGGTGTGGTCGAGCGCGAGCGACGGCGCGTTGAGAACGGCCGTAGCCTCTGGTGCATCGAGGGTGCCGCCAACGCGCGCGTCGATGGCGACGGAGCCGCGGATCGATGGGGGAGTCGACCGGCGCGGTTTGCCGCTCATCGACTCGATCAACGCGATCAGCTCTTGAATATCTGCCGAGCGTGCCGTCACGCGTCCCTGCATCTGCTGGTCCGCGTTGACCTCGACGCGTCCGTCAACCTGTGCGCCGGGCGCCTCGATCTGCGCGAGTTGAGCGACGATGCGGCTGCCATCGGCATTCGCGACGACGCGACCGCTCACGGGTATGGCTCGCTGAGTGTCGAGCGATCTCGTTGCGCGCAGCGTCGCGTCGATGACGCCCTTCGCTCGCAGATAGTCGAGCCCCTGCCATTCCGCTTCTACGGTCCCGTCCACCTCCGTCGCTGCGACCACAGGTAGACGGAGGGCGTGCATCAGCGTTGCCGTCTCGATGCGCGTGATGACCGCGTGTACGTTCGATTGGCCGGACTGGTTCAACGCCACACGCCCACGAGCTGAGAGTTCGCCCCAGGGCGCGCGCGCCTGCAGGGTGGACACCTCCGCCACTTGTGCCGGGACGTCGAGCGACAACGTCGCCTCGAAATTCATGTCGCGGAGATCGCGAAACCGCAGCGCGGAACCGGACACGCGCGCGGAGATGAGGGGCGCGGTGAACCCGATGACCTGACCCTGCATCTCTATTCGGGATCCGTCGGCGTCGATCACGGCGCGATCGATGGCCAGATCATCACGACCGAGCACGCCGTTCGCGTGAAGTCGATCGATAGCGACCCGCTCGTCGGCCAGCCGCACGTCGCCCCCTCCAGCGTCGACATGGATCGCGTGCCCACCAGTCAGCGGGTTGCCATTGACCACGATGGCCCGAATCGGCAGTTGCGCGTCGAGGCGCCGAGGTCGATCCTCGTATCGCAGGTGTGCGGCGCTGATCGACAGCCACGCGATCAGGTAGTCGGTCGATGCGCGCTGTGTCGGTGTCGGCGCGTGGGTTGGTGGCGGTGCGTGCGGAATATTGCTGCGACCCTGCTCATCGACGAGATAGTGAACGTCGACATCGTCCAGTGTCCCCGAGTCCACGACGTAGCGCCCGCGCAGCAACTGCGGAAGGTTGACGACCACATGTGCGCGACCGATGGTGACGAGCGGCGGACCGTCGCGCCACGCGGTGGATCTGATTTGCACCTGCTGCAGTGAGACTGATGCGTCGAGCAGGTTGTAGCGGAACTCTTGTGCGCTGACAGCCACGTGCTGACGCTCGAGCACATCGATGATGCGACTGGCGACGAGCCGGCGGACAGGCGGAGTGTGGAGCGCGATCAGGGCCACGCTGACGAGCAGACACACGGCCGCCGCGCCAGCGCCCACAGCCATCAGCATGCGCCGCTGCCACGGCCTCGTGGCTGTCGCTGCGCGGTGTGTCGACACAGCCGATTCGGCGGTGCAATAGGCGCACCGCGATGCACCTGTGCGCGCCGCATCGATGAGTCGAGCGACCGCAGCATCGCCCACGACATGTCGTGCCTCGGTGCCTTACCTGATCGATCTACTGGGCGGGGGCGGCTTGCCCCGCTGTCGCTTCAGCGGGAAGGGGCCTGCCCCGCGGAGGCTCCAGCGGGTTGGATCGCTGGAGCGGAGGCCGGCTCGAAGGGCGTCAGAAAAAAGTTGTTCGGATCGGCGACCAGTGCGCCTTTGAAGTTGGGCGGGATCGGAACCGCGCCTCCACCCTGGGTCACCACTGTCATGCCCGCGCCCTTCATCGCGCTGACGACCGCGTCGATGTTCTGCACGCGCAGCTGAAGACGCGCCGCGCCACGATCCTGAATCCGTGCGCGCACTGGTGAACGCTCAACACCCTTGTACTCGACGAACTCGATCCACAGCGATGAACCTGGTGCTTGCGCGCGGCTGCGCTTCACCTCGGCCTTCTTGAGCCCTGTCAGCGCGCGCAGCCCAGCGTCAGCCGTAAACGCCGTCTCGCCCTCGATCGTGAATCCGAGGACGTCGCGATAGAAGCGTGTCGTGCGCTCCATGTCGTTGACGGCAATCGACAGCCGCAAGTCCACGATGCCGTTGGCGGACCCCGGAGCGGGAATCGTGGCTTGCTGTCTGATCTCGATGAAGCGCTTGTCCACATCGGAAATGAGCAGCGCGCGTGTGCCGTCGGCGAAGGCCACTGGCTTTCGGCCCGGCGTGATGACGTCAGCCTGCGTGAGGCGCGCAAGCGTGTCGTCGATATCGCGAACGATCAGAACCAGCGTTGCCGTGCCTGGATCCTGGATCCGCAGTGGCAGGGTGTTGTGAGCGACGTCCTGGATCTCCATCAGCTCGACGCTCAATCGCGTCCCCGCTACGCGCGCCGACTGGTGCCGTTCACGCGCACCCGGGATGTCAAACATCGCGAACAACTGCGGATTGGCCCTGTTGTAGGGTCTCGCCCCGGACTCCGGCAGTGGCGGAACCTCCATGCCGAACACGTCATGGAAGAACGCCAGGGAGCGGTCCATGTTCTCGACGAAGGCTGTGAACGTGCCGGTGCCGATGACTGCGCCTTTGCCGCTTTCTGCCGCTGGTGCCGATGTCTGTCCATGTGCACTGGCGTTCCACAACAAGAAACCGCCGCACAGCACGACCACACCGAGCACCTGTCTCGTGACGCGAATCATCGTTCCTCCTGAACAGCCGATGGTGTGCCGGACCAGAATCGCTCGTCAATCACCTATCCGGGTCGCGAGCGGCAACGGAGGGCGTCAACTCCGTTATCTCGATTCCAGGACGCTGAAGATCGCCGCCGAATCTTGACGCGCACCGCCGCGCTGCTGCAGTCGATCGAGAACGTCCGCTGCCGCGGCGCTGGCCGGAAGCTCGATGCCAAATGCACGTGCCAGGTCGAGGACGATGTGAATGTCCTTGTGGTGAAGCCGGGATTCGATGCGACCCTGAAAGTCGCGGGCGATCATCTTCGGTGCCTGCAAATCGAGCATGCGACTCGCGGCAAAGCCGCCCATCAGCGCGTCCTTGACCGCACGCGGATCGACGCCGGCTCGTTCGGCAAGGAGCATGGCTTCAGCCGCGCCGAGCTGATTCACGATCGTGCAGATCTGGTTGCAGGCTTTGGCCACCTGACCGGCGCCACTTGCGCCGACGTGCACGATCGTCTTTGCATAAGCAGACAGCACTGCGGTGACGCGTTCAACGCCGGCCGCCGAGCCGCCAATCATGACCGCCAACGTGCCGGCCTCTGCAGCGGCGCTGCCGCCCGATACTGGCGCATCGAGCATCTCAACACCCTGCGCAGTCAGCGCGTGGGCGATCCGGCGTGCCCCGTCGGGGGCAATCGTGCTGTGGTCCACAACCAGGGATCCCGCGCGTGCACCCCGAACGATGCCACGTTCGCCCAGCACCACATCCTCGACGGCCTTCGTATCGGTGACCATCGTCATCACGATGTCGGCGTTCACGGCGACATCAGCTGCCGAGTCGCCGGCGCTCGCGCCCGCTTCGACCAATGATGCGACCGCCTCGTGCCGCCGTGCCCAGACGGTCACGGGATAGCCCGCGTTCACGAGTCTTCGGGCCATCGGTGAACCCATGGTCCCTAGTCCGATGAATCCAATGCGTGTGGCCATTGGCGTCAGCATAACAAGTGGCGGCCATGAATGGTCGTCCCTCGTCAATCTCACGCGTCGTTGACCGCACTCACTTCGAGAGCGTATAAGTCCACACAATGACCCAACGCATTTTTATCGTAGGCGTGGCGCTGACAATCGCGGTGATGCTCAGTGCGGTGCCGGTGCTCTCGCAGCGGCGCAGCGCTGGCTTCGAGATTCAGGAAGCCACCATCGGGCAGCTTCAGCAGGCGATCCTCACCAAACAGATCACCACACGTGGCATCGTCGAAGCGTATTTGAAACGCATCCAGGCGTACAACGGCACGTGCGTCAACGAGCCGCAGGGCATTCTCGGGCCGATCACGACCAAAGCCCACGCCCGACAAATCAACGCGCTGTCCACGCTCAACCTTCGTCCGGCCGCTCGCGCCTCGTGGAAGTTCGACGACCGCAAGGCGCGCAGTCTGACCGACAAAACAGATGCCGCTGCCAGCATGCCCGACGCGCTCGAGACGGCGTCGGCTCAGGATCAGCAGCTTGCGCGCACCGGCCGTCTCGTCGGTCCGCTTCACGGCGTCGTACTTGCCATCAAAGATCAGTACGACACCTTCGACATGCGGACGACATCGGGCGCTGATGCCGACTACGCCAACGATCGGCCACCAGACGATGCGACGTTTGTGAAGCGATTGCGCGACGCGGGCGCCATCATCCTGGCGAAGGCCAACCTCGCCGAGTACGCCGTGGACGGCGCGCGCAGTTCGTTCGGCGGCACCTTCTGCAATCCGTACGACACCGAACGCGAGCCAGGGATGTCGAGCGCGGGATCTGCGTCTGCGGTCGCTGCGAACCTCGTCACGTGCGGCATCGCAGAGGAAACCGTGGTGTCGGTTCGATGGCCCGCCTCGGTGAACAGCACCGTTGGCCTCGCTCCGACGCAGGAATTGGTGAGCCGCGACGGGATGATGGGGGCGGGTCTCGTGATGCGAGTCGGTCCGATCTGTCGAACCGTGGAAGACACGGCCAAGATCCTCGACGCCTATGCCGGCTACGACCCGAAGGACGAGCTGACGGTGTTCAGCGTGAACCGCAAGCCCGCCCAGCCGTACGCGAGCTTTGCACGAGCCAGGCGTCTGGATGGTCTGCGCATTGGCGTCCTTCGCGAATACATGCGGCCGTCGCTGCTCACGAAGGCCGACGAGGAAAGCATCGCGCTGGTCGATCGTGCGATCGCCGACCTGCGCTCGCTTGGCGCGGTCATTGTCGATCCCGGTCCCGAGGGCGAGTTGTTCACACGTTGCATCACGAAGTACGCGCCCGAGCTGATGAACTCGGCGTTCGCACGCCAATACCCGCAGCTGTTTCCGGCCGATGCATCGACCGGCGATCAGATCGCGACGCTGTTACAGCTACAGCAGGATCCGTCACGCGTGCCTCCGCAACTGTCTATTCGCACCTTGAACGCTGGCGGACTCGGGCCGGCGGGCGAGGGCAAGTACATGCTCAATCGCTATCTGCGCGAGCGAGGCGACGCCAACATCAAGACCAACGCCGACCTGATTTCGAAGGCGCGCTTCTATCAGGACCCGAACTTCCCCGATCGCAAGCAGGCCCGCGAGCAGGCTGAGCGCGCGACGACACTCGATACTTCGGTGCGGGTGCAGGGTCGCTTCGCGCTGCAGACGATGCTGCTGCAGTGCATGCAGGAACAGCGACTCGATGCGCTCGTGTCGCCGATGTCTACCGTGCCGCCGCGAAAGCTGACGTCACCGCGTGAGCCGGCGTCGAACGGGCGAGCGCCCATCGGTTGGTCCTTGATCGGCCAGCAGGGATTCCCAGTGATGACGGTGCCGGCTGGGTTCACTACGAACGTCTGGGATCGCGTCGCCGATGGCAGCAGCACACGCCTGGTCGGTCCGGTGGCTGCGGCGCTGCCGGTTGGCGTCGATTTCATTGGGCGGCCTTTCGATGAGCCGCTGCTGTTCAGAATCGCTTCTGCGTACGAGGCTGCGACGAAGCACCGCAAGCCGCCCGCGGATTTCAAATAGTGTCCGCCTTCAGGGCGGACCTCACGGTCCGGCTAAAGCCGGACACTACATCGAAGTCCGGCTAAAGCCGGACACTACATCGGAGTCCGGCTGAAGCCGGACACTACTCATTCCGTCCGCAACGCTTGCAACGGACTGAGTCGCGCGGCTCGTCGCGCCGGCAACCAGCACGCCAGCAACGCGACGACGAGCAGCGTCACGGTTGTCAGTGAGAACACGATCGGGTCCCGCGGGCTGACGCCGTAGAGCAGCGACCGTATTAATTGGCTACCTGCGTACGCCGCGATCCAGCCCGCGACGATGCCCAGCAGCGTGACGAGTCCGCCCTGCCGAAGGATCATGCGTGCCACGGTTCGCGGCTCGGCGCCCATCGCGAGCCGCACGCCAATCTCGCCTGTGCGCTGCGCGACGATGTACGAGATCACGCCGTAGATGCCGATCGCGCCGAGCAGGAGTGCCACTGTCGCCGCAATGGCCAGCAGGACCATCGTGAACGACGTCTGATCTGACGCTCGATCGACGATGTCCTGAAGCATGCGCACTTGAGCGATGGCGAGATTCGGATCGACTTCATCCACTGCCCGTCGTACAGCGGAGACGAGAGACGAAGACGGCACCGTCGATCGCACGACATAGGACATGCCAGTGACGTCAGGCCCCATCAACGCTTCGCGTGGAATATCCGGACCACCGGCGATCGACATTGGCTGGTACACCAGCCCGACCGGGGCCTCCGCGAGCGCTGTTGTCGGCGTATTCGCAACGACGCCGACGATCGTCCACCACGGCGGAGTCGGCAGCCCTGTGTTTGGCGGGACGCTCGCTCGCACCCGTTTCCCGATCGCGTCCTGACCCGGGAAGTACGCATCGGCCACGACCTTGTTCACGACGATGTTCAGTTCTCGGCGATCGACATCGGTGCGTGTGAGGCTGCGACCGTGCAGCAGTGGCGTGCGCATGACGTCGGTATAGCCGCCTGCGACCGCTCGGAACGCGACAAACGGTCTGACTCTCTTCGGGTCGAAGAGTTCGCCCTCCACGATGAGTCCGTTGCCATAGCAGAAGCCCAGCAGAGGCAGACAGGTCGCTGTCGAAGCGCCGGTGACGCCGGGAATCGTTGACAGGCGGTCAAGAATGCGCAGGTGCGCGTCGGTCGCCAGCTGGCGGCTTGGATATTTGACCGGTGGCAAGACGATGCCGAACGTGAGGGTTGACGAAGGTTCAAACCCCGGGTCGATCGCACGAAGGTTCTGAAAACTCCGCACCATGAGCCCGGATGCGATGAGGAGGATCAACGCGAGCGCGACCTGCGCGCCCATGAGAAGTTGACGCGCGCGGTGACTGCCTCGGGTGGCGGTCTGGCCGCGTCCGTGTTCCTGCAGCGTCGTCGCCACAGGCGCGAGACGCATGAGCGGAATCAGCCCGAACGCCGCAGCCGAGATGAGGCTGAGCGCGAATGAGAACGTCAACACGACACCGTCGATACGGACTTCATTGAGCCGTGGCAACGTCACAGGCCCGTACGCGACCAGTAGCTGGACACCGCCCCATGCGAGCGCGACGCCCACCGCTCCGCCGATCACCGCGAGTAGCACGCTTTCGGAGAAGAAGTAGCGCGCGATGTTGCGACGTCCGGCGCCGAGCGCCCGACGTACGGCCACCTCACGTTGTCTGGTCTCCGACCGCACGAGAAATAGATTGGCGATGTTGGCGCACGCGACCAGCAGAACCAGGCCGGCGGACGCCAGCAGAATCCACAACGTGTTGGCGATGCGGCCGACGACGGCCTCTTGAAGAGGCACAGCGGCGGAGGCCATTCCGGCCTGATTGGGAACACGGCGCGCGAGATCCCGAATGAGGGCCGTGATCTCGGTGCGGGCCGTGTCGACGGTTGCGCCTTCGCGCAACCGGGCAATACCCGTGAGGTTGAAGAGGAATGACGCTGTTGCTCGTGTCGATTGCGCGGCCGTCCAGACTTCGCTTCGGGTGTCGGGGAAGGTGAACGCAGGCGGCATGACGCCAATCACTTCGGCCGGCGCGCCGTTGAGCGTAATCGAACGCCCGATGATGCTGCGGTCGCTGCCAAACTGTCGTACCCAGAGTCCATGCGAGAGCACCGCCACGGATGCTGCACCCGTGACGCCTTCGGCTTCCGTGAACCATCGGCCGAGTGCAGGCGACACACGTAAGACCGGCGCCAGTGATGGCGTGGCGTACGTCACCCGAATCTGCTGCGGCTCGCCACGTCCGGTCAGGGTCATCACCGCTGAGTTGTAGGCGGCCACGCCCTCGAGCGTACGCGCCTGATCGACGAGCTGGAAATAGAGCTGCCAGGCCATCGAGGTCATGCCCGACGGGATGTTGCGCGCGGGAAAGCCGTAGTCCAGCGCGATCAGTCGGTCGGACTCTGGGTATGGCAATGGATTGAGCACGACGCGATGGACGATGGTGAAGAGCGACGCGTTCGCGCCGATGGCGAGGGCGAGCGTGAGCGCCGCGGTGGCTGTGAAAAGAGGCGTTCGAACGAGTCGTCGTGCCGCCTGCCTGATCTCTTGTATCGTGACGTCCATCGTTCCTGCCTTCGGACCAGAAAGTGATCGTTGACGGTGTCGTCGCATCCGCGCGGCCGCGCCGAATCGTTCCGACACCGCGAGTATGAGCAGGCCGGCCAGCTCGCGGCACAACACGTACGTCTGTCGTCCTGTTCCGGATCGCACCGCATCGGCCATGCGGCGCGCGAACATCTCCTCCATCGCCGCTCCGTAGTCGCGCCGCAGCGCGTGCGGAGAGAGTTGGAGGAACCAGCGGTAGATCCGCATCGTTACGCCCGCTGCGGATACAACTTGCGCTGGCGCGCGGCGCGTACCAGCGCGGCGAGACGTTCGGCCTCCTGCGCCGCGGCACGCCGTCCGGCTTTTGTCAGCGCGAAATACTTCCGGCGTGGATCGACATCGTCCGGGCCGGACACCGGCGTGACCAGACCCTCGTCGGCAAGGCGACGGAGCACTTGATAGAGTGCTCCGGTCGTGGGATCGAGCCGTCCACCGGACTGGTCCTCCACATCCTTGCCAATCGCATAGCCGTGCGTCGGGCCTTGACCGAGCGCCAGCAGCACGTGAAACACCAGGTCCGGCAGTGCCTGACTCGGGGCGTCGTCTTTCATCGTGGCTCCTTAGACGGCGAGGGGCTCACGGAGGTTGGCTGAATGCTCACTATAGTTATAAGCACTATAGTGTGTGCCTCCGGACGAGTTATAAGAGCGGAAGACCGTGCAGCTCTCTCTTCAACACCGCCAGGTCGGGTATGTCACCGTCGTCAGGTGCCAGGGCCAGTTGGTGTCCGGCGCCGAGGCCGACGCGCTGCTGGCCCGCATCAACGAGCTGCTGCCAATGAATTCGCGGCTGCTGCTGCACCTCGGTGACATCGACTACATCGACAGCGGCGGCCTCGGTATGCTCGTGCGATGCCTGACGCGCGTGCAGAATGCGGCGGGGCAGTTGAGCATCTGCGCCCTGTCACCCAAGGTCAGCGACGTGCTGCGGATCACGAAGCTCGATACGGTCCTCAAACCGTACATCGCCGAAGCGGACGCGATTGCCTCGGCGCACAGTGAGCCGCAGGCCATCGACAACACCGCCGGCGCGCTTGTGCTCTGTGCGGATGCCTCGCCCGATGTGCTGGCCTATCTGCGTGGATTGATCAAGAGCGCGGGACTGCGCGTGGTTACGGCGGAGAACCTCCACGACGGACTGATTCTGCTGAAGACCATGCGGCCGACGGTGGTGGTGATCGGCGCGGGACTCAACGCCGCGCGCGGAACGGCATCGGCTGAGGAGTTTCAGCGGCGTCTGCCACCCAGTGGCCCGGTCGTCCTGCCGGCAGGATTCTCGTCGCGCGACGCCGGGGAAGCCGCCGGTGTCGTCATGCGCGAGATCGCGGCCCGACTGAGCTAGCGATCAAGCCAGGCCAGACGGGGTGTTGATACTTCAGCGTGAGTGCCGACATCTCGGTACGAGCGCCTCGCGGCGCGTAAATTCCCCACGAAATCATGCGTGTTTCTCACTGGCACGGGTCTCGCCCATATGGCGGAACGTCGGACTTAGCCAAGCGAGGATCGCATGCACCGTTTCGGACTGTTCTTCGCCTCCGTTTTGCTGGGCACGGCGACGCTCTCCGGCTCGCCGCACAGAACCCCATGGGGAGATCCCGATCTGCAGGGTATCTGGAGCAACCAGACACCGACGCCACTCGAGCGGCCTGAGGCGCTCGCGGGCAAGCACACGCTGACCGAAGAGGAGGCGGCTGAATTCGAGAAAACCTCGCTCGACCGTTTGCTCACGACGTTCGCCCCGCTCGTACCGACCAGCGGAGAGTTCAACGAGATCTGGCTGGAGACGAGCAACGGAAGGGTTCCGCCGGGCCGAAGTACGTCGCTCATCATCGACCCGCCAGACGGCAAGGTCCCCTACACGCCTGAAGGGCAGAAGCGCTGGGATGCGGTACCCAAGATGGGCACACCGTTGCTGGCCAACGTCTCGGAGGACCGCAATCAGGTGGAGCGGTGTCTCACGACCGATGGTCTGCTGATACCGAATCCCTTCTACAACAACTATTTCGAGATCGTGCAGGCGCCGGGGTACGTCGCCATCGTGACCGAGATGATGCACGAGACGCGCATCATCCCGCTCGATGCGCGACCGCATGTTGGATCGGGCGTGCGCATGTGGACCGGTGACGCGCGCGGATGGTGGGAAGGCGAGACATTGGTCGTTGAAACCACGAACTTCAACGACCAGAAACTATTCCGCGGCGCAACCACCGGCTTGCACACCGTGGAGCGGTTCACCAAGCTCGACGCCGACACGATCGAGTACCGCTTGACGGTGACCGATCCGGCGACGTTCACGCGTGCGTGGACGTTGGTGAATGGTCTGCATCGCGCGGAGGGCGGCATGTACGAGGTCGGTTGCCACGAAGGCAACATCGGCCTGCGAGGGATCCTCGCGGGAGCGCGCGCGCAAGAGGGCAAGTAAACGGGTGGCATCATGACGGACATTCATGCATCAGGAAACAGGGTGGAGTTCGAGCCAGTCATGGGCACGAAGGCGGTCTCGTCCGCCATGCTCAACGCAGTCGAGGAGAATTTCTGGTCGATGTGGTCGCAGTTCGGGCGCGGTCCAGAGTGCGCGATGCATGCGGACCGCGGCATCGTGTGGTTCGAGACCCCGATAGAGGTGCAGCCCTACAACATGGTCCTGCGCTGTCGCGAGGACGAAGACGCGGATGGCGCGATCGCAAGAGTCTTCTCGCATTTCCACCATCGCGCCGTCCCCTTTGTCTGGTTGGTGCATCCAAGCGCGCGGCCGGCCGATCTCGAATCACGTCTGGAGCGGCAGGGGTTCGAGGCCGTGGAACAGATGACTGGCATGGCGATGGATCTCACGAACCTTCCGGCATCACCCGTCGTGCCGCCGGGCGTCCAGATCTACCGTGTGACGCCTTTGGACGACCTCGCGCTGTACATGGAGTTCGTCGCCGCGCGCTGGCATGTGCCAGTGGCCGCACGCCCGCATCTCGCGCTCATCGCGGATACCCTGCAGATCGGTGCGGCCGGCTCGCCGAATCGTGGGTGGATCGCAGTCAAGGACGGGATGGCGGTCGCCAAGGTCTTGACCCACGATGCTGGCAATGTCGTCGGACTCTATGGAATGGCGACGAGGTCGGCGTCCCGGGGACTGGGGCTGGGTCGAGCGCTGTGCATGACGGCGCTTGCCGATGCACGGAAGCGGGGACGCAGGCTCGCGGTGCTGCATTCCACACCGATGGCGTTGCCACTCTACAAGCGTCTGGGCTTCCGTGAGGTCGGACAGTTCAGCCTGTGTGCAGCGCCTGGCACGTTCTACTCGTGATCCTGGTGAGTGACCGCC
>JBKPRH010000321.1:0-27404 GCA_046765795.1 Acidobacteriota bacterium | reverse complement strand
TTGTAGTACAGGTCGAAGTAGAAGTGCCCTCGCCCAGCCGGGCCGTAGCCGTACGCGTACGGTTGGTAGTAGTACCGCGGGTAGTAGTAGTAGGTGCGCCCACGCGGAACGACGTATACATTCCGCCCGCCGTAGTTACGGTAGACGTTGTAGCCGCGCGTCGGGTAACTCCTGTTGGCGTAGTACGGCGCGCGCTCGCGCGGCACCGCCACCCGGCCAGTTCCGTTCGGGACGCGATCAGTCGCGCGGACGTCAGCACGATCGCGAGTCACCGTTCCACCTTGGCGAACGATATTCGTGCCGTTGGCGTCGGCGCGCTCCGCAGCGGTGGGGAAGCGGCGACGGACCTGCTGATCGCCTGGCGTGCCGGCTTCGACTCTGGCCTCAGCGGGCGGCGTGATTGGCCGTTGCTGCGGTGGGGTCTCGCGGACCGCTGACTGCGGGTCACGTCGGCCGTTATCGACGCGGGCACGGTTGCCGCTATCACCACGGTCGACAGGTTCGCCGCGCGGTTGTGCCGCGCGAACTGCGGCCTGGCCACTGCCCTGTGGGCGAGCGCCGCTGTCATCACGTTGGCGGCCGCCGCCGTTTTCGCGCTGGCCTCCACCGTTCTCGCGTTGCGGGCCTCCGCCGTTCTCGCGCTGTCGTTCTTGACCTTCCTGCTGGCGGCCACCGCCGTTACCACCAGGCGAGCGTTGCCGCTGGGCCGCGGCGTCCACCGGGTTGATGAGCGCGGCTGAGAGCGCCACAGCCGCGGCGACGACCAAGGATCGGGATGTCATACCGAGTGGATGAGCAACACTTAGGCCAGCGCAAATCCTCGCAATTTTCTGAAATCGCGTTGGAATGTCCTCATTCCTGTGTCCTCGGCGGGTGGCGCTCTGAACCGTGGGCCCCTCTTCGGTAGATATACTCGTTGAGTGATTCACGCCACGACGATCCTCGCCGTGCGGCACCAGGGGCGAACAGTGCTCGGCGGGGACGGACAGGTCACACTCGGCACTGCGGTCCTCAAGCACGGCGCCCGCAAGATACGGCGGCTGTACGGCGACAAGATCCTCGCCGGGTTTGCCGGTTCCGCCGCCGACTCGTTCGCCCTTTTCTCGAGATTCGAATCGAAGCTCGAACAATACCGGGGCAACCTCGAACGCGCGGCCGTCGAGTTAGCGCGCGATTGGCGAACGGATCGCCTCTTGCGACGTCTCGAGGCCATGTTGATCGTCGCCGACCGTGAGCACACATTCCTTCTCTCCGGTACCGGCGACCTTATCGAACCTGACGATGGGGTAGTCGCGGTGGGATCGGGAGGCAGCTTCGCGATGGCGGCGGCTCGCGCGCTGGTGCGCCATAGCACCCTCGACGCGCGTCAGATCGTCGAAGAAAGCATGCGCATCGCCGCTGACATCTGCATCTACACCAACCCCAATCTCACGATCGAAGAACTGTAATGGTCATGGCAATTTCTCTCCCTGAACGCACGATGACTGCCGTCCGTTCCTTCACCCCACGCGAGATCGTTGCGGAGCTGGACAAATACGTCATCGGCCAAGCCAAGGCCAAGCGCGCTGTCGCGATCGCGCTCCGCAACCGTCTACGGCGTCAGCGGCTCCCGAACGAGATGGCTGAAGAAGTGACGCCCAAGAACATCCTGATGATTGGGCCGACCGGCGTCGGCAAGACGGAGATTGCCCGTCGTCTTGCTCGACTGGCCCATTCACCATTCATCAAGGTCGAGGCGTCGAAGTTCACCGAGGTCGGATACGTCGGTCGCGACGTCGAGTCGATGGTGCGCGATCTCGTCGAGCTCGCCGTGGATATGGTCCGCGCCGAGAAAGGCGATGAGGTCAAGGACAAAGCGCACGCCGCGGCCGAAGAACGGTTGCTCGATCTACTGTTGCCGCCGGTGCGGCCGCCGATGCCCGGCGAGGATCCGAGTGGGCGCGATCAGACTGGTACCGGCACGCGCGAGCGGATGCGCGAACAGCTTCGCAGCGGCCGCCTTGACGAGCGCGTCGTCGAGCTCGATGTGCAGACGCCGGCGATGCCGTCGTTCGAGATCATCGCCGGCAGTTCGGTCGAGGAGATCGGCAGCAACCTCAAGGACATGGTCGGCAACATGTTCGGCGGTCGTGCCAAGACGCGCCGCCTGAAGGTGCCACAGGCGCTCGAACAGTTGACGGCAGAAGAGCAGTCGAAGCTGCTCGACATGGAGACGGTGAGCAAGACCGCTGTTCAGCGCGTCGAACAAGCGGGCATCATCTTCGTGGACGAGATCGACAAGATCGCCAGCCGCGATGGTGCGGGCGGCGGCCATGGTCCCGACGTCAGCCGCGAAGGCGTGCAGCGCGACATCCTGCCGATCGTCGAAGGCACGACCGTCAACACCAAGCACGGGATGGTCAAGACCGATCACATCCTGTTCATCGCCGCCGGGGCCTTTCACGTCTCGAAGCCATCGGATCTCATTCCCGAGCTACAGGGCCGCTTCCCCATCCGCGTCGAGCTCGAGCCGTTGACGCGCGCCGACTTCGTCCGCATTCTGACCGAGCCGCGCAACGCGCTCGTCAAGCAGTACATCGCTCTGCTCGGCACCGAGGATCTGGACGTGACGTTCACGCCGGACGCCGTCGAGCGGATCGCTGACTTCGCCGCGCGTGTCAACGACACCACCGAGAACATCGGTGCGCGCCGTCTGCACACGGTGATGGAGCGCCTGCTCGACGAGCTGTCGTTCGATGCGCCCGATCGCGCGGACAAGTCCGTCACGATCGACGAGGCCTACGTCGATCGCATGCTTGCCGACATCGTCCGCAACGAAGATCTGTCCCGCTACATCCTCTAGCCTTCGAGTCGTTCGTATCGTTCGTATCGTTCGTGGGTTCGAATCGTTCTATTCGTTCGAGTCGTTCGAAGCGAGCTGCGAGCGAACGACCCGAACGATCCGAACGTTTCGAACGATCCGAACGATCCGAACGACCTAGTACGGAAAATCCTCCTGCATCAGTTCTTTCAGCACCTGTTCGCCGGCGCGTACCGCCGCCTGCGTGTCGAAGGCGACACCGGGCAGACTGCTCCACTGATTGACATAGCCGATGCGTTGATATGCGCGTACGAGTGACTCGCCGTCCACGATCGCCGGTATCTCGGCGATCTCGACGGCATGCTGCAGCTCATGAGCCATCATCGCAATCTGCTGGATTCGCGCGAACCGTCCCATGCGGACGACGACGTAACGGAAGCCGCCGACCGAGGACACAAAGGTCAATCGGCCGTCAGGTCCGCCAGGGCCGTCGCACTGCAAATACACAACGACGTCGGATGCGTGCAGGCGCGCAACCAGCGCGCGCAAGGTCGGGGAGATGCGCAGGCCCTCTTCGAGAAGCGAGCGCAAGCGGCGGTCGGTCGATCGGATCGGGCGACGTGGACTGTCCGTGATCGACTCGGCGGCCATCGACAACGACGGGGTCGCGACGAGCAGGCAGAGGAGCGTGAGCGAGCGTGCAACGTGACGAATGATCATGCGTGTGGTCTATGGCAAGCGGCGAGCCAGCGCGAATCCGGGGCGATCTTGTGTTCTTCTCGCATTTCCACGTGAATTCGATACAATGTGGACGCTGCTAGGAAATGGGAAAGGCCACACATTCGTGTTGTGACTTTTCCGTTACTACAAAAAGGTCAGAACAGGAGGGCGCCGCGCCCTCCGGCCGCAGGCCCCACGACGTGCTGGCGGGTTGATGCGTCGCTCCAGGCTCCGAGCGACGACAGCTTTGCGTGAGACGCCGCATCACCGCGCAGATATGTAGGAGACCTGAAAAATGCCTGCCGCCAAACCTGGACCCGACGCCACTACTGGAGCCCGAGACGCGCGCCGCCTGTCGACGCTGCTCGAGGCCAGTCAGGCCCTCTCGGGCACGCTCAATTTGAAATCCGCTCTGCAGCGTGTGCTGGGCACGCTGCTTCGTCATCACAGCGTCGTGCGCGGAATGATCACCTTGCTCCGCGACGGCGAGCTGCACGTCGAGGCCGTCGAGGGCTTCGAAGATCGCGCGCGCACGATTCGCATCAAGCTCGGCGAAGGCATCACCGGCAAGGTCGTCGAGAGCGGCAAGCCGATCGTCGTGCCGCGTGTCAGTCGCGAACCGGCGTTCCTCAACCTTGCGCCGCGCCGTCCCGAGCACCCGAAGCAGGAACTGAGCTTCATCTGTGTGCCGATCTCTCTCAATCGCCAAGCCGTGGGGGCCCTCGCTGTCGATCTTCGCTTCAAGCCTGAACGCGATTACGACAGCAGCGTAAAGTTTTTTGGCGTGGTCAGCGGGATGATCGCGCAGGCGCTCAACGTGCAACGCATGGTCGAGGAGGAGCGGCGCCGCCTCACTGACGAGAACACGCATCTGCGTCAGGAGCTGCGCGAACGGTACGACTTCTCCAACATCATCGGGACCAGTGGTCCGACGCGGCAGATGTACGAGCAAGTGGCGCAGGTCGCGCAGACCAACACCACCGTGCTCATTCGTGGGGAATCGGGCACCGGCAAGGAGCTCATCGCTCACGCGATTCACTACAACTCGCTGCGCGCGAAGAAGCCGTTCGTGAAAGTGAGCTGCGCCGCGCTCCCCGACACGCTCATCGAGTCGGAGCTCTTTGGCTACGAGAAGGGCGCGTTCACCGGCGCGAACGCGCGCAAGAAGGGCCGCTTCGAGATGGCCGAGGGCGGCACGCTATTCCTCGACGAGATCGGCGACATCAATCTCGGGACCCAGGTGAAGCTGCTTCGCGTGCTGCAGGAGCGCGAGTTCGAGCGACTCGGCGGCACTGAGACGGTCAAGGTCAACGTCCGGCTCCTCGCAGCGACGAACAAGGACATGGAGAAGGCGATCGCGGACGGCACCTTCCGTGAGGACCTCTACTATCGCCTCAACGTGTTCACGATCTTCGTGCCGCCGCTCCGCGAGCGAAAGGCCGACCTCCTGTTGCTCGCCGATCACTTCCTCGAGAAGTTCTCGCGCGAGCACGGTAAGGTCATCAAGCGCATCTCGACGCCCGCCATCGACATGCTGATGTCCTATCACTGGCCCGGCAACGTGCGCGAAATGGAGAATGCCCTCGAGCGCGCCGTCCTCGTGTGTGACGGCGCCGTCATTCACGGGCATCACCTGCCGCCATCGCTGCAAACCGCCGACTCGTCCGGCACGGTCACTCGTGTGTCGTTGAAGGATGCCGTTGCCGGCTACGAGCGCGATCTGATCATGGATGCGCTGAAGACCACGCGAGGCAACCGAGCCAAGGCGGCGCGTCTGCTCGACACGACCGAGCGCATCCTCAACTACAAGGTGCGCGGCTACGGCATCGACGTGCGCCGGTACAAAACGCCTGAAATGGGACGCCGGGGTCCGACCGATACCGCGGTGTCGGATCCCACACACGACCTTCCGGCTGCCGCATCGTCTTAATGGACGATGCGGAGTTGGAGACTGGTAGTTGGGAGTTCGCTCGCGGCACTTTGTATCGCGAGCGCGGGATGCGGAAAGAAAGGCCCACCGCTCCCGCCGATCGTGCACATCCCGTCCGCCGTCGACAAAGTCGAGGCGCGGCGTCGTGGCGATGAGGTCACGGTGACGGTCACCGTGCCATCAAAGAACATCGATGGCACGATGCCCGTTGATGTGGCGCGCATCGAAGTCTACGGTTTCACAGGCACGACCGCGCCTCCGGTCAGCCGCTTTCTCGAGCTTGGCACCCCGGTGGGCACCATCACAGTCCCCGAGCGAAAGCCTGACGCACCTCCCGATACTGCGCCGCCACCCGGTACGCCAGTGCCAGGAGGTCCCGCGACGATCGTCGAGTCGCTGACGACGGATGCTCTCGTCGGGAAGGAGATTCCACCGGCGCCGACTACGACGAAGAAGGCGGCTCCTCTTCCCGTTGCGACGCCTCCCAAAACTGCAGCCGAGACCGGGCCGCTGCGACGCTTCTACCTCGCGTTGCCATTCAGTCCGCGCGGCCGTCCCGGTCCTCCCGGGATGATTGGTGAACTCCGTCTCACCACACTCCCGCCTGCACCAATCGAACTGAGGGCGACCAATTTGCCCGATGCGGTTCGACTTGAATGGGAGCCGTCCGGAGGTCTCATCGGATTCCTGCTCGAGCGCGCACTCGCGCCCGAGCTCTCACCGCTCGACGAACCGATACCCGACGCGGTGTCCTCATCGACAATGCCAGCGCCGCTGCAAGGTCCAACGCGCTACAACGTGTACCGCGAGCTCGCACCACTCGAAGACAAGGTGACGACTGCGTCTCAGCCTGCCTCGCCGGTCGAGCCAGCACTCGTCAACAGCGTTCCGATCGACACGCTGACCTTCACGGATCCACTGACCGGCCTCGACGGGCGGCAGCGATGCTACGTCGTGCGCGCGATGCGCAGCGATGGCCCCCAGTCGGTCGAAGGTATGCCCTCAGAACGCATATGCGTCGTCCCGATGGATGATTTCCCGCCTGAGGCGCCCTCACGGCCGTCAATTACCAGCGAAGAGGGATCGATCACGTTGACGTGGGAACCGAATGCCGAGCCCGACATCGCCGGCTACCTGGTCTTGCGTGGGGAGGCAGGCGATGCCACACTCAGTCCAGTGACCGACACGGTGGTTACCGAGACACGGTTCACCGATCGAACGGTGAAGCCGGGCGTCCGGTATAGCTATGCCGTGCAGGCGATTGACTCGCGGTTGCCGCGACCGAACGTGAGTCCGGAATCGGAGCGTGTCGAAGAGACGGCGCGCTAGCGCTAGCGGAGCTTGCTATGAAGTTATTTGTCGACACTGGCAATGTGAAAGAGATTGAGGCACTCGCCGCGCTGGGCATCCTCGACGGCGTGACGACCAACCCATCACTGCTGGCCAAGGAATCTGGTGACTATCGCAAGATCCTCAAGCGCATCTGCGAGATCGTCCAGGGACCAGTCAGTGCGGAGGTCGTCGCGACCGACACCGCCGGCATGGTGCGTGAGGGGCGCGACCTCGCCAGTATCGACGAGCACATCGTCGTCAAAGTGCCGTTTACCAAGGACGGCGTGAAGGCGTGCAAGACGCTCTCGTCGGAAGGGCTCCGTGTCAACGTGACGCTGATCTTCTCGGCCACGCAGGCCTGGCTGGCCGCCAAGGCCGGAGCCACATATGTGAGTCCCTTTGTCGGCCGGCTCGACGACATCGGCACGACCGGCATGGATCTGATTCGTGAGATCGTGGACATCTTCGACAACTACGAGTTCCCGACTGAGGTGCTCGTCGCCAGTGTCCGCAATCCGATTCACATCATCGAGGCGGCTCGCATGGGCGCCGACGTCGCGACCGTGCCCGCGGCGGTGATCGAGCAATGCTTCAAGCATCCGCTCACCGACATCGGGCTCGAGAAGTTCCTGAAAGACTGGGAGAAAGCGCAGGCCGCAAAGGTCTGACCTCTTGTCTCTACTAGACGACCTTCAGCGCCGAGCCGCGCTGGGCGGTGGCGAAGAGCGGCTGCAGCGCCAACGTGATGCGGGCAAGTTGACCGCACGCGAGCGCATGCTCCTGCTCTTCGATCGCGACACCTTCGAAGAACTCGACGCCTTCGTCACCCACCGCTGTCGCGACTTCGGCATGGAGGATCAGATCGTGCCCGGCGACGGCGTGGTCGCAGGGTACGGTCGCGTCGCGGGCCGGCTCACCTACGCATTCGCGCAGGACTTCACCGTCTTCGGCGGCTCCCTCTCGGAAACCAACGCAGCCAAGATCGTCAAGATCATGGACCTCGCGATGAAGATGGGGGCGCCCGTGATCGGTCTCAACGACTCAGGTGGCGCGCGCATTCAGGAGGGCGTGCTGTCGCTTGGTGGCTACGCCGACATCTTTCTCCGCAACACGCTCGCGTCCGGGGTGATCCCGCAGATCTCCGCAATCATGGGACCCTGCGCCGGCGGTGCCGTGTATTCGCCGGCGATCACCGACTTCACCATCATGGTGAAGGAAACGAGCTACATGTTCGTGACCGGACCCGACGTCGTGCGCACGGTGACGCACGAGGAGGTGACGAAGGAAGAGCTCGGCGGCGCGATGACGCACAACGAACGGAGCGGCGTCGCGCACTTTGCAGTGGATGACGATCAAGCCGCGATTCTGCTCATTCGCGAGCTGCTGTCGTTTATGCCGGCGAACAACGTCGACGATCCGCCGCGGCGCGAGTCCGTAGAACCGCCGGCGAATGCCGATCAGGTGCTCGAGTCGATCGTCCCGGCCTCGCCGAATCAGCCATACGACATGGTCGACGTGATCCGCCACATCGTGGACGATGGGTATCTGCTTCAGGTGCACGAGCACTTTGCCAAGAATCTCATCGTCGGGTTCGCGCGTTTGGCGGGTCGCCCCGTGGGTATCGTCGCCAATCAGCCGGCGCATCTCGCGGGCACGCTCGATATCGATGCGTCAGTGAAGGGGGCGCGGTTCGTCCGCTTCTGCGACGCGTTCAATATTCCCCTCGTGACGTTCGAGGATGTTCCGGGATTCCTGCCGGGGACGGGCCAGGAATACGGCGGCGTGATCCGTCACGGCGCGAAGCTGCTCTTTGCGTTTGCCGAAGCGACGGTCCCGAAGGTCACGGTGATTACGCGCAAAGCGTACGGCGGCGCGTATTGCGTGATGTCGAGCAAGCACATCCGGACGGATGCCAACTTCGCATGGCCGTCAGCGGAGATTGCGGTGATGGGCGCTGAAGGCGCGGTGAACGTGCTCTACAAACGAGAGCTCGACGCGGCCGCCGATGTGGCCGCGGCTCGCGCCGCGCGTATTACCGAGTATCGCGAGAAGTTTGCGAACCCGTATGTCGCCGCAGAGCGTGGCTTCATCGACGAGGTCATCCGTCCGCGACAAACACGCGCGAAAGTGATTGCTGCACTCGCCGCGTTCGAAACGAAACGCGACCGCAATCCCCCGAAGAAGCACGGAAACATTCCGCTATGACGAGGCTTTGGGCTCTGGACTTTCTCTCACTCGAGACAATCTGACCTTCCGTCGTCGCCGCACGTGAACATGCTCGGAATCTCAGCGAGCGTCCACTCACGAGTGTTCTTCCACACGCGTGTGTGGCCGTAGCGGATCGACGTCCACCCCAAGCGATCTTTCGCCAGCCATACCCGCTGCAGCGCGAACTTCTCGTCGTCACCGAACAGGTGGTACGACTCGTGGAGCAGGATGGTCGCACGCTCGACCTCGTCCACGGGATATTTGAAGAACGTCGGATAGATGGTGATAACGGCGAAGGGGAAGTTCGTCGCCGCGTACGCGGTTGGATGGCCGACGTAATGATTCCACCAGTTGTCGGTACGGCGATAGCTGACATAGCGGCGCAGCGCCGAGGCCTCGCTCGCGAATCCACTCTCGTCGAGCACGCGAATCGCTTCCATCACGACCACCTGTTCGTCAGGTGTCAGCGGTTCGGACGTAAGCAGCAGCGATGCGTACGCGGTCGTCAGAATCGTGACAAAGACGCCTAGAACCCAGAGTACCCAACGGCCAAAGCTTCGACCGCCTTCGCTGCTTTGGAGCTTCGGCGGGACAAGACCGCTGTCCGACGCGAGGGCGTCCCCATGCGCGGTGAGCGGCCCCGCACAACGCCGGCAGACCTCGCTCGTCGCAAAGTTCACCAGGCCGCATGTTGTGCACTTAGTGCTGTTCAGGGGCCGCTCCTACCTCCGGGATATCGGCCGCGTCCGCCCCAAGCCTCCTGACGTCGAATGCTAGAATTGCTTGATTTTGCGCAAGATCCTCATCGCCAACCGCGGGGAGATCGCGGTGCGCGTCATGCGCGCGTGTCGTGACATGGGCCTCGCCACGGTGGCGGTGTATTCCGAATGCGATCGCGCAGCGCGCCACGTCCGCATGGCGGATGAGGCAATCGCGATCGGTCCGAGTCCTCCGGGCGAGAGTTACCTCCGCATCGATCGAATCATCGATGCCGCCAGGGCGAGTGGCGCCGACGCGATACATCCAGGCTACGGATTCCTCTCTGAGAACGAGGACTTTGCTGCCGCGTGCCGCGATGCAGGGATGACGTTCGTCGGTCCGACCGCCGAGGCGATTACCTTGATGGGCAGCAAGACGGCAGCACGTCGTGCGGCCATTGCTGCGGGTGTGCCGGTGGTGCCCGGCACCGAAGAGCCACTCGCGGCAGACGTACCTGATGCCGTGATCGCCGAGCGCGCGCGGCAGATCGGCTTTCCGGTGATGGTTAAGGCCGTTGCCGGTGGCGGCGGCAAAGGCATGCGCGTAGTCAGTAGTGCCGCCGATCTGCCCTCAGCCATTCGCGCTGCGCGCTCTGAAGCTGGTGCGGCCTTCGGCGATTCGACGATCTATCTCGAGCGTCGTCTCGAGCGGCCTCGCCATATCGAGGTGCAGCTCCTCGCCGATCACCACGGCACTGTGCTCGCGTGCGTTGAGCGCGAGTGTTCGATTCAACGTCGTCATCAGAAGGTGATCGAAGAGACCCCATCACCAGTGGTGTCTTCGGAACAGCGCGCGCGACTGACGGCGGCAGCGGCAGCGGTGGCGGCATCGGTCGGCTACACAAACGCGGGGACGGTCGAGTTCCTGTTCGACGACGAGGGCCGCTTCTATTTTCTGGAAGTGAACACACGTATCCAGGTCGAGCATCCGGTCACCGAGATGATTACCGGCGTGGATCTCGTGGCGTGGCAGATTCGAATCGCCCGCGGCGAGCGGCTGACGCTTCCTCCGGACCAGTTGTTGACGCCGCGCGGCCATGCCATCGAGTGCCGTGTGTATGCCGAGGATCCTGATGCGGGCTTCCTCCCATCGCCTGGCCTGATCACCTCGCTTCGCATCCCATCCGGTCCGGGCATCAGAGACGACGGTTGGGCTGAAACGGGAACCGATGTGCCGGTGTTCTACGACCCGTTGATTTCGAAGCTGATCGCGTGGGGAGAGGACCGGCCGCAGGCCATTGCGCGAATGCGGCGCGCATTGCTGGAATACGAGGTGCGGGGCATTCGGACCAGCCTGCCGTTCTTCCAGTGGATGCTGCGCCAGCCGGCATTCCTGGCAGGGGAGTTCCACACGGAATTTCTGGACGAGCTCTTGCAGCGTCGTTGCGGCGAGGGGTTCTCGGACATCGATCCGTCCCTCGAAGAGGTCGCCGCGATTGCCGCCTGCATAGCCGATGTGGAAGACGCAGGACCTGACCGGCCCGAAGTCGGTAGTTCTGCGCACTCGGCCTGGAAGGATCGCGCCCGTGTCGAGGGTCTTCGCAGATGACGTGTGATCTCGAAACGCCCGGTGGGCGACGGGCTATCGAGTTCCGGCGGCGGGGGTCGGTGTGGGAAATGACACTCGACGGCCGGATACTGAGCGTAGACGTCACTGCTATTGCAGGGCGGTGGTCGCTCTTGATCGGTTCGAGGAGCTATGAGGTCGCCGTCGAACGGCGGTCGAACGGCGAGCGGATCGTTTACGTGAACGGCGTGGCGGTGCCGATCTCGATCATGGATCCGCGCGAGCGCCTGGTGCGCAGACGTGGCACCGTGTCCGCCGAGACAGGTCCCCGGTCGATCGTGTCGCCGATGCCCGGACGGATCGTCAAGGTGTTGGTGCGTGAAGGTGATGTCGTCGCCGCGCAGCAAGGGCTCGTGGTCGTCGAGGCGATGAAGATGGAGAACGAACTCCGCGCGCCCCGCGCCGGTCAGGTCAGCGCAGTGAAGGTTGTCGAGGGGATGTCGGTCGAGGCCAAAACGGTGCTCGTGACACTCGCGTGAAGATCAACACTCTTACCGCCCCGTTTCGCCATCCGGCGACACAAAAGGCGCGCGTCATCGTCCGCCGCATCGTGATCGTGTGCGCGGTGATCCTCGCCGTGGCGGTCGTGACGTCGGTGGCGGTGGATGTCGGACCGGCGCTGAAAGGGCTCGCCGAGCGTGAGGGCTCGCGATATCTCGGCCGGCCGCTGACCATCGGCAAGATGTCGGTGCGGCTCTGGGACGGCAGCTATGTCTTCGAGGACCTGCGCATCGACAGCCTGCCGCCGACGACCGCGCCATTCCTCGTCGCCAAGAAAATCACCGTCGTCAATTCGTGGCGGACGCTGTTCAACCGCCGGTTCGTGCTCGAGCAGATCGAGATGGCCGACTGGCGCATGCACGTCGAGACACTTGCTGACGGGCGCCATAACTTCCCCAATTTCAGGCGAGGCGGCCCGCGCGGACAGAGCCGCTGGACAACGACGCTCGCCTACGTGCGCGCGCATCGCGGTGAGTTCACGTTCCAGGACTTCGGTTCCAACTGGGGCGTTGTCGCCCGGAACATCGACGTCGTGGTCGAAAAGCCCGGCGAGGCCAACTATCGCGGCACGGCAAAGTTCTCTGATGGTTTCGTCGCGATGCAAAACTACGTGCCGTTCCGCGCCGACATGGACTCGGCCTTTCAGCTCGATGGCGGCCGTCTCGTCTTTGATCGGATGTCACTCGTGACCGAAGGCACACGGTCCGAGTTGATCGGCGATGTGAACTTCAACTACTGGCCTGAGCTGATGCTGGCGATGAAGTCAGATATCGACTTCCCCAAGGCCAAGGACCTTTTCTTCGCCGGCGATGATTTTTCGCTGGTTGGCAAAGGCAAGTTCGCCGGGACGTTCCACCTGTTCAAGGAAATCTTGCCAAACGGCCAGCAACGAACCGGTCGCGAGCTGAAAGGGCAGTTCCAGACCGACGTCCTCGGCGTCAATCGCTACCGATTCACCGATGTGCGCGGCGACGTTCGCTGGACGCCCGAAGTGCTGGCGGTGACCGACTCGCGCGCCAACGCGTATGGCGGCGCGGCGCGTTTCAGCTATCGCATGGCGCCGCTCAATGAAAAAGGCGTGACGCCGAAGGCGAGCTTCGACGTCAACTATGACGGCGTCGACTTGCTCGCGCTCGGCGATCTGTTCAAGCTCGAAGGGATCACGCTTGCCGGGCGCATCTCCGGCTCGCATCTGCTCGAGTGGCCGATCCGGCGATATCGCGATCACACCGGCAAGGGAAACGCGCGGTTCACGCCACCCGAGGAGGCCGTGCTGATGTCGAGAGACATGCCCCTCGATCGGATTGCCGCGCGACAGGCTCGCGGTCTTGATGCCGGTCCCTTCAGCCCATTGACGCCGGTCGAGCCTGTTCCGATCGGGGGCGAGTTCGTTTACGAATATGGGCCTGACTGGATCGAAGTCCAGCCGAGTCACATTGCGACCGAATCGACCTATGTCGAAGTGCAGGGCCGAACGAAGTACGGCGAGGAATCGGATCTGCCGTTTCACGTCTCGAGCGCAGACTGGCAGGAAAGCGACCGTGTCTTCGCCGGTGTGCTGACCGCGTTCGGATCGCAGACGAAGGCGATTCCGATTGGTGGCTACGGGACGTTCGATGGCGCGATGACTGGGGCGTTCAGGAATCCGCGCATCGAAGGCGACTTCGCCGGCGAACAGATGCGGGCCTGGGATGTGGTCTGGGGAGCGGTGCGCGGCAAGGCGTTGATCCACGACAGCTACGTGGACGTCACCGACGCGACCATCACCTCGGGACCTTCGGTGATCACGACCACCGGGCGGTACTCGCTGGGGTTCCCGCGCAAGGATCTCGGCGAAGAGATCAACGCCCATATCGACATCAAGGGTCGTCCGGTCGCCGATCTGCGCCGTGCCTTCGGCATCGAGGATTACGACATCGAAGGGCTGTTGACCGGCAACTTCGACATCAGAGGCAAGTACCTCGAGCCCGAGGGCTCAGGCCGTCTGGAGATCGCCAACGCGGTCTTCTACGGCGAGCCCGTGGAGTCGGCGACCAGTGCGCTTCAACTCGAGGGCAAAGGCGCGCGGCTCCAGAACATCCAGATCCTGAAGGGCGGCGGCCGAGGAACCGGCAATGCCTATATCGGATGGGACGGCACTTATCAGTTCAACTTCGATGCGCGCGGCATTGCCGCCGAATCGATCACGCTCAGCAAGACGATCGGCCAGCCGATTTCCGCGTTGCTGAACTTCACCGCCGCGGGCAGCGGCTCGTTCGACGCGCCGCGCTACGAGGTCAAGGGTGAATTGAACGACGTATTCGTCGCCGACGAAGGCATCGGCAAGATCGTCGGCGGCATCAACGTCAACAACGGCACGATGACCGTGCAGCTCGAGGCGGCGTCGCCTCGGCTCTCGGTCTCCGTCACCGGCCAGATCTCGATGCCCGAGCAGGACGCCGACATCTCCTTCACAGTGCTCGACACCTCGCTCGATCCGTACGTCCGTCTGTTTCTGCCGCAGCTCTCGCCGTACACGACTGCGGTGGTCGGCGGCTCGGTGCGTGTCGTCGGCAATCTTGGTGATATCGATAATCTGCTCGTGGACGCGACGGTCGATAGCCTCGACATGCGGCTGTTCGACTACGCGTTGCGCAACGCAAAGCCGATACGGATGGCGCTCGATCGCCATTCCCTCCGCATCGCCGACATGCGCATCGTCGGTCAGGATACGCAGATCGATATTGCTGGCGTCGCCAACCTGCACGACCGAACGATCAACATGCGCGCCAACGGCGACGCCAACCTCGCAGTGCTTCAGGGTTTCATCTCGGATCTGCGGAGCTCTGGCAACGCCTCGCTGGCTGGGACACTCGAGGGACCGCTCGACAATCCGATCGCCGGTGGCACGCTGACGCTGAAAAACGGACGCATCCGCCACTTCGCATTGCCGCATGCGCTCGAGAACCTCGATGGGCCGATTCGCTTCGACTCGCAAGGTGTGACCCTCGATGGACTGACCGGACGGTTGGGCGGCGGTGACGTCAAGTTTGGCGGCCGCGTCGACAAGGACGGTTACCTGCCCGGTCGCTTCGACGTGACCATGAGTGGACGTGACATGCGGCTGCGGTTCCCGGAAGGCATGCGCTCGCTCGTCGATGCCGACCTCTCACTGCAGGGCACGCGCGAAAGTGCGGTGCTCTCAGGTCTGGTCGCCGTGAAGGACGCCGTCTACACCCAGGCGTTCAATCCGACCGGGAGCCTCTTCGATTTCGGCGGTGAGCCTGCGCTCGCACCGGCCTCTGCCGAGCCCGAAACGTTGCCGGTGCGTCTGGATATCCGCATCAATGCGCCGGGCACGTTGCAGGTACAGAATCGAACCTTGCGCCTGGCCGCTAATGCCGACCTCCAGCTGCGCGGCACCATCGAACGCCCGGTGCTGCTCGGCAGCGCCGAGATCGTTCGCGGTGAGGCGCTCTACGAAGGCAAGCGCTTCCTGATCACGCGCGGCACCGTCGATTTCAACAATCCCGCGCGCATCGAGCCGTTCCTCGACATCGAGGCGCAGACACAAATTCGCGTGCCGCAGGAAACGTATCGAGTGACGCTGCGCGTCACCGGCCCAATCGCGCAGCCGAGCGTCACCTTCGACTCGGATCCGCCGCTCGGCGAGATCGAGATCCTCGCGCTCATCTTCGGCGACGTGGCGCCCGGGCAGAACGCGGAGCTGCGCCAGTTCGACCAGACCACGCCTCAGGCGCGCTTGTTTCAGGAGCGAGCCGCGCGCGCGCTGACTGGCGTGTTCTCGACAGAGGTGAGCCGTGTCGTTGAGGAGACGTTTGGCGTTGATACGTTCCAAATCACGCCCTCGCTCCAGGACCCGAACCTGCAGTCGGCGCGCAACATCGAACCAGGGATGCGGTTGACGGTTCTCAAGCGACTCTCGGAGCGCATCTACCTCACCTACTCGCGCAGCCTGTCGTCATCGACTCGTGATCAAGTCGTGTTGCTCGAGTTCGATCAGACCGATCGTATCTCGTGGATCCTGTGGCGCAACGAAGACGGCGTCTACGCCCTCGACTGGCGCATCAGGAAGACGTTTTAGTGGACCGCTCGATGCTTCGTCGGTGTCTGATCCTTGCGCTCTCCGCATGCGGCGTGTTGTGCCACACGTCGTCAGCTGAGGCGCAAGTCGGCCAACCGATCGTCGAAATTCAGCTCGATCAAGAGGGCCGAGTCGTCAACGACCCCGCCGTGCTGCGGCTGATCGAGACCCGTGTCGGGGATCGCCTCGCGATACGTTCGGTGCGCGAAACGATCGCCCACCTGATGGCGCTGGGCCGTTTCGAGGACGTGCGGGTCGAGAGCGAGCCGGTCGGCAATGGCGTTCGCGTGACGTACGTGCTGATGCCGCGTCATCCGATCGATCGCATCGAATTTGTCGGCCGCGTCGAGCTGTCCGCGGATGATCTTCGCCGGCGTATCACCGAGCGCTTCGGGAACTCGCCGAGCACGACCCGTCTCAACGAGGTCACCGAGATGCTGCGGCTCGAGTACCGCCGGCGCGGCTTTCCGGCGGCGAAGCTCACGCCACGCCTGGAAACAACGCACGACCCGGATCGTTCCACGCTGGTCATCGACGTCAACCCGGGTCCGCGCGCGAGGATTCTGGACGTCAGAACGACGCAGGTTGATGCGAAAGAGCGCAGCACACTGACCGAGGTGCCGGACATCAAGGTCGGCGACATCTACGACGAGAACGAGATCGGCCGCAAGATGCAGGCGTGGGAGACCCGGATGCGAGAACGGGGCTTCTATGAGGCCAGGGCCAACCAGAACGCGAGCATCTCCGAGGATGGCTCGGTGTTTCTGTTCCTGAACCTCGAGCTCGGTCCGATGGTGCGGCTGGTCTTCGAGGGTGACCCGCTGCCTCCCGGCGAAGTGGACCGGCTTGTGCCGGTGCGAAGAGAGGCCTCCGCTGACGAGGATCTCCTCGAAGACTCGCAGACCATGATCGAAACGTACCTGCACTCGCAGGGCTATCGCGACGCCGTGGCGATGTACACGCGTGAGGAACGTGCCGGGGAGCTGGTGATCACGTTTCGGATCATGCGTGGGCCGCGATATCTGGTACGCAGCGTCATGGTGACCGGCAACTTCGTGTTGCTCTCGCATCAACTGCTTCCGCTGGTCCGGCTCAAGGACGGTGAACCGTTCGTGCGGTCAACGCTGGCGATGGGCGTGGGCCAGATCGAGAACTTCTATCGAACGTCAGGCTTCACGCGCCCGCAGGTCAAGGTGACGGAGAACGTGATTGCGCCCGAGAACGCGGCCGATCCGGATCGCCTCGTCAACGTCGTCATCGCGATTGTCGAAGGACCGCGTACTGAGGTCAGGTCGGTCACGTTTCAGGGCAACATGGCGCTCAGCGATACAGACCTTCGCAAGCGCATCGCGACCGCCCCCGGGCGCGTGTACTCGATCGGCGAGGTGGCGTCCGATCGCGATGCCATCGCGCAGGCCTATCACGACCAGGGGTTCGAGAGCGTCGTCGTCACGCCGCGGGCCATGTTCGCCGAGGGCGATACGCGCGCCGACGTCCGATTCGTGGTCGTCGAGGGTCCGCAGATCATCGTCGATCACGTCATCATTTCCGGTAATCGCCGGATCAGCACCGAGACGATCGAGCGCGAGATCACACTGAGACCAGGCGAGCCGTTTGGCGAGGCGGCGGTGGTGCAGAGCCGGCTCAATCTCAGACGCCTCGAGCTGTTCCAGCGCGTCCAGATCGAGTCGCTGGCACATTCGGGCGAGACGCGTCGCGACATTCTCGTGCAGGTGGAGGAGTCCCGTTCGACCACGGTGGATCTGTCGGGCGGCATCGAGGGTGGCTACTTCGCGAGGCCGACCGGCCAGGGCGGTCTGGCCGAGGATCGGTTCGAAGTAACACCGCGTGGATCGGTTCAGGTGACGCGGCGCAATCTGTGGGGCAAGAACCGAACGATCACACTCTTCACGCGCGTGAGCCTGCGCACGCGGGACACGCAGCCGAACACGGTGCAGTTGAACCCGCCGGAAGTCATTCAAAGCGACTACGGCTTTCACGAGTACCGCGCACTGGCTTCGTACCGGGAGCCGCGGTTGTTCCGCACGTCAGCCGACATTCTCGTGACCGGCATCGTCGAGCAAGCGTTCCGTCCCAGTTTCAACTTCGCCCGCAGGGTGGTCCAGGCGCAGGTCGGCAATCGCCTGTCTGATCTCTACACCGTCAGCGGTGCGTATTCGTTCCAGCGCACGCGCCTGTTCGATATCAGGGCCTCGGAGGACGAGGAGCCGTGGCTCATCGACCGCTTGTTCCCGCAGGTGCGGATATCGAAGTTCTCCGGCACGGTCCTCAGGGACAGTCGTAATCCCAGCGAAGCGCTCGATCCGACACACGGCACGCAACTGATTGCGACGGCGGATTTGGCGGCGCGTGCGATCGGGTCTGAAGTCGGCTTCCTCAAGACCTACCTTCAAGGTTTTTACTACCATCAATTGCCCGGCCAACGGCGCGTGGTCCTGGCGCTCGGCGCGCGCGTCGGGCTGGCGCACGGATTCGACCGGGACATTCCGCCATCGCAGGTCGATGGTCTGCCGGTCACTGGCGGAACGATCAACGGTTTGCCGGCGAGCGAGCGCTTCTTCGCGGGTGGCGATACGACGGTGCGCGGCTTCGCGCTCGACCGCCTCGGCAACGAACGGACGATTTCACCGGTCACTGGATTCCCCACTGGCGGGAACAGCGTGGTGGTGTTGAACAGCGAGTTGCGCGCCCACTTGTTCGGATCGTTCCACGGGATCGGATTCGTCGACGCGGGCAACGTCTTCCCGCTGGCCAGCGATGTCAGCTTTATCGATCTGCGTCCCGCGGCCGGTTTCGGCCTGGCGTACAAATCGCAGCGCATCGGCCTGGCACGTATCGACCTGGGCTTCAACTTGAATCCACAGGAGTTCGTACCGGGCGCACCCGAACGACGATGGGTGCTCCACTTCCTGCTCGGCCAACCTTTCTGAGCATCGCGTGTAATGCAAAACTCAAAATGCGAAATGCAAAACACACGACGGAAACTGTGGAGCTCGCTTTGTTTGCATTTTGCCTTTTGCCTTTTGAACTACGGCGTTCTCGATGCGCAGCAACTGCTCGATCGCGTCCTCGCGCGGATCGGGACTGAAGCCATCACGCAGACCGATGTGGAGGCGCTCGTCGAGTTTGGTCTGATCGAGGCGAGATCGCCGACCCTGCCGGCGGCCGTGCAGCAGGCAATCGATCGGCAGCTGGTTCTGAGGGAGGTCGCGCGATTTCCGCCTGCCGAGCCTCCGGCTCCCGAAGTCGAGAAGCAGCTTGCCGCCATGAAAGCGCGCGTCGGCGACCGGCTCGGCCCGATGCTGCAAATCACCGGTCTCGACGAAGACCGCCTACGCGGGCTGGCGCGCGATACGCTTCGGATCCGCGATTACGTGCAGCAGCGGTTTGGTATCTCCGCGCAGGTAGGCGAAGAGGAAGCGCGGAAGTATTTCGAATCGCATCGCGAGGAATTCACGCGCAACGGGATGCCGCTTACCTTCGAGGAGGCTGCGCCCGAAGCGCGTCAGCGCGCGTCGGCGTCTCGCGTGCAGGGTGCGATCGTCCAATGGCTACAGGATCTGCGTATGCGGTCGGACGTCGTGATCGTGACGAGCCAGCCTCCCAGCCGTAGCTTCAACGAAGGGCCTGCCAGCCGTAGCTTCAGCATCGGGCCTGCCAGCCGTAGCTTTAGCGTAGGCTGGTTAACGCCACCCGCAACACCTCGAGCGAGTTGAAGCCGGCGTGGCTGACGATCGGCGCCACGCTGCTCCGGCGCCGCAGATAGACGATCGCCCAGATCGCGCCGAGCACGCCTGTCGCGACCACGGCATCCCATCCTTGCGGGTAATGCCCCAACCCGAATGCGATGCTCAATACGATCACGCCGACGAACGGTCCGCCCAGGTGCTGTTCGAACCGGCGGAGCAGGAACGCACGCTGCAACTCTTCACGAACGCCACCGGCCAGCACCGCGATCACGCCAAGCATCGCCGCTTGATGCGGACCGCCCGCGGCAAGTTGCTCGATTGGATTCTCGGTGACGTTATGCAGACCGGGCACCAGGCGCATCAGACCCGTCATCAGCAATCCGACAATCAGGAAGACGAGCGGGACGAGTGCCAGTCCCAAGCCGAACTCACGTACAATCGATCGATCGCCGAGCCATAACGCACGCGGGCTCTCGCGATGCGCACGCGTCAGGATCACCATCAAGGTCGTCAACACCACCGAGTCGATCACCAGCAAGGCGAATGCGAACGGTGGGGACAACTGCCCGCTGTCAGTCCTCGGATCGAGCCCGATGGCGGCCAGCAGCTGCCCGATCACAATCTGCGTTGGCAAGCTCGAGCACAGCAATACTTCGACCGCGGCGATCACGCGCTTTTGGCCGACCGTCATTGAATCAGCTGGGCTTGCTATCGCCGGCGGAATTGGATCGGGATAGACCATGTAAATATGACAGGGTAACATTCGAAGAGCATGTCCAGCACGTCAGGGGAACGCGTCCTCATCGTCGAGGATGAGCCCAGCACGCGCCTCGGGTTAACCGAGTTGGTGCGTACTTGGGGCTTCACAACCGACTCCGCGGGCGACGGAGAAGAGGCGCTTCAACGTATTACCGTCTTTCGCCCGAACATCATCATCTCCGACCTCGTGATGCCGCGGATGGGTGGTCTCGAACTACTCCGCGCACTCAAGGACGATGGCGGGGATTACACCGTCGTCATATTGACCGCGCAGGGAACCGTTGAAACCGCGGTCGAAGCCATCAAAGAAGGCGCGTACGACTATTTGAACAAACCGATCGAGCCGCAGCGGCTGAAGATCCTCCTCGACAAGATCGTCGAACGGCAGGACACGCTGCGCGAGGTCAAGGTGCTGCGCAAGCAGCTCCGGGAGCACGGCACGTTCGGCAAGATGATCGGCAGCAGCCCGCAAATGCGGAAGGTCTATCAGGTCATCGAGCAGGCGGCGCCGACCTCCGCATCGGTGTTGATTTGGGGCGAGTCGGGGACGGGCAAAGAGCTGGTCGCCCAGACCATTCATCAATTGAGCTCGCGCGCGCAGATGCCGTTTGTGCCGATCAACTGCGCGGCGATTCCCGAGACTTTGCTCGAAAGCGAGATCTTCGGTCACGAGAAGGGCGCGTTCACCGGTGCGGTCGATCGTCGCGCCGGGTGCTTCGAGCTCGCCGATCACGGCACGTTGTTTCTCGACGAGATCGCCGAGATGACGCCGGCCACGCAGGTCAAGCTGCTGCGCGTGCTGCAGGAGCGCAAGTTCCGGCGGCTCGGTGGTCGGAGCGAAGAGACCGTGGACGTCCGTGTGATCGCCGCGACCAACGTCAATCCCGGCGACGCGGTCCGCAACGGCAAACTTCGCGAGGACCTGTATTATCGGCTCAACGTGTTTGCCATCGAGCTGCCGCCGTTGCGCCAGCGCAAGGAGGACCTGCCGCTGCTGGTCCAGTCCTTCCTCGCCGACTTCAACGCCCGCAACAACAAGCAGGTGTCGGCGCTCGATCCGGCGGCGATGCGCATCCTCGAGCAGTACAACTGGCCCGGCAACGTGCGCGAACTGCGCAACGTCATCGAACGGGCGGTGATCCTGAGCTCGGGCGAGTTCATCGATCAGAAGCAGTTGCCGCCGCTCGTGACCGACTCACCCGATGTCGTCAAGCCGACGTTGTCGCTGACGCCAGGGACGACGGTGGAGGAGGCGGAGACCCGGTTGATCCTGATGACACTCGAACACACGCGCGACAACAAGACGCGAGCCGCCGAGATCCTCGGGATTAGCTTGAAGACGCTTCATAACAAGTTGAACAAGCTTCGCGGTCGCGGCAAGCGGTCGGAAGAAGAAAGCGTGACTTCGTAGAAAGGTCAAAGGTCAAGGCTCAAAGGTCAAAGGTCAAAGGCAACGTGCGCTTCAGTATCAGGGTCAAGCAGATCGTCGGCGTCACGCTCATCGTCGGTCTGGCGGTGGTGGCGCTGAGCATTCTGTACGCCGCGCGTCTGACCGACGTCGTGCTCCACGAAAGCTACTCGCGCGGGCAGTTGATCGCGAGGACGATCCTGCATCGCGCGGGCGCGGTGGTGACGAGCACCGGTGACCCGTGGGCGCAACTCCGCGAGGACTCCGGACTCCGCTCGATCATCGAATCGAGCGTATACAGCGACAACATCACGACCGCGACGATCGTTGATACCAACGGCATCATCGTCCTGGCCAACCTGCGATCGATGGTCGGGCAGTTAAGTCCGCAGCAGGACGACCTCGGACTGCTCGATGAATCCGACGCGTACGCGAAGCTGAAGGAGATCTACACCGGTGACGGGCGCACGCTCGAAGTGCGTGAGCAGTTGAAGAGCGGCGACGAAGAATTCGGATCGATCCGCATCGGCGTATCCACGCTGTTGATGCGGCGCCAGCTGGACGAGCTGTTCTGGGGCGCTCTGTTCACGGTGACCGCGGCGCTCGGTATCGCGGTGTTCGTAGCGGGTGTGTTCGCGCAATTACTATTGCGACCCATTCACGTCCTGCGGAGCGGCTTGACGCGGTTGGGCAAGGGCGAGTTCGGCGTCCGGCTCGATCTGCCACCGGGCGACGAGTTCGGCGAGCTCGGTGACTTTTTCAACACGGTCAGCGAGCAGCTGTCCGCCGACCGTTCGCTCCTCGCCGGGCAGAAAGCCAATCTCCAAACGGCGGTTGAACACCTCGAGGACGCGGTCGCCTTGTTCAATCCCTCAGGCGAGTTGCTTTTCAGCAATCCGGCGATGCAGCCGACGCTGCCTGGCGACGCGATCGGTCGCGCGCTGCAGGGGCTGCTGCCCAACGGACATCCGTATCGCACGCTGGTCGAAGAGACGCTCGCGACGCGGCGCTCACGTGGTCCGGTGCAGAGTCAGCGTCATCCCACAGAACCGGTGGTGGTGGCCTCGAGCGGTTCGGGCAGCCACGTCGCCGCGGGAGCTGAGGTCAAGGCCGCGGACGAAGAATTGATCATGACGCACGCCATCGTTGGCACCAGCGGTGATCTCGTTGGCGTGCTGCTCGTCTCGCGGAATCTGGCGCATCTCTCGCGCATGCAGTCCACGCTCGCGTATTCGCGGAAGCTGGTGGCACTGGGCCGCCTGACGGCTGGCATCGCCCACGAGGTGAAGAATCCGCTCAACGCGATGATGATTCACCTCGAGCTGCTGCGAACGAAGATTCGCGCGACGCAGGTCGCGGCTCAGCCGGAGCCAGTCGCAGCGGCGGGTGGAATGCTCGGGCTTGGACCCGGTCGGGCAGCTGCGCTGCCGGCGCCGGTCCAGGGTGCGCTCGAGCACGTCTCCATTATCGAAAGCGAAATCCGGCGGCTGGATGAGGTGGTTCAGGGTTTCCTGAAGTTCACACGGCCTGAAGATTTGCGCCTCCAGCCTGTAAAGGTTCATGCGTTGATGGACGAGATCCTTCCCATCATCGAGACCGAGGCGAGCAAGCACAACGTGAAGGTGACCGTCGATGTGCCGCCGTCAGTCCCGGCCGTAAACGGGGACTCGGCGATGTTGCGTCAGGCCTTTCTCAATCTGGCCATCAATGCCTGCCAGGCGATGTCCAATGGAGGCTCATTGCGCCTGAAGGCCGGCCCTTCGTCGCGTGCACGCGTCGAAGTACTGGTACAGGACACCGGGGTCGGTATCGCCCCCGAGCACCTGTCGAAGATTTTCAACCTCTACTTCACGACCAAGGAAAAGGGGACCGGCATCGGCCTTTCCATGGTGTATCGCATCATTCAGATGCACGACGGCGAAGTCGAGGTACAGTCAACCCCAGGGCGGGGAACGACGTTCCGCGTCCTGCTCCCGCGTGCGAGCGGGGTTTAAGATCGAACGGACCACGAGATGATGCGTACGATGTGCTCCCATCGTTCCTCGATCGTGAACCGGCGTTGGGTGTTGGGCCTGGGAATGTGTATGTTGTCCGCGGCATTGGCCGGCGGGTGCGCGAAAGCGCGCGCCGAGACCGTGCCTGACGGGCCACCGTTAGCCACACCGCAGCCACCCTCGCGCGTGTTCGCGCCGATTGAAGAAGAACCGCTGGTATCGTCGCCGGTAGCAGATACGACGCCGGCAACGGCGCCGCGTGTACCTCCGGTGACGCCGCCACCCCGGAGCCGGCCGCAGCCCGAACCTGAGAAGCCGGCTCCAGCGCCCGCCGTGGTGCCATCCTCGGAAGTGCCTCGCGTGCTGAGCGCGGCGTCCACCCCCGCCGATCGTGAGGCGGAGCAACGGATTACCGAGATGTTGCGCACGGCGTTGCGGGATTTGAGCCGGGTGGACTATCGCGGGTTGACGCGCGGCGGACGTGAACAGTACGACCAGGCCAAAGGCTTTACCGAGGAAGCCGACAAGGCGCTCAAGGAGCGCAACTTCATCTACGCGCAGACCGTCGCAGACAAGGCGGCGAAGATCGCGTCGGAATTGGTGCGTTAAAAACTAATTCCCATCGCGAAGTGCACGCGTGGCTTGCCGTCCTCAGGCCACGCGATATCGAGATCGAGCTTCACCACCGCGGCCCCGATAAACACACCGCCACCAATTCCTCGCTCGAAGGGTTGATCGGCCAGGCTCATCCCGGAATTCCACACTGTGCCGGCGTCGATGAATCCTTTCACGCCCAACTTCGAGACGCGCAGCGGCGAGTTCAGCGGGACGCGCACTTCGGCTGAGACCGCCGCCATGCTGTCGCCGGCGCGATGTCCGGTTCGGTAACCGCGCAGCGAGTCCCATCCACCCAACAATGACTGCTCGGCCTCGGGCAGTGGTCCATCCGATCGTTCGAGTTGTCCGCGCAGCGCGACGACCACCCGCGGTCCGATGCCGATGAAGCCACGCGCGTCGGTTGTCCATCGCCCCGCGTCTCCGGTTTCGAAATCGACGCGCTCCCAGCCGATGCGCGTGTGAATGGCGTTTCGCGGAAACAGCGGATCAATGCGCGTGTCAAAGGTGACAAATGGGCCGCCGGCGATGTGGCGCGCATCGTAGTCGTCGCCAAACTCGACGTGCGCAATGCGCGCGCTGCCGCCGACCCGCATCCATGGGACGATGGCGCGATCGGCCTCGAAGCGCACTTGCTGTCGAAGATCGGGGACGTCGAAGAACGGATTCTCGATGCGATTCACCCAGAACGCGACACCGGCTCTCGTGCGCTGATTGTCGAACGATCGCTCCAGTTCCACGCCGGCGCGCCGTTCGCCGCCCCACGAGAGTGGGAACGACAGCATGCTGTCATTGCCGATCGGATCGGTGAACGCTGGCCGGATGCCGTAGGTGAATCCGTACCCATCCGCGTAGTTGAGGATCGGCCACCAGACCATCGCGCTGCGCGCACGCGCACCGAAGCCTGGCGTGAGATCGTCGGCGCTGACGCCGGCGCGCTCGTCGATCACGATCATGATGAGAATGTCCGACGGGTTGTCGATCGATCGAAACCGCTTGCGGACTTCGACGTTGTCGAAACGATTGCTCTTGCGAAGCGCCTGCTCGGCTTCAGCGAGCCGTGCATCAGTCGCCGGGTCGCCCGGCTTGAGCCCACTCAAACCGATGACGTCCGCATCGGGAGTCGTGTGATTGCCGTGGACTCTGATTTCGGCAATCGTTTCCTGAGCAATCGCCCGCGATGGCATCGCCGCGAAACAAATGATCGTGACAAGAAACGCAGCGATCTTCACCTTTGCCCTTTGCCTTTTGACCCCGGCGCGATAGCGCCGTCATCGAACTTTCGTGGCCACCGTCGCGAGTTTGTAGTCGTAGTAATCCACCGCGTACCGTCCGTCGATTTCGCCGGTCGCGACCGTGAGATCGATGGCGATGCGCAGTGATCGCGGCAGCCATACCGACGGGAACGGCTGTCCCATTTCCATCGCGGCGTTCATGCCATCGAGATGCACGAGCCATCGTCCAGGCAGGAAGTCGAGATCGATGTTCGCGAAGTCGTACTTGAGGATCTGGTGCTCGGCCGGATCGATCCAGAGCGTGACGAGCGCGCTCTTGTTCATCTTCGCCTGGATCTCCGCGCTCCTCTTGCGCAACTCCTTGTTTGGACGTGTGCGGCCCTCGCTGAACAGCTTCGTCGGGTAGTACTCGATCTTCAGGACGTCACGGCCCTCGAACGTGTCGCGGCCAGCAAGGGCATAGTGACCGGGATCGAACTTGAATTTCAGGAAATAGGCGGCGGAGACAAATCCCGGCTCGAGCGCCTGTCGGACACCATCTTCGGTGAGCGGTGCTGTGCTCTCGACCTCGACTTTCGCGCCGTCGCGATCGGCACGAAGCGCGATGCGCTTCTCGCGCGCGTCCTCGGACTTGATCCAGAGCGCTTCAGCCTTGCGTCGATCCTCCTCGCCGATTGTGACGCCGTTGATGCGCAACGGGCTCTTGATGAACCTGCCGTCGCGTGGAAACCACGCGGACTCACGGCGTACGCCATACAAGGGCGTGGCGCCGGGGCCGAGCAACTGGACCGTCTCCCGTTCTTCAAGGACGTATTGCTGCAGCTTCTTCCAGTTGTCGTCGCGCCGTGCGAGGACCTGCGACATGAACGCATCGAGGTCCGTCGCCGGAGCAGCCGTTGCTCCCGCCGGAGCGGGAGTTGCTCCCGCCGGAGCGGGAGTTGCGGTTTGGGCGCGCGGGCTAACGGACGCCGCCACCAGTCCGGTGGCGAGAACAAGCGAGAGGACGGCTGGCTTCATTGCGACCCTGCGTGGTGCAAAGACGAGACCCGCATGAGCCGGGTTTCATCCGTGTAAACCATAGATCCTAAACGTCCAGAGCGTCCTCTTCTCGCCCCCACGATGGGAGTACAATTGAACCCACATATTGCGCGTGCCCTAAAAGAAAGGCGCAATATATTGTGGTTTGACGCTTGACAAAGCGGGCATCCGGGCGCACTATGGCCGGGCGCTGAGCGACAACGAAGGGCCGGACGCTCCCAGCGTCGGGCCGGCCGAGGAAGCCTATAGGACGCCCGCAGCGCACACCACTGGACAAGATTTCGGACGCCACCGACGGGGGTAGGTGCGTCCCTGAGAACCGATTCGGAGGAGCACGATGGAAAGAGGCCCTGCCCGCGAAGCAGCTGCTGCTGGTCAGTCCGCTCAGACTAGCGCCACGACGCCGGCCGACCCCTCGACCCGAACCCGCAAGGGTGCCGAGCAGAGGAATACGGAGTCGCCTGGTCTGGAATTCCCGCGCTTTTTCACGCTTCCCGGCGTCGATCCGTTCGATGAGGTCGAGTGGGAAATCCGGGCGGCAGTCATAGGCAACGAAAAGGGCAAGGTCGTTTTCGAACAGCGTGACGTCGAGATCCCGAAGTTCTGGTCGCAGCAGGCGACCAACATCGTGGTCTCGAAGTATTTCCGCGGTCAGTTGGGTACGGCGGAGCGTGAGCGCAGCGTCAAGCAGTTGATCGGCCGTGTCGTGGACACGATCACCGGCTGGGCCAGGGCGCAAAAGTAC
>JBKPRH010000320.1:0-5293 GCA_046765795.1 Acidobacteriota bacterium | reverse complement strand
GTCGTGCACACCGCACCCAAGAGCGCGGTGAAGTCCGACGGCATCGCCGGGTTCCGTGTGAATCACGTGACCGAAGTGATGGTGGACGGCTTCGAGATTCAGAAGGGATAGTGAAGAGACTGCTGGTCCTCCTCCTGCTCGCCGGGACTTCAGTCCTGGCCCAGGCGGAGGACTGGCCTCAATTCCGCGGCCCGACGGGGCAGGGCCATGCCACTGAGCGCAACCTGCCGCTCGAGTGGAGTGAAACCCACAACATCATCTGGAAGGTACCGGTCCCCGGCCTTGGCTGGTCATCGCCAGCGGTCGCCAACGGACGTGTGTGGCTGACCACCGTCGTCGAGTCGAAAGAACGGCGCGGCCGCGTGTCGGCATCGTTGCGCGCCCTCGCCTACGACATCGCGACCGGGCGAGAGCTGGTCAACGTCGAAGTCTTTCGCCTCGACGATGCCGGATACGTGAACCCGAAGAACAGTCGTGCGTCACCGACACCGATTGTCGATGGCGATCGAATCTATGTGCACTTCGGCGCGGAGGGAACCGCCGCGGTTAGCACGTCCGGCGACATCCTCTGGACGACGCACCTGCGGTATGAATCGCAGCATGGCAATGGCGGATCGCCGACGCTCTATCGCGATCTGCTGATCGTCAACTGCGACGGAAATGGTGGTGAGGCGTACGTGATCGCGCTCGAGACCGCGACCGGTAAGACGCGATGGAAGACCACGCGCCGCAGACCGGCCGATCAAGCGTATTCAACGCCACTGGTCATCACCGTCGGTCAACAGGATCAACTCGTGTCGGTCGGAGCGTATCGCGCTGCTGCCTACGAGCCGCTCACGGGCCAGGAGATCTGGCGCGTCAGCTACGGCGATGGATTCTCCAACGTCCCGCGGCCAGTGTTCGGACAGGGACTCGTCTTCATCGCGACAGGCTTCCAGACGCCGTCGCTGATTGCGGTTCGTCCGGATGGGAAGGGCGATGTGACGCGTTCGCACGTGGCGTGGACGATTTCGCGGGGAGCGCCGTATACGCCGTCGCCGTTGCTGGTCGGCAATGACCTCTATTACGTGAGCGACACGGGCGTGCTGTCGCTTGCCGATGCGCTGTCAGGGCAGATGGTGTGGCAACAGAGGCTTGGTGGAAATTACTCGGCGTCGCCCGTGTTCGCCGACGGCAGGATCTACTTTCAAAGTGAAGAAGGCATGACGACCGTGATCGCGCCTGGTCGTGAGTTCAAGCGACTCGCGGTCAACCGTCTCGACGGTGCGACGCTGGCATCGATGGCGGTCTCGAACGGCTCGTTCTACATCCGTACTCATTCCCATCTCTATCGAATCGGCGGACGCAGCTAGTTCGGCTGACGTCCGGGTGTCGCGGTCACACGCGTGGTATACGATATTTATAGGATATCGTATGGCCAAGCATGCTATCTCGGTCACGCTGCATCGCGACAACCTGACGTGGCTCAAGGCACGGGCCGGAGCCGTCGGCGCTCGCAGCGTCAGCGACTTACTCGACCAACTCGTCAGCGAAGCGCGGCGCGCGACGCCGGGCGGGGCAGTGCGCTCAGTGGTCGGGACTATCGATATCGATACGTCCGATCCACTCCTGACTGGTACTGACGACGTGTTGCGAGCGATGTTTGATGTGTCGCTCAGGCGTCCCACGCTGGTGAAGCAATCCCGCTCGGCCTACAAGGCGGGGGCGAAGAGGAAGCGGCGTGGCTGAACCTGCGGCCGTCGCCGACACCCACGCCATTCTGTTTCACGCCGCTGGTGGGCGTGGCCTCGGTCCGAAGGCGGCAGCCATGTTCGAGCGCTGCGAGCGCCAGCAGGCGATCATCTACGTGCCGGCAATTGTCATGTGGGAGGTCAGCCTGCTCGCGCGCGTGTCGCGCGTGAATCTCCGGCGCACTGCTCGTGGCTTCTTCGACGATCTCTTCAGCAACCCGTCGTATCAGCCCTACGACATGACGGCCGAGCAGGTCTATATTGCCGACGAACTTCGCTTTAGTCGCGATCCGTTCGATCTGCTGATTTGCGCGGCCGCGCGTGCGCTGGAGTTGCCATTGGTGAGCCGCGACGCGGACATTCGCGCTGCCGGAGTGGTGCGTGTGATCTGGTAGTCAGCGGGGAGACTGTAGAAGCGGGTGCAGCTCCGCGACGCGGTGCATGTATCCGCCGACGCTCGCATACTCCTTCGCTGCGGCGAGGCGAAGGTGTTGAATCGCTTTCGTTCGATCGCCGGTCGCATCGTAGTACAAGCCCACATACAACTCGGCGAAGAAACGCGACGAGGGGTCGTTGCCGGCGGCTTTCAGGATAGCGTCAGGCGTCATCGTGCCGCGAAACATCTGGTAAATCTCGCGCATCGGCGAGCGCTGATCGGGACCGACTGGCAGCAGCGCGGCTTTCGCTTTGGCGGGCGACTCGGCCTTGGCGACACACATGAAGTGCCACGCCGGGTTCTCCACGTCATTCGGATTGACGGTGCGGTGCGATTCGAACTGCGCGCGGCAGTCCTGATACCGGCCGGCGTAATAGAGCGCGATGCCGCGTTGCCACAATTGCGGCGCGGCCTGCGGCGCGAGCGCGACCACCTGATCGAAACCTGTCACCGATTCCGTCAGCCGTCCGGCGAGGAAGTCTTCGATGGCCCGGTCCAGGAGTTCGCGCGGATTGTCGTTCGTGCGTTGTGCCGAGATTGTGATGACAACGGCGGCCGCTGCAATGACTCCAAACAGGATTCGTCGCATCGGTATCTCAGCGTCGAAGGTCGAGACAGACAAGCGTGTTTTCGTTGCGGACGTAAACGAAGCCGTCGGCAATCGCGGGCAGCGGTCGTACGACGCCGGGCAGCACTTGCGCGCGTGCGAGTGGCTTGAACGCTTGTGGAGACGCGGGCGCAAGGATCATCTCGCCACCTTCGCGCATGATGAGCAGCTTATCGCCCGCCAGGGTGATGCTCCCGGCGCGGAACTGATCCTGGTTCCACTTGACGGCGCCGGTCTTGAAGTCCACAGCGCGCAAGCTCGGACCAAATTCCTGCCGGCCGTGGTATCCGTACAGATACCCGTCGTAATACACGCTCGTCGCGTAGTGATTCGACATCGCCTCGTCCGACGCCCAGACATCGGTCAATTTGGAACCCTCCACGCGCAGCACGCCTGCACCGGGGCCGTACTGGGCCGAGACGAAGATCGAGTCGCCGACCACCAGCGGCGTCGCGGCGTTCACCGAGGCGGCGATGCGTGCACGCCAGCGGCGTTGAAACTGAATCATGCCCGTCGCCGGATCCAGGCCGATCAGGTTGTCGCGTGTGAGGAATATGGCCGAACGGCGGCCCGCAATCGTTGCGGCGATGCCTGATGAATAGCTCGCATCGTCATCGGTGGCGGTCCACACGACCTTGCCGGTCTTCGCGTCGAAGGCGACGACGCCAGCTTTGTCGCCGCCGATGTTGGCGATGACGTGTCCACCCTCGACGAGGGGGGAGCCGCCCGCGCCGAAGTATCCCTTCGGCACGTTGAAGCGCTTCATCGTGTCCTCACTCCAGACACGCGTGCCTTTCGCGAGATCGACCGCGTGGAGCTGCCCCTGCGCTCCGAACGTATAGACGATGCCATCAGCGACGACTGGTACTGCGCGCGGCCCTTCGTCGAATCCGAAGTCGTCGCGATACGTGGTGGGGTAGGCGTAGCGCCACATCGACGCTCCAGTCTTGGCGTCGAGCGACTCGAGCACTTCCTCGTTCCCAACACGATGGAAGAGCAGCACTCGGTTCTGGACCACCGCCGGACCGGCAAACGCCTGACCGACCTGTTTGCGCCAGACAACTTTGGGGCCCGACGGTCCCCATGTCTCGAGGAGCGGAGGACCTGCGTAGGTGCCGTTACGATTGGGGCCGAGATACTGCGGCCAGTCTGTGGCGATGGCCGGCACGCTGGCGGCGATCGTCATCAGCAGAATTGAGAGCCATTTGCGTGGCATGCGTCAGACTTTACTGCAACTGCGGCCCGCAATTGCTCCAATTGCGGCCATATAATCCCCGTGCCATGAGCAGCCCTCGCTCAGTCTTCGTGATGGCCACGCTGGCCTCGTCGTGTCTGCTGACGTCACTGATGTGGTCGTCCACGATCGCCGCGCAGGCTCAACGGTCGAGCCGATGGTGGTCTCCTGGTGATGGACGCACGTTGCCAGCGACGGTCGATTACGCCGACCCGGATGGAGCGGTCGGGATCCTGAACACCGCCGGCGCGATCGACACCAAAGGGCATCCGTTCTTTGAACCGATCGGCATGAATGGGCGTGCGTGTGTGACATGCCATCAGCCCTCGGACGCCATGACCATTTCAGCGGCGACCGTCCGTGAACGATGGCGTGACACCAATGGCAAGGATCCGCTGTTCGCGGCCATCGACGGCAAGAACTGTCCCAATCTTCCGCAGGACGATCCGGCCTCGCATTCACTGCTGCTGGAGCGTGGCCTCATTCGCGTCTTTTTGCCCTGGCCACCTCGGAAAGCGGACGGCACGCGCATCGATCCCGAATTCACCATCGAGGTGGTGCGCGACCCGACTCGCTGCAATACCGATCCGCAGTACGGCTTGACCAGCAGCAATCCGACCATCTCGGTCTACCGGCGACCGCGGATGGCGGCCAATCTGAAGTACGTGACGGCGGCCGCATTCGGCGTCTCACCGTTCATCGTCAAGAACGGCCAGCCGGCGGCGCGCGATCCGGAGACCGGTGCGCTCGTCAGCATGAACATGATGGCCGATGCCCGTGAACCGACGCTGCGCACACAGGCGGTATCGGCTGCCGCCACGCATCTGCAAGTCAGCGGTCAATTACCATCCGCGCAGATCGATCGCATCGTCGCGTTCGAAAGTCAGGTCTATGCCGCCCAACGTATGCATCGTGGGGCTGGTAGCCTGGTTGAACCGGGTGGCCCGCCAGCGCTCGGCCCCGCCGCACTTGCGTCGGGCAGTACGGGCACGTTAGGAAATAACACCACACGCTACGTCTTTCCCATGGGCGAGGGGTGGAAGACGTTGCCGAGAACCGGCGACGCGGCGACCGATGCGAGGAACGCATTCCGCGAATCCGTGGCACGCGGGCACGACGTGTTCTTCTTCCGCACGTTTTGGATCCGCGACGCCATGCACATCAACTCCGTCGGGCTCGGCAATCCTGCCAAGCGCACGTGCTCGACGTGTCACGGCATGCACATGACTGGCATGGACACCGTCTACGGATGGATGGACACCGGCACAACCAACTTGCCGTGGGCG
>JBKPRH010000319.1:0-8650 GCA_046765795.1 Acidobacteriota bacterium | reverse complement strand
GGCTTCGGCCCCTCGACTGCGCTGGGAAAGGCTCTCAGTCAAATGGACACCGGTGGGCGAGCGGCGATCTTACTGCTGACACAGTAACAGTCGCAAACCGCTGAATGCGCGTGCGTGAGCAAAGGATGTACCGATGAGTTCCTTTTGATCGGCCGCAAGTTTTCGACATTCACGTGGCTTGAATGCTTTCGATTCCTGAGAGTGAGACGGTTGAGTGTCACCGGCAGTCGGCAGGTATACTGCCTCGGGGGGTCAGATGCTGATTCTTGCGAACGTGAAAGAATCAAGATCTGACCCCCTGAGGAATAAACCCGCGTCTCATTCGGGTTCTAGCCAAGGGGCCTGAGGGCCGCCGATGTTCGGACGTCGCCAGCGGGCAGCCCCCGACACGTTCAGTACCGAGGTGCTGGGGTACCTCGAGCCGCTCTATGCCACGGCAATGCGGCTGACGCGGAACCGCGCCGACGCGGAAGATCTGGTGCAGGACACCATGGTCAGGGCACTGCGGTTCCGGGATCGCTTCGAGCCGGGGACGAACCTGCGGGCGTGGCTCTACACGATTCTCCATAACACGTGGAGAAATCGGATCCGCGACACGGCCCGTGAAGCGACGGACGTGGACAGCGAGCGCATCGAAGAGCTCGCGGCGAGGGCCGATGGCCCGGCCGAAGTGGACACGCCGGAGCGGATGCTCATACGGTCCACGATGGATGTGGACTTGAAAGAGGCGCTCGACGGGTTGCCCGACGCCTTTCGCCAGGCGGTCTGGTTGCGTGACGTCGAAGAATTCTCGTATGCGGAAATTGCCAAGATGCTCGATGTGCCCATCGGTACGGTAATGTCTCGCATCTCCAGGGGCCGGCGGCAGTTGTACGAGAAACTGACTCAGGCAAAGACTGATGCACAGGTGCCCGTGTCGCGATGAGTGAGTGTCGTCACGTCAGCGAGCAGTTGACGTCCTACGTGGACGACCAACTCGATGTCACTCGCCGGGAAGAGGTCGAGCGGCATCTCGACCAGTGCGCGTCATGTCGCAGTGCCGTGGCGCGCGAGCGCGGCTGCCACGCCGTGCTTCGTCATCACGCGCAGCGTCTTCGTGAGGAGCCGCTGCCGCCCGGATTGCGATCGCGATGCGAATCGCTGATGCACGAGCAGGCGCGCGCGGCGAGCCTTCCAGGCTGGCGTCGCACGCTCGTGCCGACCGTGCTCAGCGTCATCCTCCTCGTGTTCACCGCCTCGGCGATCTTCTCGCTGGCGACCCGCCGATCCGATGCCGTGCTGGCCGCGCAGCTCACCGCCGATCACTCCAAGTGCTTCAAGCTGTTCGTGGCCGGCAATCCTCCCGTGATGGACGCCCACGAAGTCGAGGAGATGCTCACGCGCGAATACGGATGGAAGATTCACGTGCCGCCATCAGTGGACGGATTGCAGTTGGTTGGCGCGCGACGATGTCTCTATGCCGACGGTTTGATTCCGCATGTGATGTACCGCGCCGCCAACGGTGAGGATTTATCGCTGTTCGTAATGAACGGCGTCACGCGCAATCCGACGGAACTGGTGACGTTCGGACACCGCTCGCAGATCTGGACGAAGAACAACACCACGTTCGTGCTCGTGGGACCAGAGGACGAGAGTGGACAACTCGTCGATGCCACCCGATACGTGATGAAGGAAGCGGAACGTTAAATTTCGTCGCTTCAGAGGACCGCATGTCTGACACGCCAGAAATCCCCCAGGGACCGCTTGTTGATGACCTCGTTGACGGCGGCGCTATAGAACAGCGCGGCGCTATAGAACAGGGCGCCGCCACCGAGCAGCCTGCGACGACTCCGGAGCCCGAACAGCATCTCTCGCGCAAGGCCGCGTGGCTGGCAATGGGCGCCGTGACGTTGGCGCTGGCGCTGATCTGGATCGCGCCGGGTATCGAGCATGTTGACGAGACTGCTCCCACCGGTGGCGCGACGAGTGGCTCTCCGGGCGAGCCTGAAGACGCCGCTGCCGTTGGCAAGCCTGCGCGTCTCGACTTCCAGTTGAAAGACATGAACGGCGTGGACGTGAAGCTCGATTCGTTCAAAGGGAAGGTGATTCTCTTGAACTTCTGGGCGACGTGGTGCGGCCCGTGCAAAGCCGAAATCCCGTCATTGGTCGAGCTTCAGGAAAAGTACGCGGACGATCTCGTCGTGCTGGGATTTTCCGTGGATGATCCCGCGGAGAAAATGAAGCCCTACGCCGAAGAGTACAAGGTCAACTACCCGCTGCTCGTCGGCAATGGGCGCGAAGACGTCCAGAATGCGTTCGGCCCACTGCTCGGAATTCCTGTCTCCGTCATCATCGGCCGCGACGGCATCATCGCGAAGAAGCATACCGGCATCGGAACCATGGAGCAGTTCGAGCGGGAGATCAAGGCCCTGCTGTAGTATGATTCGAACATCATGTTGAAAGGCTTCACGCACGCCCGTCTCGCTTGCGGTTGTCGCATTGCGTTCCGCGAGGGAGTCGAGGGGAGCCCGGTGACTGTCGTTGTGGAAGACAAGGCTCCGGGATGCGTCATGCCGCTGCATGTGCGGAACCTGCCGATCTACGACTACCGCGAAGCGCTGCGCCCGCCGACTCGTTTTCTTCCGCTCGAAGAGGAAGAATACGAGGAAGAAGGCTAGCTGAACCGGATCTTCAGTTCAGCGACGAGCGGCAGGTGATCTGACGCCATCAGCGATCGCCTCGTCCGCGGCAATTCCAGTCCCATCACCTCAACGCTGCCCTCGTAGTAAATGTGATCGAGATGTAACACAGGGAAGACACCGGGGTACGTCCGGCGGCGGCGGAGGTGTGCGCGCAGATCGATGCTCTCCAGCCGTTCGTTGAGCACCTTCGTGGCGAGGCCACGGCTCCATTCGTTGAAGTCGCCAAGAACCAGTTTCGGCACACCGACGCGACGATCGTGCACGATGCTGCCGAGACGCGCGGCCTGATAGCGCCGTTCGAGAAACGCGGTGCCGAGGTGCACGTTATACAAGTGCAGCGTGTCGGTGCCGATCGCGACGTCCACGCGCTGCAGACACCGCGGCTCGCACGTCTTCCAGGACAGGTCGTAGTGGGCGTGGTGCACGATGGGATGTCGGCTGAGCACCACGTTGCCGAACAGGTTGCCCCGCAGGTGCCGTGCAGGCGCCATCACCCATCCCATACCGAGCAACGCGCCGAGCTCCTCGGCATGTCCCTTCGAGGTGGGGCCGGCGCCGATCACTTCTTGCAGCGCGACGATGTCTGCGTCGACTGCCCGAATAACCTCGGCAGTGCGGCCCGGATTGATACGGCCATCAAGGCCCCGGCAACGGTGGATGTTATAGGTGGCGACGCGTAACCGCCGCCATCGAGAGTCCGTCATTGGTTCGTGGTTCGCGGTTCGTGGTTCGTGGTGGTGATGGCTGGTGTGGGCAGGATGGTGTTCGGACTCATGTTTGCTGAACGTGGTTTTACCATTAACCACCAACCAGGAACCACCAACCACGAACGACGAACCACGAACCACCAACCACGAACCACCAACCACCAACCACCAACCACGAACCACGAACCACGAACCAGCTAGAATGCCCATATGGCGAAGTTGAAAAGCGAGCTGGAGCTCACCTGCCCGTGCTGCGGGTCAACCCTCGTCGTCGATCTGAACCTCGGTCGCATCGTCTCGCATCGCGAGCCGGAGCGCGGTGACAAACCCGAGCTCAATGACGCGCAGAGAATTCTTGCCGCCGAAGCCGCGCGGCGTGAGTCGCTGTTCGAACAATCGGTCGAAGCGGAGAAGTCACGCGACGATGCGCTGACGCGTCGCTTCGAAGAAGCGTTGAAGCAGGCGAGAGGCGAACCGATTACGCGGCCGGTCCGCGACTTCGATCTGGACTAACCACGGCGCGCGAACTCGGGAGGGAGCGGAGTCCAGCGCTCGCGGCCCTTGTAATACTTCCACGGCTTAAAACCGTTCGCCTCGCGAAAGCGACGGTACCGGCGACGCATCGCGGCGATCTTCTCGCGTGAGGGGATGAGCCGCCGATGCGGCCAGTCGAGCAGCATCTGCTCGACCTTCCACACATTCTTCTCAGACAGACGCCAGTCGTACTCGCCCATCACCCGCAGATCGATGACGGCGTAGGCCTTGATCCCGCCGGTGAAGTCCACATAGGACTCCACGTAGCTGAGCGCGAGCGCGCGCGGCGTGGCGAAGAGCGGCTTGCGGCCATGCAATCCGGGATCGCGCGACCGTGCGACGGAGCCCCAGCCCGCGCTGGTGCGATACACGAAGATGACGTGATCGAGCAGATCGATGGATTCGAAGCTCAGGACGAGCGGTGGGTAGCCGTGCTGCTCCATGATCGCTGCCGCGGAGAGCGCTGCCTCGAGACAGTGCGCTGTGCCGGTGCGAATCACACCGCGAAAGCTGCGCAATGTCTCGCCACCCTGCTCAGTGTTATAGGGCAGGCCGTTCAGCCACTGCTGCACCGCGAGCGGCGTGCGCAGTCGATCGATCACCTGACGCTCGGCGCGGGTCAGCGCGAGCGACGGCGGCTCGATCGGGTCAGTGCGTGGGAGCGGGGACCGCGCTGAGGTCGGCAACGAGTTCGGACGGCGTCCAGGAATTGCCGTTGTGGACCTTGGCGAGACGGCCGTCCGGATCGATGACGACGGTTCGCAGGTTGTGAGTGATGTCGATCGCGCTCTGCGGGTTATGTTCGACGTAAATCCCGAGCTGTGATCCGAACTTATTGACCTCCGTCGGCTCGCCGGTCAGGAACGACCAGATCTTCGGGTCAGCGCCGCGTTGTACCGAATACGGCTTGAGCACCGCAGGCGTGTCGAACGCTGGATCGAGGGTCATCGTGATGAGCCTGACATCAGCGAGCGCCGGAGTGCTGGCGAGTGTCTTCTGCACCGCGGCGAAGTTCCGATCCATCAGCGGACAGAATTCGGGCAGCGGACAGCGTGTGTAGATGAATGTCAGCGCCACGCGATGTCCGCGATACGCCGAGAGTGACGAGGGCGTGCCGTTCTGGTCGACGAACGTCGCATCGGTCAGTGTGTCGCCCGGTTCGCGGATGTCGGGCGGTGGCGGGGGCGCTGGGGCTTCGAGCGCGGCGTGTCCGGTCTTGTCGAGGGTGCGCAGATGCGCGTCCACTTCGCCTACGACGAGTGTCGCCGTCACCAGATCGCCCGGTTCCTTCCCCTTCAGCAGTCCTTCGTCCTTCACCTTGAAGGGCATCGTCATGCCGGGCATGAAGCCCTTGATGTCTTGATGCTTGATGACCACTTCACTGCGTTCGGGCCGCACGGCGAGAATCTGACCTTGCAGTTGATACTCACGTGCCGGAGTCTCAGCCGTGCCGCCGCAATTGGCCAGAAGGAGCGCAGCTGTCAGAGGAACCCAGAGGACCCGCATTCCGTCCACTGTAGCAACTTTTCAGGTCCGCCTAAAGGCGGACACTACGACTGTCACACAGCCGGCCACTGCGCGACCGCGTGATATAACCCGCACACTGAGACAACATTCATGGAACAAGCGCTCGTCCTGCGCGACGTCAGGAAGTCGTTCGGCACCACGAAAGCCGTGGACGGCATCACGCTCGCCGTGCCACGCGGCGCGCTGTATGGCGTGATCGGACCGAACGGCGCCGGCAAGACGACATGCATCCGGATGATCATGTCGATTCTGTTTCCCGATTCGGGCGAACTGTCGGTGCTGGGCCGTCGATCTTCGCTCGACGCGAAGGATCGCATCGGCTATCTGCCTGAGGAGCGCGGTGTCTACCGCAAGATGAAGGTCGGCGCGTTCCTGACCTATATGGCGCAGCTCAAGGGCGTGTCGGCTGAAGACGCCGAGGCGCGCGTTCCCACACTGCTCGAGAGCATGGCGCTACCAGGTACCGAGAACAAACGCTGCGAGGATCTCTCGAAAGGCATGCTGCAGCGCGTGCAGTTCATTGCCGCGATCATCCATCAGCCGGACCTCCTGATTCTCGACGAGCCGTTCAGCGGTCAAGATCCGGTGAGCGTACGGCTGCTGCGTGAACGCATTGAACACGAACATCGACGCGGTGCGACGGTCCTGCTCTCCACGCACGTGATGGCCAACGCCGAGGAAATGTGTCAGCACGTGGTGATGATTCACCAGGGGCGCAAGGTCCTCGACGAGTCAATGCTCGGCCTGCGTCGTCAATTCGATACGCGGACCATTCACTTCGAGCCCCTCGACGCCAATGCCGACCCGTCGCCGTTGCAAGCGGTACCGGGTGTTGAGCGTCTCGATCGACACGAGGACAGCTTCACGATCACGCTGTCCGACGGCGTCGATCCGGCGGGCGCCATCGGCCGTCTCGCGATGGCTGTCGCGCCGGCACGCGTCGAGCTCGCGCGGCTTCGGCTCGAGGACGTGTTCATCAGCATCGTCGCTGAAGGCGCGACGGGCGGCGATGCCGCGCGCGCGCTTCGCGCGAGTCTCCTGGCGCCGGGAGCAGAAGGGGCCCTGGTATGAGAAGAGTGTGGCTGGTTGCGTCCCGGGAATTCATGGCGGCGGTGGCCAACAGAGGTTTCGTCATCGGTCTGCTGATCATGCCGGCGATCTTCGCCGGTCTCTTCACGCTGATGCCGCGGTTGATGAACAGGCCGGGCGAGCAGATCCGTGCCGAGGTTCGCGTCATCGATTCCACCGGGCAGATCTTCGAGGGACTTCGAACGGCGTTGAGTCCCGACGCGATCGCCCGGCGACGGCTCGACACCACGAAACGAGTGCTCGAGAGTACGCCTGAAGCCGTGCGCGACGTCGCCGGCAGCTCCGCGGAGACCGCGATGGACCGCGCGCTGGGCACGGCTCCAGCGCTGACGGTGGTTGAGCGGCCGGCGAGCGCCGATCTCCAGCACGAAAAGTCGTGGCTCACCGAGGCGCGGCCCGCAAGTGCGCCGCGCCGTCTGCTCGTGGTCGTCCATCCCAACGCTGTTGTGCCGAAGGCGGGCAACGAGTACGGGACGTACGACATCTACGTTCCCGAGAACACCGACGAGCGAATCGAGACGACGTTCTACGACGGGTTTCGCGAGTCGGCGCTGAGCGCACGTGTGCGGGCGCAGCAAATGGATCGCGCGCAAGTCGAAGCCGTCATGCGCATCCCGAGAGCGACATCCACGACGGTCGCTCTCGATGCGGAGCGGCGGACCGACGTCCGCTTCAATCGCGCATTGCCGTTCGTCTTCGCCGGACTGCTGGTCTTCGGCATCATGATCGGCGGGCAGACGCTGCTCACGCAGACAATCGAAGAAAAGTCGAGTCGGGTCATCGAGGTCCTGCTGTCAGCCGTCTCGCCGCTGGAGTTGATGGCGGGGAAGATCCTCGGACAGATGGCCGTCAGCATGTTGGTGCTCGCGCTGTACATCGTGATCGGACTCGCGCTGCTCTCATCGTTTGCGATGCTCGGCCTGCTCGATCCGCTGCTCATCGTGTATCTCATCGTCTTCTTCCTGGTCGGCTATCTCGTCTTTGCCTCAGTGTTCGCCGCCGTGGGCGCCGCGGTGAATGAGATGCGCGAGGCGCAATCGCTGATGACGCCGATCATGCTGGCCCTCATGGCGCCGTGGTTCTTCGCGGCGCCAATCGGTCGCGATCCGGATACGGCATTCAGCATCGCCATGAGCCTCATTCCGCCCGTGAACACGTTCGCGATGATGGTGCGGCTCGCGTCGAACACGCCACCGCCGTTCTGGCAGGTGGCGCTCAGCATCGCGATCGGTCTGGCCTCCGCCCTTGCGGCCATGTGGTTCGCGGCCAAGGTGTTCAAAGTGGGCTTGCTGCTCCACGGGAAGCCCCCGACGCTTGGCACGCTCATCAAGTGGGCGAAAATGGCCTAATGGCGATCTGGGTTGGAACCTCCGGCTACAACTATCCGGAGTGGAAGGGCAGCTTCTATCCTGAGAAGCTGCCGGCGGCGAAGATGCTGCCGTACTATGCCGAGCGCTTTCCGACCGTCGAGATCAACTACACGTTTTATCGCGCGCCCAACGAAAAGATTCTCGACGGTTGGAACAAGGCCACGCCCGATCCCTACAAGCTGACGCTGAAGGCGCCGAAGCGCATCACGCACGATCGACGACTGCGTGACTGCGCCGAGCCGTTGAGGCAGTTCTTCGAAACAGCGGCGACGCTCGGACCCAAACTCGGCGCGCTGCTCTTCCAGCTGGCGCCGAACTTCAAGAAGGACCTGCCGCTCTTCGATGCCTTCCTGGCGAGCTTCCCGCCACGGGTATGCGCGGCCTTCGAGTTCCGTCACACATCATGGCTGGACGAGGAGGTGTACGGCCGGTTACGTGCGCGTAACCTCGCGTTGTGCATCGCCGATAGTGAACGGCTCTCGACTCCCGTCGAGATCACCGCTGACTATGCCTACTTCCGCTTGCGCGACGAGGGCTACGAGGACGCCGACATCGCGAAATGGGCCGACATCATCCGTGAGAAGACGTCAGGTTGTCAGGAGGTTTTCGTGTACTTCAAACACGAAGAGAGCGGGAAAGGACCGCAGTTCGCAAAGCTTCTGACCGACCAGTTGGCCTGATACGGACGTGGTGGATGCGTGCACACTTCCGCACGCGAAGATCATTGCGGTCCACACAAAGG
>JBKPRH010000318.1:0-3961 GCA_046765795.1 Acidobacteriota bacterium | reverse complement strand
TGAGACGTTGACGAGCTCCTCAGCTCGCTGACGCGAGATCCCAGGCTCGATACGCGCGAACAGAAACAGCCAATGGTTATTCCTGGCCGAGAGTCCCTTCCAGCCGGGATCGCGAAATGCCTGTTCGGCCATCGCCAGCGGAATGAATATCTGTGGACGCTGCAGTCCAATGATTCCGGAGAAGCCCGACGGTGTGACGCCGACGATCGTCATGGCTCCGCCGTTGACGATCAGCGTCCGGTTCACGATGTTGGGATCGGCCCCGAAGCGCGTACGCCAGAAGTCGTCGCTCAGGACGACCACGGGATGCGCACCTGGCGCGCGATCGTCCTGCGGGCCCAGCAGTCGACCGAGTGCGGGCGTGATACCGAGCGCAGGGAAGTACTGGCCCGAGACGAGCAGGCCTTCTGCTTCTGAGCTCTGGCCTTGATATGCGATGTTTGCACCGAAGCTCGAATGTGCGGCCAGTTTGAGCCCGTCGTCCTCGATCCGCTCGAGATCCCGGAATAGCGGGTAGCTGAAGATCGCATCGACTCCGCCGCCCTCGCCAGTTGATCGAGATCCGGGGCGTGGACCCGGCGAGGTCACCAACACAATCTGGTCGGGCGACGGCACGGACAGCCGGCGCAGAATCAACCGGTCGAAGAGAGAAAAGATTGCGGAGTTGACGCCGATGCCGAGCGCGAGCGACAGCACCGCGATGCTCGTCACGAGCGGACGACGTATGAGTGCGCGGCAGGCGTAGCGGAGGTCTTGGATCATGGAGGGGCCACCTTCAGGTGGCCCTTAATCGTTGCGGGCGCTCAAACGTAGCCGGGTCTTTAGACCCGCCGATCTCAGTGCGACTGCGTGGCGACCGATTCCTCGACGACGCGGCCGTCGAAGAGGTGAATGGTGCGCTCGGCGTGCGACGCATAGCGCGCGTCGTGCGTGACCATGCAGATCGTCGCGCCGCTCGAATGCAGCTCCTTGAGCAGGTCCATCACCGCTTCGCCGTTCTTCGAGTCGAGGTTTCCCGTCGGCTCGTCCGCGAGCAGAATCGACGGCTCGCCGCACACGGCGCGCGCGACGGCGACGCGCTGCTGTTGACCGCCTGACAGCTGGCTGGGCAGGTGCTTGGCGCGGTGTGCCATGCCGACGCGTTCGAGTGCCGCGGTCACCCGCTGCTTGCGCTCGGCGGATCGCATGCCGCGATACGTGAGCGGCAGCTCCACGTTCTCGTACACGGTGAGGTCACCAATCAGATTGAAGCTCTGAAAGATGAACCCGACCTCGCGGTTCCGCACGCGCGCCCGTTCCGACAGCGACAGCTGCGTCGCCGGCCGTTCGTTCAGCACGTACTTGCCGTCGGTGGGTGTGTCGAGCAGGCCGAGATTCGACAGGAGCGTTGACTTGCCGCACCCTGACGGCCCGGCAATCGACACGTACTCGCCCTTGGCGATCTCGATGTTGATGTTGTCGAGGGCGTGCGTTTCCACTTCGTCCGTGTAGAAGACCTTGCGGACGCCTTCCAGCTTGATGAGCGGCTGATTCATGGTGTTCCTTGTTGGTCCGGCTCAAGCCGGACACTACACTGCGCATCCACTATCGCAAACGCACCTTGGGGAATGCATCCCACGCGGACATGTCTGACAGCACCACCTGATCTCCGGCGTTGAGTCCCTGCTTCACCTCAATGGCATTGACCGAGCTCTTGCCGAGCGAGACCTGCACCCGCTCCGCATCGCCGGCCTCGTTCACGACCTTGAAGAGGCCTACGGTGCTTTGTTCCTGACCGAGCGACGGCCGTCCGACGTAGAGGATGTTTTCGAGCCGTTCCAACTGGATCGTGCCGTCCACACTCAGGTCGGGGACCGCTCCGCGCAGGAGCTCGCCGGTCAATGAGACGTCAACGGTGACCGTTCCGTTGGCGGCAGCCGGATCTTTACGGCTCACGATGCCCGCCATCACGCCGTTCCGGGTGTCGATTTCCGCCATCTGGCCGATTTCGATGTCCTTGGCCTGGGTTTCCGCGATCTTCAGCTCGGCCTTCAAACGGCCAGGGTCGGCGACGCGCGCCAGATTCGCGCCGGGCCCAACCCGCTGACCGACTTCGACCGGCACCTGCTGAAGCACGCCGGAGAATCCGGGCGTCACCTTCAGCGCCGCCATACGGCTCGCTTGCAGATCAGACACCGCTCGTGCCTGAGAGACTGCGGCTTCTTGCACACGAATCTGGGCGTCGATGGATTGTTTTGCCGTGCTGAGCCGCTCCATGTCCAGAGAAAGGCGTTTCTTCAGCGTCTCGGCCTTGAGGTTCGATTGCTTGCGCGTGATCTCAGAGATCAACTGCTCCTTCGCGAGTTGTTCGTCCGCTTCGGCCTGCATCTTGGCCTGCTGAAAGTCGGCATCGAGCGCGGCGACCTGTGATTGCTGGGTCAAGAAATCGCTTTGAAGCTTGACGCGAAGATTTTCGAGGGTGGCCTCTGCGGATTGCAGCGCGAGCTTCGCGTTGACGGCCTCTTGCTCGAGTTGCGGATTGCTCAATTCGAGGATCACCGAGTTGGGTCCGACCTGCGCGCCGGGACGGAGCAGGATGCGCTCTACCCGCCCTTCTGTCTGGGACGGAAGCCATCGTGTGTCCTCGGGCACCAGCGTGCCAAGACCACGGACCTGTCGAATGATGGACCCGCGCTTCACGACATCCAACAGCACCGTGGCGCGCTCGACGTTCGGGGCCGCCGGTTCCATGCGGGCAAGGGCGATGGACACGCCGATGACGATGATGACGCCGATGGCAGCAAGGCCGGCCTGCCGGAGCCGTTTTCGTTTGAGAATCGCGGGGTCGCGGGCGATATCAGGCATGGGTCACCGGTCTAATACGGTCAAAGCGTATGCCACTCGCCACGCGAACGTAAGTGTTTTGTTTCGCAGAGGTTGATGCGAGATCGCCGAGCCAGGAATTGCAGCTCCTGTTCGCTTCTGGGACGAGTCTGTTCGGCTACGGTCGTTCACATCTAGTCTCGAAACACCGTAGACGCCGGCATATTGGGTTTGGTTCATCGAGGTATCGAGGCCGCCGGCGATCAGGCAAAGGCGACCGAGATCAGCGTGGCATCGTCCGCGAACACACCGCGGGCAAAACCACTGACTTCCCGGAACAATGACTCGAGGAGTTCGGGTGCCGTCTGATGGCGGTGCGCGACGACAAACTCGACCAGACGATCGTCCCCGAACTCACGGCCTTCGTGACTGCCGGCCTCGGTGATGCCGTCGGTGACGAGCACGAGACGGTCACCGGCGTGCAGCGTCGCCTCGCTCTGTGTGTAGGTATTGCTCTCGAGCACGCCGAGCACCATGCCGTCGCTGCCAGGACGCCACACTGAGCCGTCTGCCCGCACGAGAATCGGCGGCGTATGACCCGCGTTGCTGCACGCGAGGGTGCGAGTCGAGGTATCGATCGTCGCGTAAAAGAACGTGACGAAGCGATCGAGCGGTGTGTGCCGACACAGCGCGCGATTCACCTGCCGCGTCACCGCATCTGGCCGCGCATCGTCAAGGCCGAATGCGCGAACCGATGCCTGCAGGTTCGCCATGAGCAGTGCCGCCGGAAGACCCTTGCCTGCGACATCGGCGATGGAGAGACCGAGTCGCGTCGGTGCGAACCGCAGCATGTCGTAGCAGTCGCCGCCAAACGCGTTGGCCGGCTTCCACATCGCCGCCATCTCGCAGCCGTCGATCTCGGGGAGCGGAGAGGGCAGCAGCGCACGCTGGATCCGCTGCGCATGTTCAAGCTCGCGCGAGGCGTATGCGTCGGCTTCGCGCCGCGCTCGCGCCTCGTCGAGTTCGCGTGTGACGGTCTGCGTCAGCGAGGCGTTCTCCCACGGTTTGTGGACGAACGTCCGCGCGCCTCGGCGCATCGCCTCGACCGCAGTTTCGATGCTGCCCCAACCGGTCATCACAATGATCGGCAACAGACGAT
>JBKPRH010000317.1:0-6943 GCA_046765795.1 Acidobacteriota bacterium | reverse complement strand
CCACATCAAGGCGGAGATCCGCGCCACAGCGCCGATGGGCGATCGACGCATGAGTGCGAACCCGCATACCAATGGCGGCGTACTACGCCGCGAACTGAAGCTTCCGAACATCCGGCAGTACGCGGTCCAGGTCGGCACGCGTGGGACCGCGCAGTACGAGAACACCAAGCCGCTCGGCGAGTTCCTCCGCGACGTCATGAAGGACAACCCGACGAACTTCCGGGTGTTCGGCCCGGACGAGACCGCATCGAATCGACTGCAGGCCCTCTATGGCGCCAGCAAAAAGACGTGGATGGCCGACACGTTACCGGAAGATGCCGACGGCGGTGAGTTGTCGCCCGACGGGCGGGTCATGGAAATGCTGTCGGAGCACACGCTCGTCGGTTGGCTCGAAGGGTATCTCCTCACCGGACGGCACGGCCTGTTTCACACCTACGAAGCCTTCGCGCACGTGATCGATTCGATGTTCAACCAGCACGCCAAATGGCTGGACATCAGCAAGAACCATGTGCCGTGGCGGGTTCCGGTGGCGTCCGAAAACATTCTGCTCTCCTCCACCGTCTGGCGGCAGGATCACAACGGCTTCTCACATCAGGATCCCGGGTTCATCGATCTCGTCACCAATAAGAGCGCATCGGTGACACGCGTCTATCTTCCGCCCGACGCCAACACGCTGCTGTCGGTGATGGATCACTGCCTGCGCAGCACCGACTACGTCAACGTAATCGTTGCCGACAAGCAGAAGCATCTGCAGTTCACCACGATCGACGAGGCGATCGTTCACTGCACGAAAGGCCTCGGCATCTGGAAACGGGCGAGCACGGATGAAGGCGAGGAGCCGGACGTCGTGCTCGCCTGCTGCGGCGACGTGGCGACGATGGAGGCCTTGGCCGCCGCGGCCATCCTGCGCGAGAAGGCCCCGGGCCTCAAGCTGCGCTTCATCAACGTAGTGGATCTCTTCAAGCTGCAGCCGGCCACCGAGCATCCGCATGGATCAACTGAGCGGGAATTCGACAGCCTCTTCACCACCGACAAGCCGATCATCTTCAACTTCCACGGCTATCCCTGGCTGATTCACAAGCTCGCCTACCGGTTCACGGGCCACGAGAACATGCACGTGCGCGGCTACAAGGAGAGAGGCAACATCAACACGCCGCTCGAGCTGGCGATGTTGAACGAGACCTCGCGTTTCAATCTCGTCATCGATGTCATCGATCGCGTGCCGTCGCTGCGCGTCAAGGGTGCGCACATCAAAGAGGAGATGAAGAACGCCATCATCGAACACATGCACTACGCACATGAGCACGGCACCGATCGCCCGGAAATCGTCAACTGGACCTGGCCGCACTGAGCAAGACCGATGAGCCTCATTACTGACATTACACGGCACCACCCGCCGGGCGTTGACGCTGACGCCCTCGACGCGCTCGATCAGTTGTCCGTGAACACCATTCGCACGTTGTCCATGGACGCCGTCCAGCAGGCGAAATCCGGACATCCCGGTACGCCGATGGCACTGGCGCCCGTGGTCTACTGCCTCTGGCAACGCGTGCTGCGCTTCGATCCAGATCATCCGATCTGGCCGAATCGCGATCGGTTCGTACTGTCGGTCGGCCACGCCTCGATGCTGCTGTACTCGATGCTGCATCTCACCGGAGTCAAAGCCGTCAATCCGAAGTACGAAACCCTCGGCCAACTCTCGGTCACACTCGATGACATCAAACGGTTCCGACAACTGGACAGCAAGTGCGCCGGCCACCCCGAGTACCGCTGGACGTCAGGCGTCGAGACGACGACCGGTCCGCTCGGGCAGGGGCTGGCGACCAGCGTCGGGATGGCGATCGCCGAGCGCTGGATCGCCAGCTACTTCAATCGTCCTGGCTTCGAGCTGTTCGACTACGACATCTACGCGCTGTGTGGCGATGGCTGCATGATGGAAGGGATCTCGGGCGAGGCCGCGTCGCTGGCCGGGCATCTCAAACTCGGCAACCTGTGCTGGATTTACGACAACAACCACATCACCATCGAGGGCAACACGGCGCTCGCCTACAGCGATGACGTCGCGACTCGATTCGTTGGGTACGGCTGGAACGTCACGCGCGTCGGTGACGCCAATGACCTCACGATGCTCGAGCGTGGGTTCCAGACGTTCAAGCGCACCACCGATCGTCCCACGCTGATCATCGTAGACAGCCACATCGCCTACGGCGCACCGAACAAACAAGACACGAGCGCCGCCCATGGCGAGCCGCTTGGCGAAGAGGAAGTCCGGCTGGCCAAGCGCCATTACGGCTGGGCAGAAGATGCGAAGTTCCTCGTCCCCGACAGCGTGCGCGAGCACTTCAAGGCCGGGATCGGCGCGCGCGGCGCAGCGCTGCATCAGGCATGGTGGGCGCTGTTCGAGGAATATCGCCGCACGTATCCCGAGCTCGCGGACCAGGGCTATCGCATGCTGAAGCGCGAGCTTCCCGACCATTGGGATCAGGACCTGACGGTGTTCCTCCCTGATCCCACGGGGATCGCCACGCGCGACGCCTCGGGCAAGGCCTTGAACGCTGTCGCCGCACACGTGCCGTGGTTGATTGGTGGTTCGGCGGATCTCGGTCCGTCGTGCAAGACACGACTGACCACAGATGGCGCTGGAGACTTCAGCGCAGAGAACCCTGCCGGACGCAACCTGCATTTCGGGATCCGTGAACACGCCATGGCCGCGATCCTCAATGGCCTGTCGCTGTCGAAGACCCGGCCGTTCGGCTCGGGCTTTTTGATCTTCAGTGACTATGCCCGGGGCGCGATCAGGCTGAGCGCGCTGATGGAGATTCCCGTTATTCACATCTTCACCCACGACTCGATCGGCGTCGGTGAGGATGGTCCGACACACCAGCCGGTCGAGCAGCTTGCGTCGTTGCGCGCGATCCCGGGACTCATCACCCTCCGCCCCGCCGATGCCAATGAGACCGTCGAAGCGTGGCGCGTCATCATGCAACTGCGTCATCAACCAGTCGCGTTGATCCTCACCCGCCAGGCAGTGCCAACCATCGATCGCACGAAGTACGCCTCTGTGGATGGCGTGCAGCGCGGCGCTTACGTGCTCGCGGACTCGGGCGAGGGCTTGCCGGAAGTCATTCTGCTGGGGACCGGCAGCGAGGTGTCGCTGTGTCTGGCGGCCTACGAGCAATTGAATGCGGAAGGCATCAAGGCACGCGTGGTGAGCATGCCGTCATGGGAACTGTTCGAGCAGCACTGCCGTTCGATTCCCGACTATCGAACTGAGGTACTCCCTGAGTCAGTGACGGCACGGGTGTCGGTCGAAAAGGCCTCGACGCTCGGCTGGACGCGGTATGTCGGGACGCACGGTCACAGCATCGGAATGGACACCTTTGGCGCCTCTGCCCCGCTGAAGGAGTTGCAAAAGAAATTCGGATTTACAGTCGACAACGTTGTCGCGGCCGCGAGATCGCAGGTCGCTCGAACGAGGTGAACCATGCGCGTCGCGATTGGCTGCGATCATGCGGGCTTCGAGTTGAAAGAGGCGGTCAAGGGCTTCCTCGTCGCGGAAGAAAGCGAGGTCCTCGACGTCGGCACCCACAGTACAGAGCCCGTGGACTATTCGGACTTCGCCAGCGCGGTCGGCGAGGCAGTCCGAGGACGACGGGCGGAGCGCGGCATCATCCTGTGCGGCAGCGGCGTCGGCGTGTCGATGGCGGCGAACCGGATGCCAGGTATCCGCGCCGGCTTGTGCCACGATACCTATTCGGCTCATCAAGGCGTCGAGCACGACGACATGAACGTACTCGTGCTCGGCGGTCGCGTGATCGGCGTCGAGTTGGCGCGTGAGCTGATTCACACCTTCCTCAACGCGCGCTTCACCGGCGAACAGCGGCATGTGCGTCGTCTTGCCAAAATGACGGCGCTCGAGAATCCGCTGCGCGCACTGAACGTGTTCGGCCAATCGGTCTGGCTCGACTACATCCGCCGCACGTTGATCACGAGCGGCGAGCTTCGCCGCCTCATTGACGATGACGGCCTGCGCGGTGTGACGTCGAACCCCTCGATCTTCGAGAAGGCGATCTCCGGCAGCTCCGATTACCGCGATCTCCTCGAGGCACCCGCGTCGCGAACACTTGATGCCAAGCGCCTCTACGAGCGGTTGGCAGTGCGCGACATTCGCGATGCCGCCGATGCACTGCGCAGCGTCTACGAGGACACCGAGGCTCGTGATGGTTACGTCAGTCTCGAGGTGTCGCCGCTCCTCGCCTCCGATACGGCCGGCACGCTCGACGAAGCACGTCGGCTGTGGCGAGCTGTCGGCCGCGAGAATCTCATGATCAAAGTGCCGGCGACGACGGAGGGCATTCCGGCGATCAAGCAACTGATCGGCGAAGGCGTCAACGTCAACGTCACGCTCCTGTTCTCGCAAGATGCCTATGAACAGGTGGCCCACGCGTACCTGGCAGGTCTCGAACAGTATGCGGCGTCGGGCGGCGACATCTCGCGTGTCGCCAGCGTGGCGAGCTTCTTCATCAGCCGGATCGATACCGCGATCGATGCGATCATCGCCGAACGGCTGCGGGCCACGCCGAACGCGCACGATCAGGCGTTGCTGCGCTCGTTGTCGGGCCGCGTCGCCATCGCCAACGCCAAGCTGACCTATCAGCGCTATCAGGAGCTCTTTGCCGGCCCCCGCTGGCAGGCGCTCAGCAGCCGTGGCGCGCAGACGCAGCGTCTGCTCTGGGCAAGCACCGGCACCAAGAATCCCGCTTACCGGGATGTTGTGTACGTCGAGGAGCTCATCGGCCCGGACACCGTCAACACGATGCCTCCAGCCACGATCGATGCATTTCGCGATCACGGACGGCCTCGCGCCGGCCTGCTGGAAGACGTCGACGCAGCCCGCGACACGATGAGCACGCTCGCCGAGGTCGGCATCTCGATGAAGACCGTGACCGACAAGCTGCTGACCGACGGACTGCGGCTATTCGCCGAGGCGTTCGAGCAACTCTTGAAAACCGTCGAGCAGCAAAGTCACGAGCCCGGCGCTGGACGGATCAATCGGATGACCTCCGCGCTGCCGCCGGCGATGACGAGTGCCGTGACGCGATCCCTTGAAGAGTGGCAGGTGCAGGGCAAGATGCGCCGGCTCTGGCAAGGTGACGCCTCGATCTGGACCGGCAAGGACGAAGGCGAGTGGCTCGGTTGGCTGGGCATTACCAATGACCAGTTGGCACACGTGCAGCGCTTCACACAGATCGCCGACGCGACACGCGACGCCGGCATCTCGGATGTGCTCCTTATGGGCATGGGCGGCTCGAGTCTCTGTCCCGAGGTGATGAGGACGACCTTCGGCAGCCGTGAAGGCTTTCCCACGCTCCATGTCCTCGACTCCACCGACCCGGCACAGGTGAAGTCATTCGAGCAGCGGTTGAATCTCAAACACACGCTGTTCGTGGTGTCGAGCAAGTCCGGATCGACGCTCGAACCCAACATCTTCAAACAGTATTTCTACGACCTCGCGGTGAAAGCGCTGGGCGCGCAGGAAGCGGGCCGTCGATTCGTGGCGATCACAGATCCCGGCTCGAAGATGCAGCAGGTCGCCGAAGCCGATGGTTTCCGACACATCTTCTTCGGCTGGCCCAATATCGGAGGACGGTACTCGGCGCTCTCCGACTTCGGCCTCGTCCCCGCGGCAATCATGGGAATCGACATCCCGAAGTTCCTCGATCGGACAGAAGCGATGGTCTGCGCGTGCATGCCATCCGTTCCGGTTCACGAAAACCCAGGGGCGGTGCTGGGCACGATCCTCGGCGTCGCGGCGACGCAGTTCGCACGAGACAAGATGACGATCATCGCCTCACCGAGCATCGCCAACCTTGGCGCCTGGCTCGAGCAGTTGATCGCCGAGTCCACCGGCAAGCAGGGCCACGGACTCATTCCCGTCGATCGCGAACGGCTGCTGTCGCCAGACATGTACGGCGCGGACCGCATATTTGTCTATCTCAGATTGCAGGCAGCGCCTGATGCCTCACAGGACAAAGCGGTCGAGGCACTCCAAAAAAACGGACACCCCGTCGTGCAAATCGTGCTCGACGATCCCTATGACCTCGGCGAGGAGTTCTTCCGTTGGGAGATCGCGACGGCCGTCGCCGGCTCCATCCTTGGCATCCACCCCTTCGATCAACCGGACGTCGAAGCGAGCAAGACGGGGACGCGAAAGTTGACCGCCGCCTACGAGCGCGACGGCAGGCTCCCGGAAGAAACGCCCTTCTTCGCTGGAGACGACGTTACGTTGTTTACGGATGAGAGGAACCTCTCGGCGCTGGCGCGCGCGGTGGGCTCACGTCCCTCGCTGACCAACTACTTGCGGGCGCATCTCAAACAACTTGGCCCCGGCGACTACTTCGCCCTGCTCGCGTACCTCGACATGAACGACGCGAACGAACGCGACCTGCAGGCGATCCGCGATCAGGTCCTCAGCGCGACACGCGTCGCGACGTGCATGGAATTTGGACCGCGCTTCCTGCATTCGACCGGTCAGGCCTACAAAGGCGGACCGAATTCGGGAGTGTTCCTGCAGATCACGTGTGACGACGTGGCTGACATCCCGGTCCCTGGACAGCAGTACACGTTCGGTATCGTCAAGGCTGCCCAGGCTCGAGGCGACTTCGACGTGCTGCTGAAGCGCGAGCGCCGCGCCCTGCGGATACATCTGGGCACGGACGTCGGTGCCGGTCTGAGCACGCTCCAGAAGGCGATGCTGGAAGCGCTGCGTTCATGAGAAGAACGGCGTTCATGAAATGAACGCCGGCACGATCGAGACGAGCAGGATCTTCACGATCGTCATCCCCGGGAAGATCGTGGCGAAGGAGACATCGGTCGCCTCGGTCGGCGCCAGCCGGCTCGCGTAAGCCAGGATCGCGGGATTCCCGCAGGCACCCGAGATGAT
>JBKPRH010000316.1:0-25671 GCA_046765795.1 Acidobacteriota bacterium | reverse complement strand
CCTACCGCCTTCGTCGGACACATAGACGTCGGTCTGCACGAAGACCGTTTCGACCCGCAGCGGGGTCTGCGCCTGCGCGGCCAGCGACAGAGTCCAAACCGCAATCACGAGCAGGCCGCGCAGCGCCGATCCAGCAGGCGGCCGGTTCATACGTCGTCGCGGCCGATGTTGACGATGAAGTAGGTCGCGCGCGTGGTCCCGACGTTCTTGGCGTTGTGCAGCTCGTTCGATCCGATGACGCCCACGTCGCCCGGACCGAGCCGATACGGCTTGCCGTTGATCGTCAGCTCCATCGTGCCCTCGCGGATCAGCATCATCTCCTCGCGCAGGTGCTGATGCGGCGGATGGTTGACCTCGCCAGGAGCGATGTCGCTGCAGTGGGATTCCATCTTGAAGCCGGTGTGCGTCTTGGCCCTGAACAGGTCGATGCGCTTGTTCTTTCCGTTGGTCGCGACAGGGAGCTTGTCATAGACGAATTGCTGCGTCTTCATCACCGGGAGCTTTTCGACCGGTGTGTCGCCGGCTGGAACCGCGGCGGGTTGCTGTGCATCGAGCCTCGTGACTCCGGCAGCCATGAGCGCCGGAAGCAGGAAGCCCAGGTCTCGGCGTGAGCATTTCATGGTGAGGCTCCTTTATTGGTCCGGCTGAAGCCGGACACGACATCTACTTTGCGCGGCCCTTGAATCCTTCAGCGAGCATCGGCAGCTTGTAGATCGTTTTCGCGTTGTTCCGAACGCCTTCAGGTGTCGTGAATTCCTTGCCGTCGGCGCCGAGCGCACCGCTGCCGACGATGTATAGCGTTTTCTTATCGCGGCCAGCAAACGCAACGCTGATCGCATTGCGCGGTGTCGGAATGAGTCCGAGATATTTACCGTCGCGATCGAACACCTGCACGCCTGGCTGTGAGGTGACATAGAGACGGCCGGCAGCGTCGATCGCCATCCCGTCGCCGTTGCCACCTGCTTCCAGCTTTGCGAAGTCGCGGCGATTCGTCACACTACCATCGGCGGCAACGTCGAACGCGAGAATACTGCCGCCGTTCGTGACGTACAGCACGCGCTCATCGGTACTGAGCATGATCCCGTTCGAGCGGATGTTGTCGCCAAGACTCGTCACACGTCCCGCCGCGTTGACGTAGTACGCACCGCCGACAGTGAAGTAGACACCGCCCTTCTTATCAGCGACGAGATCGTTGAGGCGCCCGAGAGGTTTGCCCTCGAAGCTGTCAGCCAGCACCTTTTTCTCCGGCGACAGCACGCCGACTCGCGTCGGCTCGGTGCATTGAGCCGGCTGGCCTCCCGGATCCGTGCACGTGCGCTGGACAGCGAGCACGCGACCTTTCGCGTCGATCGCAAGCGCGCCGGTGCCGTGCGTATCTTCGATAACGACGGAGACCTTGTCGTTCGCATCGAGCTTGCTGATGCGATTCGGTTGTTCCTGCGCGAACAACAATCCGCCATCGTCAGTGCCGACGATGCCATCAGCGTTGTCGGTGCCTTGCCAGGCTAACGTCCACCGGCTGTTCGCTGCGACAACGCCAGGAACTGCGGTGATGGTGACCTCACGCGCGCCTTGCGGTTGTCCCCCACGTTGAGCGGCGAGCGGCGCAGCCATGGAGGCGACGAGGGTGGCGACAACGAGACCAGGCCGGACGGGCATGCCGCGCGATTATCGCTCCGCCCGCTGCGAAGTCAATGTCATGTAGTGCCACTACACTTGTCAGGGCGACGCATGCGTCGCCCCTACGCTGCGGGAATTTCATTGAACGAGCTTTGGTACGGAGCGGTCATTGCGGCAGGTCTTGTCGCCGGTGGCGTGGCGTCGGTCGCCGGCTTCGGTATTGGCAGCCTGCTCACACCGGTGTTTGTGACGCAGGTGGCGACACAGGTCGCCGTCGCCGCCGTCTCGATTCCTCACGTTGTCGGCACGGCCGCGCGATTCTGGCTGTTGCGAGGACAAGTCGATCGCCGCCTGCTCGTGCAGTTCGGACTGACGAGTGCCGCCGGCGGATTGACCGGCGCGTTATTGCAGGCACGCACCGGTAGCGCAGGCCTGACGATCCTCTTCGGCGGCCTGCTGCTCTTCGTTGCGGCGAGCGAGATGTCCGGACTCTCGAAGCGCATGCGTTTTCGCGGCGCTGCGGCATGGATCGCCGGCGCGCTGTCAGGACTGCTTGGCGGCATGGTCGGCAATCAAGGTGGGATTCGATCCGCAGCGATGCTTGGCATCGATGTGCCGAGGCAGGCGTTTGTCGGGACGGCCACCGCCGTCGCGCTCATCGTCGACGGCGCACGTCTCCCTGTCTACCTCGCGACGAGCGGCGATGAGCTCCGCGCGCTCTGGCCGACGATCGTGTTTGCGACGATCGGTGTTCTCTGCGGCACGCTGTTTGGCCATCGCGTGCTCGTTCGGATTCCTGAAGAAAAGTTCCGCCCGACTGTCGCCGTCCTGCTCGCGATTCTTGGTGGAGCGATGCTGTTCGTTGGTCTCCGCGGTCAGTAGAGCCAACTCCGTTAGCTCAGGCCGCAAGGCCGAGCTGTCTATCGACAACCCTTGCTCCCGCCGAAATGACCTAGAGGTTCCAGACGGGAGTCGTGCGTCGAGGCGCGCCGTTATGCGCACTCCTCGAGCGACACACCGCAGACCGCGATGATTGGCAGGACGATCGGCAAATACCGGATAGTCGGGCAGCTCGGACGTGGCGGAGCGGGCATCGTCTACAAGGCTGTAGACGAGACGCTCGGTCGCGACGTCGCTGTGAAGACGTTGAATCCCGATCTCGCCAACACCGAGGTCATGAGCCGCTTCCGCGCTGAAGCGACGATCCTCGCCAAGCTCAATCACCCGCAGATCGCCACCATCTTCGAGTTGTTCCGATCGGAAGGCGACTTGCTGATGGTGATGGAGTTCGTGCGTGGCGAGACGCTCGACAAAGTGTCCGAGCGGCTTGGTGCGATCGCGCCTGATCGCGCTGCCTATCTCATCGATCTGATTCTCTCAGCGCTCGAGCACGCGCATCGCGCTGGCGTCGTCCACCGCGATATCAAGCCCGCCAACGTGATGGTCACTGACGAGGGCGGAATCAAGATCATGGACTTCGGCATCGCTCGAGTCCTTGGCGCCGAGCAGAAGACGATCGACTTCCGCTTGATGGGCACGCCGGCGTACATGTCGCCCGAGCAGGTCGTCGGCGAAGAAGTGGACGGCCGTAGCGATCTGTATTCGGTGGGCGTGCTTTTCTATCGTCTGCTGACAGGCGCGCTCCCGTTTACCGCTGACACGGCGCTCGGGATGCTGCAGCGACAGATTCGCGACAATCCGACTCCGCTCCAGGCGCATCAGTCGAACCTGCCGGACTGGTGCGACGAGATCGTGCAGCGCGCGCTCGCCAAGACGCCAGCCGATCGATTCCAGTCGGCCGAAGAATTCCGCGACGCGCTGAACCGCGCGACGGGATCGTTGCCGGCTGCCGATTTTGCGAAGACGTTTGCGGTGGCCGAAGTTCCATCGGCCGCGCTGCTCAGCCCGACCGACACCATCGATCTCTCGCGGCAGGAAGCCGTGACGGCAACGGCGCCGGCCAAGGTCGCTGTCGCGGCCGCCGCCTCTCGGCGCGTTCGAACGCCGCTGGCGGCGTCGGCTGGGATGATTGCCGCTGCAGTCGTTGCCGGGGTGGCGATCGGTTATGCCGCGCTGCAATACAAGACGTGGACGACGCAGGATGATTCGTCCCGCCGCGAACTCGCCAAGGCCGCAGTCCCAGCGGAGCCGGTTGATCCCGCTCCCGCTCTTGTCAGCGCGCCGGTGGAGACGAGCCCGCAACCGGGCGCACCCGCTCCTGCTGCGGTCGAACCCACGCCGGTTGTCGAGCCAAGGCTGGTTCCACTGCCGTCCGCATCTGTGCCCAAGCGTGTTCCTCCGCCCGCGCCCGATCCGGCGCCAGCTGCGCCGCCCGCTCCACTTCGTGCAGCGCCGCCAGTAGACATCGTTCGTGAGACACCACGAGCAGAGGAGCGCGTCGAGACAACAGTTCCCGAAGCCTCGCTGGTCTTCGAGACACGCGCGCTTGTCGGCACGCGTAAGCCCAAAGAGCAGAGCGCGCAACTCGTGCTCGGCGACGGGAAGATCACGATCATTCCCACGTCGGATCCGAGCACCACACTATGCGCCATCCCCTATAAGCGGGTGATCTCGATCAACGTGTCGAAGAGTCGTGATCCGCTGTGGAATTCCCCGCAGGGGCCGGCGCCCGTTGCGCGCGCCGGAGGCACGCTCAGCAAGTTCGGGATCGCCAGCATTCGCGAGTGGATCTCGGTGCGCACCAGCACCGACGACCAGTTCGTTGCGATGCGCTTCGATGAAGTGATCATCAAGCGCGTGCTGCTGGCCCTCGAGGAGCGCACTGGCCGTCAGGCGGAGCTCGTCGTACTCCCAACCGACGACGACAAGAAAAAGAAATAACCACTTCTGTAAGCCGCGCGCAAAAATCGCGCACGACTTGCACGCGGCTGCATCCGACCACGACCGACCAGCTCAACCGGATCTCCGCGCCGACGAACCACTTCCGGCATTCCACTCCGAGCGGCGCAGTCCTTGTAAGTGAAGGGCTTATGCGGCTGAACGTCGGCGCAGGCACTCATACGGGCCTCGTCCGCTCGATGAATGAGGACGCCTATATGTTGCGCGCCGACGAAGGCCTGTTCGTGGTCTGCGACGGCATGGGCGGCGCCCCGGCAGGCGAAGTGGCGAGCCAGATGGCGGTCGATGCGATTCTTCGCGAGTTGCGAGCCGACTCGCCCGATTCGTCCGAGCCTGCATCTGGCGAGCAGGGATATCTGCCGCACACGAATCGGCTGGCCGAAGTGGTGCGGCGGTCGAACGACGTGATCTACGACCAGGCGCAGAAGGATCCGCGCCAGGCGGGAATGGGGACGACGGTGGTTGGCGCATGGGTCGGCCAGCACGTCGTGAGCATCGCGCACGTCGGCGATAGCCGCGCCTATCTGTGGCACGGCGATCGCCTCGAGCCGCTCACCCGTGATCACTCGCTCGGCGAAGCCCACATCGCCGCCGGGCTGATCGAGGAACTGCGACGTCTCCCGGTCGAGCAACAGAACGCGCTTGTGCGCGTGCTCGGTCGCGAGCCGCACGTCGATGTGGATCTGAAAGAAGTGCCGGTGCGGCCGGGCGATTACCTGCTGCTGTGCAGCGATGGCCTGACGCGCATGGTGCCGGAATACATGCTGGCCCAGGCATTTCACCAGTTTCGGGAACCGCAGCGCATCTGCGATTTCCTGATTGCTGCCGCGAACGACAACGGCGGCGCAGACAACATCACCGTGGTGGTGGTGGAAGTGACAGGCGGCTGGTGGCGCCGCCTCTCGAACCGTTGGACGCGATCGGCAAGACGAGACGAAGTGTCCGGCTTCAGCCGGACGTCGAGGGAAGTATGTCGAAGCTAACGCTGCAGTTTGAAGGCCGTCTCCTGAAGGAGTACTCGGTGGGCGTGGGCCTGACGATCGGGCGCGCGCCGGACAACGCGGTGATCATCGACAACCCGGCAGTGTCGGGTCATCACGCGCGCGTGTTCTCCGAGAGTGGCGCCATGATTCTCGAGGATCTCAACAGCACGAACGGTACGTTCGTAAATGGCCAGCACACCACGCGCCGTGTGTTGCGCAGCGGCGACGTGGTGCAGGTGGGCAAGCATCACCTCGTGTTCGAGCACGTGCAGGAATGGGCGGCGACTCCGCCCCCGCAACTGCCCGGGCTGGGCGACACGGTGTATCTCGACACGAAGCAGCATCGCGCGCTGATGTCGTCGCTGGACGAGGCACGGGCCCAGGCTCCAGTGCGTCCGCCGGTGCCGAAGGCACCCGCCCTACGCCGCATTGGCGTGCTGCAGGTCATCGCGGGGCGCGCCGAACAGACCGAGTACGATCTCGAGGCAACCACGACGCTGATTGGAAAGTCTGAAGACGCGCTCGTGCGGTTGCAGGGCTGGTTCAAACCCACCGTGGCCCTGGCGATCGCCCGGAGTAGTGATGGCTACGTCGCCACGTTGATGGGCGGCCGGACGACGATCAACAACGAACCGCTCGAGAAGCGGCAGGCGCTGCAGGACGGCGACGTCCTCAACGTCAACGGACTCATTCTCGAATTCCGCTGGAAGGACGCCGTCGCCAACGAGTCCGCTGCGTAGCATTCCCTCTCGCCGCGGCCGGGGTCGTTCATCCGGCCGCCGTCCTCCTGTTCGCCGGTCGCACGATCATCGTTATTGACAGTCGAGCGACACTAAATTGCGTTGACGTGCGAACGCATCTAAGTCGCGCACGCGCCCGGAGTGTCGCCGCATGGCTTGGATGAAAAGAGACGACGAGCGGGTCAAGAGCTTCGAGGCGGTTCGTCAGCAGGAACTCAAATACATCGTCAAGCGCCAGCCGCTCGATGGTGGCAAGCAACTGCCGAAAGAAGACGCTGTCGCCGAACGGTTGATCGGACTCGCGTTCTCCGGCGGCGGCATCCGATCGGCGACGACGAATCTCGGGATTGCGCAGGCCCTGTCGCGGATGGGAATCCTGCGCCTCGTCGACTATCTCAGCACCGTTTCCGGCGGTGGCTATACCGGCGGCTGTCTCACCTCGTTCCTGTCCGTCAATCACGATCACCAGAAAGAGGCCGGTGCGAACAAACAGTTCCTCTACACGACCCGCGACGATCTGAAGTTCGGGACCAACTGGCTGCACTTCCCGTTCAATCCGGAACGCAAGATCACGACCACGAATGGCACGGCCGCAGAACCCACCGACGGCACCAACATCGTTGCCCACCTCCGTACGCACGGTGATTTCCTCGTCGCGAGACGAAGCATTCTGAAGCGCGAGGCGCTGCGTGCCGTCGGCACGCTGATTGGCGGGTTGCTCTACACCGTCGTGATCACCGCGTTGGCCTTGGCGCTCGCGTCCTTGCTTCTGCTCGGTGCGGCGCACGCCTTGTCGTCTGACGTGACGAAGTGGAAGGCGCCAGACCAATCGGCGCCCGTGAACAAGTACGAGGTCCCTCCGACATCCGCTGACACCGAATTGCGAATCACGCGAACGGACACGGGTGGCACGGTGCGCGAGATGACCGATCCCACGTTCTGGGACAACGTCACACATCGCGTCGGTCTTGTCTGGACCGACATGCTCGCCGATCTGACGACGCGGGAGATCAGCGTGGCCTTCGGCGCGGGCTTCCTCGCCTCGCTCGTCGTGCTCATGATCTTCGCGGCGGGCGTCAAGGTGTGGAAGGGGCTCGGGAAAGCACAGCCTGGCGAAAGCAAAGAGGACGCGTACGAAATTCGCCTGCTCCGGATCGGCGCGGCGCTGCTGTGGCTGACGGTGTTCATCGTGCCCTACGTCGACGCGAACGCGGTCACGTCGGCTGATCGCGGCCGGGCCGCATGGTTGCTGCAGCCGTTTTTCGTGGTCGCCGGCGCCTATGTGTCGGCGTTTCTCGCCTACGGCTTCATCATCGCGCTCTTTGGCAGCGCCGGGTTCTTGTGGTCGCGAACGGCGCGGTCGCTGTGGGGCAGCTACATGGCGATTTGCTTCTACGGTCTGATCGTGACCGTGCTGTTTGCCGTGCTGCCCGCCGCTGCGTATGCGGCGCACGCCGTCGGGATGGCCGGCGTGCTCGCGCCGATCGGTACGTTGATTACCGGACGCCTGTTGATGTCGCGCGCGGTGACGACCCGCGCCGAGAAGTTCGAACTGTCCAAGAGCGCGCTGCACGTCGTCCTCGCGCTCGTCGTCGCTGGCCTGATCCTGTTCACGATGATCGAGGTCGGTGCGTTGGCGATCGAGAGCCAGTTCGTCGATCCATTGCATGCACCCGTGTCGTTGTTCGGGCTGAACCGCTACGGGCTGGCAGTGGTGATCACCGGCGGCATATTGCTCCTGCTGTCCGTGTTCGTGAACCTGAACCGCATCGGGCTGCATTACTTCTATCGCGACCGCATCCTCGAGACCTATCTGCGTTCGGAGGTTGTCAGCAAACCGGACCTGAGCATGAAGACGTTTCTCGACACGATGGAGATGCGTCTCAAGGACATCCTCGGCAATCAGGTCGACAAGACCGGCGCGCCGCTCGATGACGCAACGAACGAACCCGGGAACACGGCGCCCTACCTGTTGGTCAGTGCCGCGCTGAACCTCGCCGGCAGTCGCGATCTCACGCGCAAGGATCGCAAGTCGGGATATTTCCTGTTCTCCAAATACTTCGTCGGATCGAAGCAGACCGGGTATCTCGAAACGCTGAAGTATGCCGACGGCACCACGCAGTTGGCGCGCGCATTGACCGTGTCAGGCGCTGCGGCGGGGACCGGTGTGGGCTACCAGACGTTCTTTGCTCAATCGGTCCTCGCGGCGGTGTTCAACATCCGATTGGGACAGTGGGTGCCGAACCCGCGCCGGAATACCGGGCAGCGGCTCGCGTTCTGGCCGGCGTACATCATTCGCGAGGTCTTCGGCCTCACCAACGAATGGTCTCGTCTGGTGAACGTGTCCGATGGTGGCCACACCGGCGATAACGTCGGCATTTATCCGCTGCTCGAGCGGCGCTGTCAGGTGATCGTCGCCTGCGACGCCGAAGCCGATCCGACAATTGCCTTCGGCTCGTTCACCGAAGCGCTGCGTCATGCCTATGTCGACCTCGGCGTGGACGTGGACATCGATCTCTCGATGATCCTGCCCGACCCGGTGACGGGACTGAGCAAGGCCCATTGCGCGATCGGACGCATTCGATATCCCGAGTGTCCGGAGCGGCCCAACTGGCTGATCTACATGAAGAATTCCTTGACCGGCAACGAGCCTGCGCCGGTCCTCAATTACAAGCGCACATCGCCAGACTTCCCGCACGAATCGACCGCCGATCAGTTCTTCGACGATTCGCAGTTCGAGTCGTATCGAGCGCTGGGCGATCACATCGCCGAAGAGACGATGGGCCGCTGGATCGTCGAACCCGAGATTCGCAAAGCGCTGGGTCTGCCGTTCATGGCGCCTGTCCTGGACACCAACGACGTGGACACGTGCGCGATGGAATTCCCGCTGTCGTCAGATCGCAAGGCCTGGGATGCATGGGACGATCTGCTGATTCATCACTCACCGTTCAAGGCTGCTGACAGCGAGCACTTCAGGGAGCTGACGAAGTCACTCAATGAGCTCGAGCAGGTCGTCATCGAAAACCCCGGACTTCACGCCTATTACCGCGAGTGCATGTTGTCCGCGGACACGATTGCGGCGCCGGCGACCGACGTCAATCCAATCGACCCGATCAACTTGATCGTGATGCAGATCCAATTGATGGAGGACGCCTACTTCTCATTGCGCCTCGACCAGTACGCCAATGCGCACGACAACCGCGGATGGATGAATCTGTTTCGATCGTGGGCGCGGTCGAAGACGTTCCAGCAGCACTTCCAGCAGCTGCAGACGATGTACTCGAACGACTTCGTGACGTTCTACTGCCACTACGTCCACAACTGGGGGCTGATCGACGTACAGCCGCTGCCGCATGCGTGGGACGTGATGCATGCGACCGAGTCTGGTCTGCACACTGTCGCCTGGGAATGTCGGCGCCGTGGAGCCCGGGGCTTCTTCCTGGATCCCGGGAGGCGCGAAGCGCGAGAACCTGACGACACGACGAAGTTCGCGCCGCAGGAACCACAGCCGCTATCGGGCCAGCGCGGATCGACTCTCGCAGGCGAGACGCCACCGCCATCGTCGCCGCCGCCGGATTCTGGCAAGCCGTGACCGGCCAACTCCCAACTCGCAACGCCCAAGCTCGATCAGGTCGGGAGTTAAGGGTTGGGATTTGGGAGTGGTTGGTCGTTGGACGTCGGCCGTTGGGCGTTCGCCGGCCGAAGGCCGGTTCATTCCGGACGCAACGCGTCGATAACGTCCACGCGCGAAGCGCGCGCCGCCGGTACGAGTGATGCGAGTACGGCGGCGACGACGAGAATCATCGCCGCAGCGAGAATCGGCACGAAGCCAGGGATGCGCACCTCCTCGATGTACGACCCCACGATGCGCGTCAGCACGTAGCCGCCGACGGCGCCGGCGACAATGCCGATGCCGGCGATCGCTGCGCCTTCCTTGAGCACGCGTGTCAGCAGCGACATCGGTGCCGATCCGATCGCCAGGCGAATCCCGAACTCCCGCGTCCGTGCGCTGACCGAGAACGCCAGGACGCCGGCAACGCCGACGATGGCAATCGTCAACGCCACCCCGGCGAAGCCGCCAAAGACGAGCGCATTCAGCCGGTTCGGCGCGAGTACTTCGGCGCGCACGTCCTCGAGCGTCGCGACTTTTTCGACCGGTTGTTCGGCCGAGAGATCGCGAATGATGCGTGTGATGGGTGCGACCAACGCGTACGGATCGCTGCGCGTGTGCACGAAGAGGCGGCCGCCGCCAATCTCCTGCCCGAAGGGGTGATAGATCGTCATCGCCGGTCCAGGCACCACGTTCTCATCGTCTACATCGGCGACGATGCCGACGATACGCCGGCCGTCGGTCGAGACGTCGATGAACTTCATCACCGGATCGGTCCACATGACGTGCCGATTCAACGCGTCTCGCTCGGCGAACATTCGTCGCGCGATGCTCTCGCTGACGATGACGACCTTTTCCGAGTCGCGCCGGTCGGCGTCGGTGAAGTCGCGGCCGGCGATGAGCGGAACACCGATGGAGGCGAAGAAGCCCGACGACACGCTGCGGAATCGCGCGCGCGGATCCGCCTCGCCGTTGGCCTTTTGATAACCCTCGACAGTGAACTGAAAGCCTGGCCCGAACGTGCCCGCTTCACGCCACGGGATCAGCGTACCAACAGCCACACGCTCGACACCCGGCAGCTCGGTGATGCGACGCATCACTTCCTGATAGAAGGCCGTGATCTGATCGGGCGTGCGGCCGTATGACATCACCGGGACGTGCAGCGCCAGCACATTACGCAGATCGAACCCCGTCTTCGTGGCCTGCAGCGTCAGCAGCGCCGTGAGCAACGCGCCGGCGCCGGCGAGCAGCATGAACGATGCGGCGATCTGCGCGACCGCAAACACGCGCAGGCGGCGGTTCGTGCCCGTCGTCAGTCGCGCGCTTCCGTTGGAGAGGCCGAAGCCGTTGGCGGCTTCCGATGATGGAAGCCGTGGCACGAACGCGAGCAACACGGCTGCCGCGAGTGCGAGACCGACACCGACCCACAGCAGACTCGCATCAACCGTGACATCCAACGCCCGCACCGAGAAGCGCGACGCGTAGCGCGCCAGGAGCGCCACCATCGGCCGTGCGACGATCACGCCGAGGATTGCGCCCGCGCCGCAGAGCACCAGGCTTTCGGCGAGTAACGTGCGACGCAATTCCCACGGTTGTGCGCCAAGCGCCGCGCGCACCGCCAGCTCGCCTTCGCGGCGTACCGATCGCGCGAGGATCAGATTCGCGACGTTCGAGCACGCGATCACAAAGACCAGCGCTGATGCCGCGAGCAGCACGAGCAGCACCGTCCGCGCTGGCGACACAATCTGGTCGCGCAGCTTGACGGCGTCGATGCGGTAATCGTCCTTCGCCGCGTAGACCTCGGGATGCTCTTTGACCATCGCACCATGCGCGGCACGAAGATCCGCGCGTGCGGCCTCGAGATCTGCGCCAGGCGCGAGCCGGGCGAACAGCTCCGTCATTCGGTGCACTCGCCCGGTCACCATCGTCGCTGACAGATGGTGCGGGCTGGTGACGACGTTGGCGATGATCTCCGTCGCTGACGGATACGGCACCGACGGTTCGAGTACGCCGACGATCGTCGCGGTTCGTGTGTCGAGGCGGACGACCTTCCCAATCACAGACGGATCGCTCTTCAACGCCGTCGTCCAGAACCGGTGGGTGAGTACCGCGGCGCCAGCGGCGTTCGGTCCGTCGTCGCCCGAGTTCAGCAGACGGCCGAGCACGGGCCGAAGGCCCATGACATCGAAGTACGAACCACCGACAACGCCGGCACTGACGACGCGCGGCTCGCCGAGTCCCACCATCGTGAAGCCGATGGTGGAGAAGTCGCCGAAGGCGCTCAGCGTCTTGACCCTGGCTCGCAGGTCGTCGATTTCAGGGACAGAGAAGGTCGTGTTGGTGGTGTTGAGCCCTGGCGCGCTCTGGCGGATGTAGATCAGCCGGTCTTCGTCGCGGTTGACGAGTGGCCGAAGCAGGACACCACGAACCACGCTGAAAATGGCGGCATTCGCCCCAATGCCGAGAGCGAGAGTCAGGACGACAGTGACCGCGAGACCCTTGGCGCGGAGCAGGGCTCGCAGGGCAAACCTTAAGTCGGCGAACAGAGTCATGGCGCCTCCGTTGGACGCATATACCCTTTAGTCGATTGAGCGGTCGCTGGATCGACAAGCGTGCCGGCGGACAGATCAGCATGCCTTCCGAGCCCGGCCGTGGCAAGGACATAATCCCCACTGAAACAGTCATTAGTTCAGGTGCCTGCGCCATGGAAATCGTCTTGCACGTGCACGCGACGGAGGAGATTTCATGAAGTTGACGCAACTCGTATTGGACGAGCTCGAGCGAGAAGCGGAGCTGTCGCGCCGTGCGCTGGCGGTAGTACCTGCAGGCAAAGGCGATTGGAAACCGCACGACCGATCGATGATCTTCGGTTACCTCGCGGACATGGTGGCGAACATCCCGAACTGGGTGGCGATGATCGTGACCAAGCCGGATCTCGACATCGCGCCGCCCGGTGGTCCGCAGCAGAAACGCGAGCCGCTGAACGACAGCGCCGCGTTCCTCGCCGCTCTCGACAAATCGATGGCGGGCGCACGATCCGCGCTGCAGCAGACGACCGACGATCATCTGATGACGGACTGGCGACTGCTCGCGGGAGGCAAGCCGGTCATCGAAACGTCGCGATACATCATGATTCGCGACACCATCAATCACTGGGTCCACCATCGCGGTCAGATGACGGTGTATCTACGTTTGATGGGCGCCAAAGTCCCGGCCCTGTACGGGCCATCAGCCGACGACAAGAGCTTCTAACTTGTGGTGCACGGTTCCAGGTTCGCAATTCTCTGTTCGTGTTCAAGTTCGACGTTCGGTTCGAGGTTCGATGTTCCGGTTCCGTGTCCGCGTGCAAGTTGGCGACGAACTCCCGAGTTTGCGAATAACCGTCGATTGAGCTGGATACGAACCTGAACACGAACCGAGAACCGAGAACGGGGAACAGTGAACGACACCGTTACAATCAGCCCGTGGCCGGACGCGAGTGCTATCACTGCAAGCAGTGGGTCGAGGAAGGCGAGCCGCACGACTGTTGGACAACGACGGAGACGGCGCTTACCGCCGATCTCTCGGAGGACCTGCGCGACGCGTGGGATCGACTGCGGGAAACGGCCGCCGAGTTCGGCGACCAGCGAGTCTACGCCTCGCACAACTCGATCATGTTCTCGCGCAAGGCCTGCTACTTCTTCGTGCGGCCGAAAAAGAGCTTTCTGGAAGTGTGCGTCTTTCTCGGCCGGCCGTTGAAGGCACCTCAGGTCCGGCGCAGCGAGGCCTCGTCGAAGTCAAAGTTCTACAACATCATTCAGCTCCGGCACCGCGACGAGGTCGAAGCGCCGATCACCGACTGGTTACGCGAAGCATACGAATACGCCGACCCTGTTAGAGGCGGATCTTTAGATCCGCCTAAGAAGGCGACACGTAGACCGCCTAAGAAAGCAAAGCGCTCAACGACCCGTGCGCGGAAGACGACGCGTTCGTCCCGAACGCCCGCGTCCCGCACGAAGCGTGCGAAACGTCACTGAGTAGCGCAGCTCCGCCACTGGCGGAATGCTGTGCTCGTACCCACTTCTGGATTCCCCCGTCATCAGATACGCGGAACGCGGCGCCAGGAGGACTTCGTGTGTCGACGCGCGGCGGCCACCCGACGGCTGTGTTGCCCCCGGCGAGACGTACGGCCGGAATCGCATCCGGCAGGGCGACAGCAACGACACGCCGGCGACGATGTCATATTGCGGCGCGTCACGATGCCATCCAATCGGAGCGCCGGCGCGATATTCGTTGATCAGCGCCATTGCGAACGCGTCCGGCTCAATGCCACCCCACGTCGCAACGCGTGTCATCAGCGGACGCAGGAAGTCGGGAATCGGTGGTGCCGCGTTCGGTTCGTCAGATGCCGCCCCGAGGTCGTACGTCGCGCCGTAGAATGCCACTCGCCGCTTCGCGATCACCCCCCGCATCTCAAAGTTCGCGAACTCGATGCGTCCGATGTTCTCGAGGAGCGCGACTTCTTCAGCAACGCTGATGAAGTCGTCGCGATACTGAAAGCCCTGTGGCGTGTCGGGGCTAAAGAGCATCAATCATTAACCACGAACCACGAACAACCAACCACGAACCGATTAGTTTTCCGTGGGTGTTTTCGAGATGGCGTCCACGACAACAACATCGAGCGGGGCCTTGCGAGACTCGAGCGTCAGCCCAACGTCTCGCAATGGGCCCGACAGCGGATCGGTATTCGCGTTGTCCAGCACACGAAGCGCTTGTGGCGGAAGTGTCACGCCGGCATTGAGCGCCGATCGGACGATGAGCGGCGTGAAGTCTTCAGCTGCGATGTTGAGCACGATGTCGTAGGTGCCGGCCAAATGTGTCTGATCGAGTACCGCGCGATCGACGAATCGAGTCAGCATCTCCGCAACGGAGATCATGGTCATCCTGCGGATCACGAATTGATTGTTGCCATACGCGAACGAGGATCCCCCTCCAAGATCGATCGAGACGCCATTGGCGCTGCCGGTCGCGGTCACGTCCGCGAGCGGACGCTTCTCGCCGGTCCCGGGTGCTGGCACGGGAGCGGTGGATGCCTGGAACTTCGGTCCATCCTTCGTGAGCCCAAGCACGTACACCGGAAACTCCCTCTGCTCGGAGTGCATCGTCACCGCAAACCGACTGGCGAGCAGCGACCGCATCATCTGCGCGAGTTGCGCAACTGAACTTCCGGCCGGGATCGTCGCCGCGAGATCGAATCGCTCCTGTCCGAGCCAGTCGGGCCCGATGATCTGCTGCGGTTTGACCCCGTACGCTGTGCCGATCAAGTCCTTGAGTGACATGGACACGAAACGCACCTGCGCTCCGGCAATCCGGACACCGGCCCTCACATCATTGGTCTGCGGGGAGGCTGGACGAATCGAAGCGACTTCGAATGTGGGCGAGTCCTGTGCCGGCGTCCGCGCCGCGACGACCGCATACAGGAGAAAGACGCAAGCAAGCACGCGGCTCATGGTGCCAGTCTAGACGGCCCTGACCGCGAAATGTTCGAACCCGATGCCGTTCGCACCGGATCCCCGTTTCCGGACGATCAGCTCGAGCGTCGGCACACGCGGGCCGGCATAAAAGGGCGTATTCGGCTGACCGCCGGTCAGTGCGCTGGTGGTCAGGCAGAGGTCCTGGATCAGACCGGCATCGATGAGCGACGTGGCGACGGTTCGGCCGCCAACCACCGAGATGCGGCTCAGGCCGTGGTCGTGACGCAATCGCCGGAACGCATCACCGAGGTCGTCATTCGTGAGCCGCACGACGGTGATCCATGGTCGTTCGGCGAGTGCCGGTTCGAGAGGCGGCAGCGCGTCGCCGTCGACGATCAAGAAGACGGGCACCTCGGGGACGTTGAACAAGAGTGACTGCTCGAGATTGACGCGCCCGCGACGTGAGACGACGACCTGCGCCGGATGACGCGGCAACCCGAGCGCCCCTCTGAGTGCCACGATCTCGGGATGCCACACCGAGAAGAACACCTTCTTCCCAACGGTCGCCGCGCCCGCTGCAACGCCATCGGCCGCAACACGCGACAGCCCTTCGTAGATCAGATGGAAATCGATCGGCCCCCCGCCGAGCGTCGCCGGATCGGGAACCACCGTGTTCCCGTCGCGTGACTGCACGAAGACGAGCGAGAGGGCCGGCAATTCCTGCGGCGGATCGAAGAGATAGAAGTCGCCGTCGAACGCATGGCGTGTCCACGCATTACCGAGCGGCCGCAGCCGGAAACGGCTCGAACGGTCTTCAACCGTGACAAGCGGCTCGACGACCGCCTGCTCGGCCGCGCGGGTCTTTCGTTCGACGAAGCTGCGAAACTCCACGCCGGCGAGTCTCTGTGCGCCGCTAGCGCGACACGAAGCGAATGATCTGCTCCGCGGTGTCGTCGCCTTCGGAACCAAGACGTGACCGGATCGTTCCGTGCGTGCGATCCCGGATCATCGTGATCTCGACTCGCGTGTGACCGGCAGCCTTCATCGCGGCCGCGACGTCGACGTTCTGTTCACGGCGCCAATCTTCGTCGCGATCGGCGTAGAGGATCAGCATTGGCGGTGCGTCGGCGCGCAGATGATGCGCCGGCGACGCGTCGATCCACACGGCGCGGTCCGTGCCCCAGACGCTCATGTCGCGATCGGGTGCGACGCCGCGCCGCTCCACCCAGTAGAACGCGCTGACCGGCACCGCACCGCGGATGTCGCGCGGCGTGAGCTTGTGAGCCGCGAGGTAGCGCGTATCGGTCGCGAGAAGCGCCACCAGATAGCCGCCCGCGGAATAGCCACTGGCGTACACACGTGAGACATCACCGCCGTACTCGGTGATGTGACGTTTCACCCAGGCGAAGGACGCAGCCGCGTCCTGCACATGCGCGGGATGCGAGACGTCAGGCGACAGCCGGTAGTTGACGACCGCGGTCAGGAACCCCGCCGACGCGAACCGTCGCCCGATGGACTCTTCCTCGCTCTTATCGCCACCCATCAGCAGGTTGCCGTAGTACCAGACGATCAGCGGCGCATTGCGGCGTCCGTCGGGTAAATACAGATCGAGGGTGTCCTTGCCGTCCGCGTACGTCGGGCCCTCGAGATAACGCAGGTCGCGAACGACACGGACCGCGTACGTCTCAGCGCCTGCGATCGTCGCATCGCACAAGCCGATTAACAGGACGAGGAAGACAGCGCGTCTCATCGAATGGCGCCTGCAAAGTCGCTCGGCAGATCCTGCTTCGTGTCGCGAAGGATCTCGACGATCGCTTGACGGTCGGCCCGCGACAGCGCCTTCTGGTAGCGCGCGTCTCGCTCTTCTCCCGACAGCACTTCCCAGAGGCGTGTGTAGATCGGATCCTTCGCGCGCGGTGGCAGCGCATCGAACGCGGGCGAATAAATGAGATAGCTGCATGGATACTTCATGACGCGCCGATTCAGATCCAGCTCGTAGAGCGACCGCCCCTGCCGATCGCGCGGTCCCGAAGCGGCGAACCGTTCGGCGAACCCCGATTGCCCGTGAATGCGTTCGGTCAGTGGCGCTTCATCCACGAACAGCAACTGATCGACGACCTCGCTCGCCACGCCCTTCATCATGAGCGCGATGCGTTCCTCTTCCCCGGGCGCCGCGGTGTACGGCGGATGCAGCGCGGGATCGGCGACGCGCGCCTGCCAACCGGCACGCGTCAGGAGATTAGTCATCCCGATCTGATGCGTAAACACCAGGTGCGAAACGATGTCGCTCGACAGCGTGCGATAGCCGTCGGCGTCGAAGAGCCCCTCCACCGAGGTGAGCTCGCGACTGGCGCGAGCATCGAGAGCGGCAGCTTCGTTGCCCATGTGCTTCGTCTTGCCAGCACTGCCGGTGACGAACCAGCCTCCGAAGCGGCGTTCGAGCGAGTCGGTCTGATCGACAAAACGAGGCAGGCTGAATCCCTGTGCCGGGTTCGGTCGTGTCGTGCTGAACATCAGGAAGCCGGGCACGCCCAACGTATCGCCCGCCATGTGACAGCCGAGACAGATGAACGCTCGCTTGAAGCGCGGTGGATCCGGCGCGTCCGCGCGTTGATCGAGCGTATAGAACACGACGCCGGATCGTTCGTCGTGCGCCGCGACCTCGAGGAGATCTCCGCCGCGCACCCAGCCAAGCGCGACGCGGTCATTGAAAAAAATCGCCCGAGGATTCTGCTCGCTGATTTGTTTGCCCTGCAGACTCGCGCGCGAGAACACAAGCAGCTGCGAATCGACTGGGATCTTGAGCGCCTCAATCGCCGATCGCAGATAACCGGCGCGGCCCTCGAATGCGAGGCGCAGCGCACCCGCCTGGAGTTGACGGTTGACGTCCTCGACGACGTTGTTGACCGGCGCGGAGGCGTAGTTGATGGCCGGATCGTCAGTCGAGCCGCGGAATGCTCCGGCGCGCTGCGCATCGATCGGCGATGACACGACGGCAACGGCGAACACGCCTACGCCAAGAGCGAGAAGAGATCTGGCGCGCATCGGGCTCCCAGATCCTACAATCGTTCCCCAGGTCCGGCTAAAGCCCGACACCACATATGTTCTTCACGCATCTCGAGTGCTCACGTCGCTGCGGCGCGCCCCTGCTCGACCCGCACCAGCGCCATCATCTCTGCCGGTGCGGGGCTCCGCTGCTGGCCCGCTACGATCTCGATGCCGCTCGAGGCTGGTCACGTGACAGCGTGAAGGGTCGCGCGCCAGACATGTGGCGGTATCGCGAGCTGATGCCGCTGCTGCCTGGTGAAGAACCGGTCACGCTCGGCGAAGGGTTTACGCCGCTCATTCACGCGACCCGTCTGGGCGCGAAGGTCGGTCTGGACAGGCTGTACGTCAAAGACGAGTCGCTCAACCCAACGAACTCGTTCAAGGCACGCGGCCAGGCGGCTGCGATTACGCGAGCGCGCGGGCTTGGCGTCACGACCGTATCGGTGCCATCTGCCGGGAATGCCGGCAATGCGATGGCGGCGTACGCCGCGAAAGCCGGGCTTGTCGCGAAAGTGTTTCTGCCGCGCGACGTGAAGACACCGTTCATCCGTGAATGCCGTTTGTACGGAGCAGATGTGACACTTGTGGACGGCGTCATCACCGATGCCGCGCGCGCCGCGTCGGAAGCAGGAGCGTCACTGGGCTGGTACGACGTCTCCACACTCAAAGAGCCGTATCGCATCGAGGGAAAGAAAACGATGGCGTACGAACTCGCTGAGCAGATGGAGTGGCAGTGGCCCGACTGGATCGTGTATCCCACCGGCGGCGGCACTGGCATGGTGGGGATGTGGAAAGCGTTCGACGAGATCGAGCATATCGGGTGGGTGCCCCGCGGGCGACGACCGCGCATGATCTCGGTGCAAGCGACAGGCTGCGCGCCGATCGTCCGCGCCTTCGAGCAAGGCACTGAGCACGCCGTCCCGTGGGAGAACCCGGCCACTGTCGCAGACGGCCTTCGTGTCCCGAGAGCGATCGGCGACTTCTTGATCCTCCGCGCGGTGCGCGACAGCGGCGGCACTGCAATCGCAGTTCCGGATACGGCGATGATCGACGGCATGCTGGAGCTCGGGAGCACCGAGGGGATCAGCGCCGCGCCGGAAGGTGGAGCAGCCCTGGCCGCGATTCGATCGCTTGTCGCTGACGGCAGCATTCGCTCGAGTGACCGCGTGGTCCTTTTCAACACGGGCGGTGCGCTCAAATATCTCGATGCGCTGCCCGCGTAGCGAGAGAAGCGAGGGCGGATCATGGTACCCTTGGCCCTCGTAATCCTCCCCCAACAGAACGCAGCTCGTCGTTGATCACCACCGCTGTACGCGCGGTGGTTGAGTAGTCGTTTACCTCGATTGGCTGGTCTTTCAAATGGCCACAATCCGTAAGGCCATTCCGCCGAACGTGGTGGGCAGCTGGGGTGTTGACGCGGGCTCAGACGGAAGGGCTTCGAAAATTGGCCGCAAACTCATCGGGGCAGTTCACTCAACAGGCGGTTTGGAAATTGCAGAGCGCCGCGGATATGGCCGTGCTCCCGAGCCCGAGGGTACCCACCTCCGAACGCCGCGACCCTGCCCTGACCACAGCCGTCCTCACCGATGAAACTGCGTTCGACCGGCTTGCGGAGGAGTGGGACGAGCTCGTCGAGAACAGCGATCAGCGTGTGTTCTTTCTGCGCCAGAGATGGAACCAACTCTGGTGGAAATATTTCGCACCGCCACAAAGCCAGCTGGAGCTGATCACGTGCCGCGATCGCTCGCAGCGTCTGGTGGGTCTGGCGCCCTTATACCGACGGTCTTATCGCACGCTCGGTGTGACCTTCGCGGATGAGTTGCTGTTTCTGGGCATGGGCGTGCCGCGCAAGACGAGCGAGTATCTGGATGTCATCGCGCGGCGCGGCGCAGAACAAGATGTTGCGCGCGCGGTCATCGGTGCGCTCAATCGCTCGACGTGGGATCGCCTCAGGCTCTTTCCAGTTCCCGATCGCTCCACGATGCTGCCGCATCTGTCAGCAGGGCTCGGGGCTCGTGCGCGCATCGAAGTGTGCGACCGTGCGCCCTATATCGACACGTCTACGAATTGGAACACATTCAAGTCCGGCCTCAGTCGGTCGATGCGCCGCAACGTCGAGTACTACGACCGTCGGTTGTTCAGGGCCTATCCAGGTTGCCAGTTCGAGCGGGTGACATCGGCGGATGCGCTCGAGACCGGCATGAATGCCCTCGCCGACCTGCACCAGGCACGGTGGAACGCCAAGGGCGAGCCTGGTGCATTCTCTCCGCGCTTCCGGGCGTTTCTCCAGGAGGCGACGCTTGACGCGTTCTGTTCCTCACGCCTGGCGCTCTGGACGCTCAAGATTCAGGGACGCATCGAGGCTGCTCTCGTTGGCTTCGTCGATAACGGCGTCCTGCACTTCTTCCAGAAAGGCTTCAACCCGGCGTTTGCCAAATACCACCCCGGGTTCGTGATGTTGGCGCTGTGCCTGCGAGACTGTTTCGAGGATCCGGCGATACGGAGCTTCGACTTCATGGGTGGCGGTGCGGCGTACAAATACCTCTGGGCCTCGCACGCACACGCGAACGTAGTTCTGGAAGTGATGCGTCCGACGTTTGGGGCCGCGCTATTCGATGCATGCGCGCGAGCCGAGGACGCCGCAAGCGCAGCGTGGCGAGGCATCGAACCCACCAGCCTGCGCACATTTCGCAAGGAATGGCTTCGCCGGCGCCGCTGTCGCGATCTCGACGATGAATTTCAAGAGACCGACTGAGTCGAGCGCCTCCGCTCTACCGAGAATGAGCGCAGCAGGACGCCGGCCACGATGATCGCGAACAGCACCCACAACTCGGTCGAGTTGCGTGTGGCGATCAGCGACAACGAGAACGCTACTCCTACGACGGCGATGAATGTGCCGCCCGGCAGCTGAAACGCAGGCGCTGGCGCGTCTTGTCGTTTTAGCGCAATCAGGGCCGCACATGTCGAGGCGAACACGAGCAACCGCGAGATTGCGGCAAACGTCGCCGCTTGTGCAAACGAGCTGTAGAGCGCCATACCCAAGGCGGCGATCGTGCCGACAATGACGGCGACGTATGGTGTGCGAAATCGCGGGTGCACCCGGCCGAAGACAGCTGGCAACTCATGATGCGTCGCCATCGAATACAGCACGCGAGGGAGCATCAATGTGAAGCCGGTCAGCCATCCGTACACGGACACGACGACCGCCGCGGTTCCGATCGCTGCCCCGCCATTGCCGAGGATCACGCCCAGCGCTGATGCGACCGGCGTCGTCACGCGACCCGCCTCAGGCAGGACCCCTACGATGACGACCTGGAGCAGGCAATAGATCATCATCACCACCATGCCGGCGGCGATGAGCGCGAACGCGGTGTCTTTTCGGGGATCGCGAGCTTCGCTCGCGGCGATGACATTCTGCTCGAATCCGCCAAAGGCAAACACCAGCAACAGAACCGACTCACGCCACTGTGGTTGAATGACGGCCTGCGATGCGAAGACCTCGGTCCGAACAAACGGCAACCCGATCACGATGAGCAGCACGAGCGGGACCAGCTTCGCGACGGTGAACACATTCGTCGTCCACGCAGCCATTTTGACGCCCCTGACGTTGACGGTCGTTGTCAGAGCCATCGCGCCGATCATCGTCGCTGCGCGTCCGCCCGGTGTCGCAACCGCAGGCACGACCGGCGTCAAATAATCGACCAGGATGTTCAACGCGGCGGCGCAACCGAGGAGTCGTGTTGCGACCAGGAGCCAGCCAATCTGGAATCCGACGATGGGTCCGAACGCCTCGCGTGCGTAGAGATACGGACCGCCGGCCTGGTCGAAGCGGCTGCCGACCTCGGCAAAGCAGAGGAGGATGAGAAAGATGCACGCGCCGGCGATGAGCACGGCCAGCGGACTCCACGCGCCGGTCAGCGCGGCGACCGCGGACGGCAGCCCAAAGATGCCGCTGCCGATCACACCGTTGACGATGGCCGCGGTCAGACTCCAGCGGCCGATGACGCGAACGAGCGAAGGTTGAGTCGCCAGCTTATGGCCGCCCGGCGCATAAAATTCCTTTCATGGCGCCTTCGGGGAGCGAGCGTACACGAAAACGTCCGTTGAAAACGTTGGAACGTGTGCTCTCGAAGGCGGGCATCGGATCTCGTGTCGAGGCGCGCAGCTGGATCCATGCCGGACGCGTGAAAGTGAACGGGACGCTGATTCGGAATCCCGATCACTGGGTCGACATGAAGAGCGACCGCGTTCAGTTCGATGGCAAGCCGCTCGCAGCACGCGAGCGGATCTATCTGTTGCTCTACAAACCCACGGGGTATCTGACGACCTACAAGGACCCGCAAGGACGCGCAACGGTGTACGACCTCATCGCCGATGTCGGTACTTTTCTCTCACCGGTCGGTCGTCTCGATCTCGACACGTCAGGTCTGTTGTTGATGACCAACGACAACCAGTTTGCCGAGCGAGTAACCAATCCGCAATCGCACGTGCCGAAGACGTATCTCGTCAAGGCCTCCATACTGCTGAGCGATGCTCAGCTGGATCGGTTGCGCGATGGTGTTGAGCTAGCCGACGGTCCCACACGCCCGGCGGTGGTTACCCGCGTGCGCAACTCTGCCAAGTACACGCACTTCGAGATCACACTGACGGAAGGGCGTAACCGTCAGGTTCGCCGGATGGTCGAAGCCCTTGGCGCGCGCGTCCTCAAGCTGGTACGTGTGCGAGTGGGCCGCATTCGCATTGGCAAATTGCCAATCGGCAAGTGGCGGCTGCTGACGCGATCTGAAGTGTCCTCGCTCGTCAACGGCTGACCTTCACAGGGCACGATTCTCGCTTGCTGCGCCCCTGAAAACCAATCGGGGACTGAGCAGTTCCGAGAGAGACCCTGTGGACAACATCATCGTCCGTCGAATGTTGGACGTCATCGAACGCGACTACGCCGACGTCGTCACGCTGCGAACGCTCTCGTCAAGCGTCGGTCGCCAGCCCGCGTATATCGGCCGGCTGTTTCGCCAGGAAGTGGGCTCGACCGCGCGCGACTACCTGACACAGGTCCGGCTCGAACATGCGGCATCGCTGATTCGTAACGGCGTCAAGATCGAGGCCGTCGCACTCAGCGTGGGCTATCGCAGCAAGAAGAACTTTTATCAGCAGTTCAGAAGGCACTTCGGCACAACGCCGTTGGTCTTCCGAACCGATTCGGCGGGAACTGAGTCGTCTTCGGCCGAAGCGCCGGCGACGATGGACGAGTCGGCACCGGCTTCAGACAACGGTGCGGCGGCGGCGCCGCGGACGCTCGCCGCGATCATTCGCGCGTCGAATCGCGCGTGGCGACTCGCGATTCGAGCGCAACAGGTCATGGTCGACCACTTCCACCGGTTCCGCGTCGCGATGCTCCTGACCGACGACGAGGGCCGATACGTCGCCGCGAACCAGACGGCAGTGGCCGTCACTGGGTACTCCTCAGCCGAGTTGCATGCGCTGCCGCCGTCGGCACTCTTCGTCGAGCCATCGGCGACTGATGTGCGATGCGTCTGGCAGTTACTGACGGTGCGGCACACGCGACCCGGCTACCTGCCGAACGCCACGCTTCGTACCAAAACCGGCAAGGCGATTGCCGTACATGTGGTCACACTGCGCAACTTCCTGTGGGGACGCCGTGAGCTGGCGAGGATACTCGATTACGCGACCGTCGCCGGATGACGTACGGCTCATCGACCGAAGAGGCCACGGGAGGGTGTGATGGCAAAGGTAATCGGCATCGATCTGGGAACCACGAATTCGGTTGTCTCGGTAATGGAAGGTGGCGACCCGCTCGTGATTCCCAATCAGGAAGGCAGCCGCGTCACGCCGTCGGTGGTTGGGTTCACAAAAGATGGCGAAATTCTCGTCGGACAGGTGGCCAAGCGGCAGGCCGTCACCAATCCTGAGAACACGGTCTTCTCAATCAAGCGCTTCATGGGACGTCGCTACGATGAGGTCCTTGAGGAGATCAAGCTGGTTCCGTACAAGGTCGTGAAGGCCGCGAACGGTGATGCGCGAGTCGAGATCCGGGGCAAGCAGTATTCTCCACCTGAGATCTCCGCGATGATCCTTCGCAAGCTGAAGGAAGCCGCCGAGGCTCACCTGGGTGAAACCGTCACCCAGGCCGTCATCACCGTTCCGGCCTATTTCAACGATAGTCAGCGCCAGGCGACGAAGGACGCCGGCTCAATCGCCGGTCTCGAGGTGCTGCGGATCATCAACGAGCCGACTGCGGCATCACTCGCCTACGGCCTCGACAAGAAGAACGACGAACAGATCGCCGTGTACGACCTCGGCGGCGGCACGTTCGATATCTCGATTCTCGAAATGGGCGATGGTGTCTTCGAGGTGAAGGCGACGAATGGCGATACGCACCTCGGCGGCGACAACTTCGACCAGCGCATCGTGGACTGGATTGCCGAGGAGTTCAAACGCGAGAACGGCATCGACCTTCGCAACGATCGCATGGCCCTTCAGCGGCTGCGCGAGGCGGCAGAGAAAGCCAAGATCGAGTTGAGCTCGACGCTGCAGACCGACATCAATCTGCCATTCATCACCGCCGACGCGACTGGACCCAAGCACCTGGTGATGACGTTGACGCGGGCCAAGCTCGAGGCGCTCGTGGCCGACCTCGTCGAACGCACCGTTGGTCCGTGCCAGAACGCCATGAAGGACGCGGGCGTCACCGCGAAGGACATCGACGAGGTTGTGCTGGTCGGTGGTCAGACGCGGATGCCGAAGGCGCAGGAGCAGGTGACGCAACTGTTCGGTAAGGAACCGCACAAGGGCGTCAACCCGGACGAGGTCGTTGCCGTGGGTGCCGCGATTCAAGGAGCGGTGCTGACCGGCGATGTCAAAGGGGTCGTCCTGCTCGACGTGACCCCGTTGTCCCTCGGCGTTGAGACGCTGGGTGGAGCAGCGACACCGCTCGTCACACGCAACACCACCATTCCGGCCCGGAAGAGCGAGCTCTTCAGCACGGCCGCCGACAATCAAGACTCAGTCGAGATCCACGTGGTCCAGGGTGAGCGACCACTGGCGCGCGACAATCGGACGCTTGGCCGCTTCCATCTGACCGGCATCGCACCGGCGCCGCGTGGGATGCCGCAGATCGAAGTGTCGTTCGACATCGACGCCAACGGCATCCTCACCGTCTCCGCGAAAGATCAGGCGACCGGCAAGCAGCAGCAGATCGTCATCACCGCGTCCTCGGGCCTGTCGAAACAGGACGTGGACCGCATGGTGAAAGAGGCCGAGTCGAACGCGGCCGACGATGCACGGCGTCGAGAGGAGATTGAGCTGCGCAATCAGGTTGATACCGTCCTCTATCAGAC
>JBKPRH010000315.1:0-7749 GCA_046765795.1 Acidobacteriota bacterium | reverse complement strand
GATCTCAAGCGCCGAACGACCCGTCTCCTCGGTTCGCTCAATCCAGCCACACTGCGGCGGCTCCTGGCGATGAGCGGCGACAGGAATCAGCGCGCGCAGTTTCTGCGTGAGGCGACCAATGGCCTCCCAGTTGATGCCGTGCTCGCGATCGTGACCGCCTCCGCTGACGCCAGCGGCCAGACCATTTCCCACGGCCTCGTGAGAATGTTGAGCAAATTGGCCACTCACGCTGAGATCGGCACCGAGATCTCGCGGCCGCGCGCCGACACGGAACTCCGTGAGCAAGTCGGTCGCCTGCTCGAGGACTGGCGCCTCGAGGATCCAAATCCGGAGGCATATGGCCGCGTGCTCGAGCACCTCGCCGTCTCATCGCAGTCGGAGCCATCGCGCTTGAAGTCGGCGGTAGCGGCCGAGCCCGAGCCGCTGCGATTGGTGCAGATGGCGCTCGAGGCCGGTGCCTTCGGGCCGCTCGCTGACAAAGCGATCGACGACGCGATTAATGGCGGTCAGTTGAACGGGCTGCTTGAATTGATCGTCTCGCCACCCGAGGGCGGTCACGCCGGTGCCGACATGCTCCTCGCCAGGCTTACCCGACCTGAAAATCTCAAGGGGCTCCTTGCCGGCGATAACGTCGATCTCACCAGTCTGGATCATCTCCTGCCGCGTCTCCCCGTCGAAAGCTTCGAGCCGCTGTTTGAAGCGCTCAGCTCATCCCCAAGTCGAATGGTGCGTCGACGGCTGCTCGATTCACTTGGCCGCACACAGGTTGACATCCTGCCGCTCATCATCGGTCGCCTCAATGACGACAGATGGTTCGTGCAGCGCAACATGCTCACGCTCCTGGCGCGCAGGGGCAACCTTCCACCAACGTTCTCCGTAGTCCCGTGGACGCAGCATCCTGATACGCGGGTGCGATCGGAAGCGATCCGCCTGCAGCTCACGCTGCCGCACGAGCGCGGCCTTGGTGTGGATGCCGCCCTCAACGATCCCGATCCTCGCATCGTGCATCTGGGCTTGACCGCGATTCACGAGTGTCCGCCGCACCTGATAGAGCGCATGATCGATCTCGCTCTGGCCTCCGACATTGGCGAGGACAGTCGGCTGCTGGCCGTCAACACACTCGCGCGCGAGCCGCGTGAAGACGTGCTTGCCGCGCTGCTGCAGCTGTCGGTCGGCGGCCGATCGTGGTTCGGCCGCACGCGGCTGCCGCCCAAGACCCCGGTGCTCGTCGCCGTCGTTCGCGCGCTCGCGACGACGTGGTCCAGTGATCCCCGCGCGTCAGGCGTCCTCACGGCCGCCGTCCGATCCGCCGATCGCGACCTTCGACAGGCCGTGACTCGCGGGACCTCATGAGCGATCCGGTCCGATTCCTCAACGCGTTTGCACATTCACTGGGCGTGATGACCCTCTATCCAGAGGGCCATCCGTCGCGCGAAAAGGCCGTGGACTCGGCGTTCGACGAGCTCAGTGGTCTGTCCTTGCCCGGCGGCCACATGCCCGCCTTCACCTTCCTCGAAGACGAGGTCGTCTTCGGCCGCGAACGGTTGCGCGAGCTGAAGTCGTGGGACTGGGGCAAGCGCCTGGTTGCCGCGGGCATCGAACGACTCGAGCTCGAGCGAAGGGTGACACGAGAGGAATTCAACAGTTTCCTCGAGGAAGTGCTCGCACGCATGATGCTGTCAACGGTGGACACCACCGAAGTGCGCCAAATGCGATCGCTGGGCATTCGTTACGGCGCCGTAGGTCTTCAGGGGCAGGACGCCATCGATCCGGATCTCGATGCGGCATTTGCGTCGCTGCCGATGGCGATGACGACGCTGGAACTCACGCTGGGTGAAGAAGCGGAAACATTCCGTTGGCTGCAGACTGAGATTCAGTCCGGCGCTACGGTGCCGCTGCTCGAGGCCGAGGCTGTCGTCCGGTCGCTCTCGGTTGCGATGCACGGAGATAGCCGCATGGTGCTGCCGCTGCTCAAGCTGAAGGAGTTCGATCAATACACGACGACGCACTCATTGAATGTCGCCGTGCTCTCCATGGGGCTGGCCGAGTCTCTCGGCTGCAGGCCGAAGGAGATTCGCGCGATCGGCGTCGCCGGTCTGCTGCATGACATCGGCAAGATCCGCATTCCGCTCGAAGTCCTGACCAAGCCGGGCAAGCTCAATGACGAAGAGCGCGCGATTATGAACTCGCATCCGGTCGACGGCGCGCGCCTGATCATGCAGAGCGATCAGGATCTCGGTATGGCGGCGACCGTTGCCTACGAGCATCACATCATGCTGAACGGCGGCGGCTATCCGGTGTTGCACTACAAGCGTGAGTGCGCGCTGGCCAGCCGGCTGGTGCACATCTGCGACGTCTACGACGCGTTGAGCACGAAGCGCCCCTATCGCGACGCGTGGCCGACGGAGCGGACGATGGCTTATCTGGAAGAGCGGGCGGGGGAGGAGTTCGATCCCGATCTGGTCGCGACGTTTATTCGGACGCTGAAACAGGGTCAGGCACAGGTGCGAGTGCTGAGCGACGAGACACAGCAGACCTGAGTGCGCGCACGCGCGCCGCGGCAATCTGTCCCGTGCGGCCTCTGTCACACGCCGCACCGCGAACGCCGACGATGTCGGCGCCGGCATCGCTCACGTCGCCGAGATCGTCCGCTGTCAACTTGCCGGCGAGCGCGACGAGCAATCGAGCATCGTGCGCGGTGCGAACCCACGAGCACAGCCGCTCCTGCGACATGAGTCCGGTCAGGCCAAGGCCCTGCTTGTCGGCGGTATCGAGCAGGATTCCCGTCGAACCGGCTCTCACCGCCGCGTCGATCATCGCAAACGGATCCAGGCTCGCGACGCGATCGGCGTCGGCGTACGCCGTCGCGATCACGCCCGCGCGTGTGGCTGCGCCGACTCGCGCTGCTGCGAGCAGCGACGTGACGCGTGTGCGCGATGCGATTCGGGCAAAGCCGATTTTCACGAGACTGGCCCCGGCTCTGGCGAACGCATCTGCCGAGCGTGCGATCGAACGTTCGTCCACCGCATCGCCGAGAGCGGCCGTCACGGCGCGTGTGCCGGCAACCTCAGCGACGATGTGCCTGAACGTGATGAGGGCAACGGCGCCGAGCGCCCCCGAGGCGGGTTCCTTGGCGTCGATGATGTCGGCTCCGCCTTCGAGGGCCGCAGACGCGTCGATCGCGTCGCGTACACTGACCAATAATTTCATCTGCAATCGTAGGGCGGGTCTTCTTTGTAGACCCGCCGTAAGGCTATTGCGGACGCTTGAACAGCCCGACCATCACGGCCTTGCCGAGAATGTGCCCTTGCATTGCAGCGAAAACGGCGGAGCGCGTTTCCTGCTCATTGGCGCCGTGCGGCACATCGATCGTCGTGTCGAGCGCATAGAGTTCGAACGTGTAGTGATGCTTCGGGCCTGCCGCTCGAGCGCCGGGGCCGCGATACACCTGACCGGATGCGCTCACCTGACGGCTGCCATCGGGCAGCTTCTCACCCTGCGGTTGGCCCTCGCTCAGACCGGTCGCCGTGCCGGGAATGCCCCACACCAGCCAGTGCACCTGCGTGTTCGTCGTCTTGTTGATGGAGACGTCGGGGTCGTGCATGTGCAGGACGAAGCTGCGCGTGCCGGCCGGCACGTTGGTCCACGTGAGAGTGGGAGACACCGGCTTGTCGACGGCCTGTGTGTACTTCAGCGGGATGTCGTCTCCATCGGGCCACGCCGCTGTAGTGATCGTGAGTCCGGGTCCGGCTGGTGCCGCCGGCGCGGCGGGCTGCTGCGCGGGCGCTGCTTGCTGCGCAGGCAGCGGGAGGTTCAGGACGACAGAGAAAAGCAGGACGAATAACAGTGAGCGCATTTGTCGACTCTCATTGGCTTTTGGCTCTGGGCTTTCACTAGCCTAAAGCCCAAAGCCTAAAGCCCAAAGCCCAAAGCCCAAAGCCTAGCGTTTGACGCCGTCCTGCCAGTTGAGCACGACGGCGAGCTCGCGTTGTGAGTTTTCTTGCACGGGCATCACCAGGAGCAACCGCTGTCCATCGCGCGTGGCGTCAGCCTGCGTTCCGGGATTCTGGTTGCTCAGGAGTTCGAGCGGCATCTGAAACAGTTTCTTCGGTGCGCTTGCCTGAAACGTGGGCCCCGGCGCGACGTCAACGGCGACGACCTCGCCCTCGCTATTGAGGAACATCAACTCCTTGCTGTCACCGCGCCATCGGGCCATACCGCGTGAGCCTTTCGACACCATCCATTTGCCCGACGCCTTATTGCCGCCCACCGAAAATGGCTGGACGTAGATCTCATCGCGGCCGGTCTCGGTCGACATATACGCGATCCAGCGGTTGTCAGGAGAGACGTACGCGCCGCGCTCCCGTCCGATTGACTGAATGGCGGGGACCGGCGTGCGATTTCCTGAAGCGTCCGGGTTCAGCGGCAGCGCACGAAGGTTGCCACCAAGCGTGAAGATGAGAAACCCGTTGTGCGTCCAATCAGTGAGATTCGAGATGCCCTCGGGCGCTGCCAACAGCTCGTCGTTGCCCGACCCATCAGCGGCCTTTCTATACAAACCCCATTTACCGCCACGATTGGACATCCATGCCAAAGAGCGGCCGTCGGGCGACCACACTGGTTGTGAGTCGGTGCCAGGATCGAAAGTGAAACGCGTACTCGCCCCACTGGTCAGATCGACGACCCAGATGTCGGCGTTGTCCGGTTGCCGCGGATCGTTCTGGACGACGGCCGCTTTGCTGCCGTCGGGCGACACCTTCATCGTGCCGTACGGCGCGGGTTCGCCTGGCCGGCCGGCGATCTCGCCCTGCCGGGTGTACCAGGTGAGCTGACGGCTGTTGCCGCTGATCGATCGAAACACCAACGTCCCGGTTCGCGAAGCGGAGAAGTGGCCGAGTGCAGCACCGCTCACACCCGACACTTGGTCCATAACGGTAACGGGATCGCCCTTGAGCGCGAGGGTACTCATGTCGAACTCCTGCGCAAGGAGTGCTCCATCACGCAGGAATAACACCATGAGCGGAGCGTCTGGGCTGCGTTGCGCAAGTGCGACGCCGTAGTCTGTCTTCAGCAGCGGCATGGTGCTTTGTGCATCGGGCGCCGCCTGAAGATCCCCGACGAAGACGGATCGATTGCCCGGTAGTGCGCCACGCATGAAAATGAAGTGCCGTCCATCGGGCAGGATCACCGGATGCGCGTGGGCCTCCTGCGCGCTTGCGGGTTTCGTCACCGGCGTCAGCGTGCCGCCATTCGCCGTCGTCTTCAGAATCCCCCTGGTGGACCCAACGAGAATCGTGCCGTCGGGGCTCCACGATCCGCCAATGGCCGGAGCGACTTCGCCAAGCGCCTGTGCAGGTCCACCGTTGGTGTCGATCTTCATCAGGTCTTTCGAGTTGCCGTAGGCGACGAACCGGCTGTCAGGCGACCAGAAAAGCGCGACGGTCTGTTGGTTGATGTGCGCGTCCTCGAGCCATTTGGCGACCGGCGAATCGAGCGTTCGAAGCCAGAGACGCGGTTCGCCGTCGTAGCCGTATGCGGCGAACACGATCTTGCGACCATCGGGAGAGACCGACGATATTCCCCACTGCGTGAAGTTGACGCTCTCGGGAAGACCAATCTGAAAGCGCACGACGTTGGCTGCAGGGGGCGCTTCGCGGAAGTAAAGATAGGACACACCTGCGAGCGCCAGAGCAAGCAGCGCAGCGACCGCACCAAGTGCGAGCAGTGGAGTCTTGCTCGTCTTTGCCGCGGCGCTGGATCCCGCCGGTGCGCTGTCGAGCAGCAGCATCGCATCGCCCGCATCGCGCAGTCGCCGCTTGGGATCTTTTTCGAGACAGCGCTGCAGCAATGGCCGAACGCGCTCCGGCACGCGCTTGAGATCAGGGTCCTGTCGCACGACAGACGCGAGGACATCCGTCACCGTATCGCCCTCGAACATCTGCTCGCCGGTAAGCATCTCGTAGAGGATCACGCCGAATGCCCAGATGTCGGCGCGCTTGTCCACATTTCTGCCGCGCGCCTGCTCGGGCGCCATGTAAGCAGCGGTGCCGAGGATCACACCTGCGCCGGTTGACGCCACCGTGAGCGTTGGCGCGTCTTCGACCGATGTCGTCGCACTCCATGGTCCTTCGGCTTTGGCGAGACCGAAGTCGAGGAGCTTCACGACGCCGCCGGGCGTGATCTTGATGTTCGCCGGCTTGAGATCGCGATGGACGATGCCCTTGTCGTGCGCGGCTTCGAGACCGTCGGCGATCTGCCTGGCAATGTCCAGTGCTTCGTCGATCGGAATCGCACCTTGCTTGATGCGCTCGGAGAGTGTCTGGCCCTCGACCAGCTCCATGATGAGCGCACGGTCTTCGACGCCGTAGATCGCCGCGATGTTCGGATGGTTGAGCGACGCGAGCACCTGCGCCTCGCGTGTGAACCGCGCCATGCGCTGGGAGTCGCGGGCGAAGTCTTCGGGGATCAGCTTGATGGCCACCTCGCGACCGAGCTTGCTATCCGTCGCGCGGTAGACCTCGCCCATAGCGCCTTCGCCAAGTTTCGAAGAGATCTTGTAGTGAGCGATGGAGTCCGGCGTCATCGGCGCGAATAGTACTACGCCGTTAGAGGTCGCGCCGTTGATACCTCCAGTAGGCGAGTGCCAACGCGGCCAGCGACGTCACGCCGAGCACCGTCAGGTTGCGCGACTCGGGCGCGGTGCCACCGACTATACCCGGGGCGGAGTAGTAGTGGAATGGTGAGAAGCGGGCGAACTCGCGCGCCGGCGCCCAGATCTTCTCGAGCAACTCGGCCAGATAGGCCGCGAGCGCCACCACGCCAATGGCGCCGATCACCGCGCCGCGCCGGCGCGCCCAGCCTGACACCGCGAGTGCCGCGCAGCCGAAACACCAGGCGATGAGCGTCACGTGCGCGCTCAGGCTCAGCACCGTGCGCGCAGCGGGCCATGGCAAGTCGCGCGGAGCCATCCACCACAACCCCACCCAGGTCGTCGCCTGCATCGCGCCAATCATGAGCACTGTGCCGATGGCCATCACCAGAAACGTCCGGCTCACGATGGTGTGCCTCGGCAGCGGTCGCGCCAGGAGCAGATCGACGACACTCGATTCGATCTCGCCGGCGGGTTCGGTCGCGAGATAGATCGCGAACTGCACGAGCAACATGACGATCAAGGGATCGAAGTAGGCGAAGAGCACCATGCCGCTGAACGACGACAGTGCCGGTCCCATCGCTTGCACCACAAACGACGGGACGACCTGCGCGAGGCGCTCGAAGCTTCCGCCGTCCACGAACGTTGTCGCCGCGGCGATGATCGACAACTGCAGCGCAGCCAGCACGAGCGCAAGCGATGCCGCAAGGATTCGCACCCGCCCAAGCGATCGCAGAACGAGCGTCGTCACGGCGTGCCCGCCCCTTTGTAGGGCACGTCCTCTTGCACGTGCCGGTCCTTCTGGACGTGCCTCTCCTCGTGCCCGAGGAGACGAAGAATCGTCTCGTCTATCGTGAATGCCGCGAGCTGCACGTCCGCGACAGGCAGATGTCCGAGGCGTAGAACGATCTCGCCGAGCGGTCCTTGCACATCGATCACCCACTGCGTCGGTTCGCGGGTGACGAGCGTTGCGCCCGGCAGCTTCGGCATGTCGCTATTCACCGGCGTCGAGAACAGCACGGTCATGCGCCGCGGCGCCGCCGCTCGCAGTTCACTGAGTGTCCGCACGGCCACGAGTTGGCCGGCGCGAACCAGGCCGA
>JBKPRH010000314.1:0-14307 GCA_046765795.1 Acidobacteriota bacterium | reverse complement strand
ACGCCAAACTCCTCGACCGCCACTTTCCAGTTCGCCTCGGCGTGGGGATGATCGAGCGCGCCTTCGAATGCCACCGTTGTGCAGCCCACGAGGAGCGGCGCATACACCATGTAGCTGTGCCCGACGATCCAGCCGATGTCAGACGTTGCCCACCACACGTCCTCCGGCTTCAAACCGAAGCACCATCGACCCATGTTGACGATGTGGACCTGATACCCGCCGTGCGTGTGAATGGCCAGCTTGGGCCGCGCGGTCGTGCCCGACGTCGCCAGGATGAACGCCGCCTCGTTCGATTCCATCGCTTCGTGTGCGCCCGACTGTCCCTTGCCGTGCTCGAGAAACGCGTCCCAGGTCATATCGCGATCGGCGTGTAGCGCCGCCGGTGTCGTCCCGCGCTGGAGCACGACGACGTGCTCGACGGCGTGCGGGACCAGTGTGAGTGCTTCGTTGACGATCGACTTGAGATCGAACTCCTTGCCTTTGCGATACGTGACGTTGGCCGTGAACACGAGGCGTGATCCGCTCGCCTGAATGCGTTGCCCGAGCGCATTGGCGCCGAAGCCGGCAAAGACCACCGAATGGATCGCGCCAATACGAACCGTCGCGAGCATCAGTACGATGGCCTCGGGAGAGGTCGGCATGTAGATCGTCAGCCGATCGCCTTTGCGGATGCCAAGCCCGCGTAGTGCAGCGGCCGTGCGCGTCACGTGCTGGAGCAGTTCTGCAAATGTAAAAGATTGTTTCTGGCCGCGTTCATTCAAGTAGATAAGCGCGGTGTGCGAGCCGCGGCCGTTGGCGACGTGATGATCGAGCGCGTTGTAGGCGAGGTTGGTGTGCGCGCCGATGAACCAGCGGAAGGTGGGGAAGGTCCACTCGAACGTGCGGTCCCATTTCCTGAACCAGGGCACAGCATCCGCCGCTCGCGCCCAGAACGCTTCCGGATCGCGATGTCCTTCATCGAGAACTCGCCGTACAGCTGCTGTGACAACGCTCATAGGGAACTCCCGAAGCGCCGATCATACTTCGCTGGTCGGTGCGCTCGGACTGACGCTCGTCCGTGCAATCGGGCAGCGCTGGTGGGTGCCTGCCGAGAGCTTCGCGGAGCGAGATACCCGACGCCCGTTTCAGAGTCGCGGCGCGAGTGTCCCGCAGGTACAATCACGGTTTCGATGTCGAGCTTCAGGGCGTTTCGGATTACCAACTCCGACGGGAAGATCAGCGGGGCAATTGTTGACGCGACTTTGGACGAGCTCAGTCCTGGCGAGGTCGTCATCAGGGCCGACTACTCGAGCGTCAACTACAAGGACGCACTGGCCGCGACCGGCACCGGCAAAATCCTCAAGCGCTTTCCCCTCATCGGCGGCATTGACGTCGCTGGGGTGGTCGCGTCGAGCACGGATCGCAGCTTCCGTGAAGGCGACCGTGTGCTGGTCACTGGCTACGACCTCGGCGTGGCGCAGGATGGCGGCTACGCCACGTTCGTGCGCGTGCCCGCCGATTGGGTCGTTCGGATCCCCGATGGACTCACGCCGCGCGAAGCGATGGTACTCGGCACCGCCGGCTTCACCGCGGGTCTTGCCATCGTTCGTCTGGAGCGCAACGGTCTCGCGCCCGGCCAGGGGCCGATTGCGATCACCGGGGCAACTGGCGGCGTAGGCAGCATCGCGATCGCGGCATTGGCGCGCCTCGGATATGAGGTCACCGCGATCAGTGGCAAGGACGAAGCGCGCGACTATTTGACGTCACTGGGCGCGCGAGACATCCTGTCGCGCACGACGTTGGTCATGGGTACTCGCCCGCTCGAAACCGCGCGATGGGCCGGAGCGATCGACGCGGTAGGCGGCGACATGCTCGCGTGGCTGACGCGCACGACCAACTACTGGGGCGGCATCGCCAGCACCGGCCTGACCGGCGGCGTCGAATTGCGCACGACGGTAATGCCTTTCATCCTCCGCGGCGTATCTCTCATAGGCATCGATTCAGCAATGTGTCCGATGCCCGTTCGCTCGGAGGTGTGGCGCCGGCTCGCCACGGACATGAAACCCGCAGATTTGAACGCAATCGCGCACGAAATCACACTCGATGGCCTGCCGGCTGCGTTCGACACATTGATCGCAGGCAAGGCTCGTGGACGTTTCGTCGTGAACCTGAGGACCTAGGACAAACTTGATGCTCGAAGCGTCCATCGTCGGAAGCTTGCCGAAGCCGGTGTGGCTTGCGCCGCCCAACATGCTCAAGGCGCCATGGCGCCTGTCTGGAACCGAACTGCGGGAAGCGCAGGACGACGCCGTGCGTCTGGCGATTCGCGAGCAGGAAGACGCGGGCCTCGCGGTCGTGACCGATGGTGAGTTGCGTCGTCGTCACTACATCTGGGGATTTCTCGACGGGCTCACCGGCATCGACACCGAACGGCTCGCGCAGCAGCGATCGCGCGGAGGCCGCTATTCCGAAACAACCGAAGTGGCGCGCATCATCGGAGCGGTGGAGCGTGCGCGACCGGTGTTTCTCGATGCGTGCCGCTTCGCGCGCGATGTGACGACACGCCAGCTGAAGGTCACGTTGCCTGGTCCAATGACGATCGCGGACAGCGTCGCTGATGAACATTACGGCGCCGATCGCCAGACGCTGGCGATGCGTTTTGCCCGTGCGCTCAATGCCGAAGCGCGCGATCTCGCGGCGGCCGGGGCCGATATCATTCAGTTCGATGAACCATGCTTCAACATCTATCTCGAGGAGGTGGAGGCGTGGGGTATCGAGGCGCTGGAGGAGTGCATGGATGGTGTGACCGCTCGTAAGGCGGTGCACATCTGTTATGGCTACGGCACACCGGCGGTGCTGGCGTGGAAGACGAAGAACACTGATTGGGGCCACTACGGCGTGACACTGCCGCTACTGGCGAAGAGCAGTGTGAATCAGGTATCAGTGGAATGTGCGGCGTCGGGTGTGGATGTGTCGGTGCTGCGCGAGTTGGGTGGAAAGGATGTGTTGCTCGGTGCGATCAACGTCGGCACCGAGGATGTCGAGACGCCGGAAGTCGTGGCGGGCCGCATTCGGCGAGCACTGGAGTTCGTGCCGGCTTCGCAGCTCTATCCATGCACTGATTGCGGTCTCGTCCCACGCAGCCGCGAGGCCTCTCAGGGTAAAATGCGCGCGCTAGCGGCTGGTGCGGCGATCGTCCGCGAGGAGCTGGCATCACCGATCGATCGTGCCGCCGTCGTCGGACGGCGCTGAAGAATAGCGGCGAGCCCGCCAAGCCGAAGCGCCCCAGGGCGCGAAGGCGGGTTTCTTGACATGGTGTTGAGAAAGCGATATCTCATGCGGGTTCCCGGGCGGGAACGGCACTAATTAACGCGTTAGAAGAGGAGACCTGGCAGATGCGAAACCGGATTACAGGCGCAATGGTTGCGATGGCAGTAGCGGCGGCGGTGTCAGTGACCGTGATGCCGCTGGCTGGACAAGCGGGCCGTGGCCAGGCGCCCGCTGGAGGCGCGGCTCCTGCACCGGCAGGCCAGGGCCGTGGTGCGGCACCTGCGCAGCCCGCGGGCCGCGGTGCCGCAGCACCGGCTCCGCGTCCTGACCGCATTGCCGGCAAGCCGAATTTTAACGGCGTCTGGCAGGCGATGGGCAGCGCGTACTGGAATCTCGAGGATCACTCCGCCTCTGGCTTGAACCAGTTCTGGCAGCTTGGCGCCATCGCGGCGATCCCGGCAGGCCAGAGCGTGGTCGAGGGCGGCACGATTCCTTACCTCCCGGCTGCACTGAAGAAGCGCCAGGAGAACATGGCGGGCTGGCCGAAGTCTGATCCCGAGGCGAAGTGCTACATGGCGGGCATCCCGCGCTCGACCTACATGCCATATCCCTTCCAGATCGTGCAGGGGCAGAAGGACATTCTGTTCGTCTACGAGTACGCCAGCTCCAACCGCATCGTGCACATGGTCAACCATCAGGAGCCGCCGGTGGACAGCTGGATGGGCTGGTCCGATGGCAAGTGGGATGGCGACACGCTCGTGATCGAAGTGACCGGCAACAACGACTCGACCTGGTTCGATCGCTCGGGCAACCACCACTCAGATCAGCTGAAGGTCACCGAGCGCTACCAGCTCGCGCCGGGCGGGAACCACATCAACTACTCCGCGACGATCGAAGACCCGAAGACATTCTCGCGTCCGTGGACGATTCGCATGCCGTTGTATCGCCGCATGGAGCCGAACGTCCAGCTGCTCGAGTTCAAGTGCGTCGAGTTCTCCGAGGAGCTCCTCTACGGGGATCTGAAGAAGAAGACCGAGTAGGGCAACACCCTGTTCTGGCAAGCGCTTAGGGCCGAAAATTCCCCCAGTGTTGGGAAGTGACGGCCCGGCGAAGTCGAGGTAGAATTTAAAGGTCCTGAATACCTTGTAGGAGATGAATCCGATGCGAACGAAACTCTTCAGCGTTGTAGCCGGTGCCGCGCTTCTGGTGTCGGTGGCCGCTGTGCAGGTGTCCGCGCACCATTCATTCGCGGCGGAGTTCGACGCGAAGCGCCCGGTCAAGCTGCGGGGCACGGTCGTGAAGATGGAATGGATCAACCCGCACTCCTGGATCCACATCGATGTGAAGGATCCACAGACCGGTAAGGTCGAGCGCTGGATGGTCGAGGGTGGCGCGCCGAACGCGTTGCTGCGCCGCGGCTGGAACAAGAAGTCGCTGACCGAGGGCACCGAGATCCTCGTCGAAGGCTTCCAGGCCAAGGACGGCGCGAATCGCGCCAACGGCCGCGACATCACGTTCCCGGATGGCAAGAAGTTGTTCGTCGGTTCGTCGGGCACGGGTGCGCCGGACGAAAGACCCGAAAAGTAAGTACGCGTGACACGTGAGGCCAAAGTATCCTTTGGCCTCACATGTCTAACCCCACTCAGACAGTCGATCCCGCGCTCGAAGCTGTCTCCGCCGCACGCTGGCGGATGGCGATCCTCCTCACCACCGCGATGATGGTGGTTTACTTCGGCTTCATCCTTCTCGTCGCCTTCAACAAGCCACTCCTCGGCACGCCACTCATTCCAGGCCTCAGCATCGGCATGCTGCTGGGTGTGCTCGTGATCGTTGCGGCATGGGTGCTGACGTGGATCTACGTCCGATGGGCGAACACGCACTATGACGCCTCGCTGCGGGGCCTCAGGTCATGACGTCGGCAATCGGCGAACCCAACCTGACGGCGATCGCGTTCTTCGGATTGTTCATCGTCCTATCGCTCGGCATTACCGTCTGGGCCTCGCGTCGGACGCGCACCGCTGATCATTTCTACGCCGCAGGCCGCAGCGTCACTGCGTTCCAGAACGGCCTCGCACTGGCCGGCGACTACATGAGCGCGGCGAGCTTTCTCGGCATCGCGGGTCTGGTGGCGGTGTCGGGATTCGATGGCTTGATCTATTCGATTGGCTTCCTCGTCGGCTGGCCGATCGTGATGTTCCTGATCGCTGAACCGTTGAGGAACCTGGGCCGCTATACGTTCGCCGATGTCGTCGCCACGCGACTGCGACAAACGCCGATTCGCATTGCCGCGGCGATTGGCGCGTTGGCCGTGATCGCGTTCTATCTCATCGCGCAGATGGTGGGTGCCGGCAACCTGATCCGGCTGTTGTTCGGCCTGCCGTACGAAGCGGCAGTCGTCATCGTCGGTGTGGTGATGCTGGCCTACGTGCTCTTCGGCGGCATGATTGCCACGACGTGGGTGCAGATCGTGAAAGCGGTGCTGCTGCTCGGGGGCGCGACGATTCTCGCGGGCCTTGTGCTCATGCGATTCAGCTTCAATCCGCTGGCGCTCTTCGAGCAGGCGTCCGCGACCTACGGCCCAGGCGTCCTTGCGCCCGGACGGCAGGTCAACGATCCGATCGACGCGATCTCACTCGGCCTCGCGCTGATGCTTGGCACCGCAGGCCTCCCGCACATTCTGATGCGGTTCTACACGGTGCCCGACGCGAAGACGGCGCGCACGTCAGTCGGCTACGCGACGGCATTCATCGGGTTCTTCTATCTGCTCACATTCATCCTCGGCTTCGGGGCGATGGTCATCGTTGGCCGCGAGGCGATCACCAAGGTCGATGCGGGCGGCAACATGGCCGCGCCGCTGCTGGCTGAAGTGGTCGGAGGCACGCCATTTCTCGGCTTCATCGCCGCGGTTGCTTTCGCGACCATCCTCGCCGTCGTTGCAGGTCTGACGCTCTCGGGCGCGGCCACGCTGTCGCATGACTTGTGGGTGAACGTGATTCGCGGTGCGCATGCCAGTGAGCGCGAGCAGTTCCTCGTCGCACGCGGGGCGACGATTCTTCTCGCCATCGTGTCGATCGTGCTCGGCATCACGTTCAAGGGACAGAACGTCGCCTACATGGTCGGTCTCGCATTCGCCATTGCCGCCAGCGCGAATTTCCCCGCGCTGGTGCTGTCGATCTTCTGGAAGCGGCTGACGACGGCGGGCGCGCAGGTCAGCATGATCACCGGGACCGTGTCGACACTGCTGTTGATCTATCTGTCGCCGACGATTCAGCTCGACATTCTCAAGCACGCCGAAGCCTGGTTCCCGCTGCGTAATCCGGGCATCGTAACGATTCCGCTCTCGTTCATCGTCGCGATCGGCGTTTCGCTCCTGCGTCCGGTACCATCCGAGGAGCGGCGCTTCGCGGAGCTCGAGCGTCAGCTGCACCTTGGCCTCGACTAAACGGACTCCCTGGATCGTTGCCATTGTCGTCATCGCGGTTCTCGCGATCGGCGTCGTGATCTATACGCGACGGCAATCGCTTCCGGAGCCGGGAACGGACACCTACGAGCAGACGACGCGTGCCTTCTATCACGGCCTGGCCGCGCTCGAGGTCGGTCTGCTCGACGACGCGCGTCAACAGTTCACCAGCGCGACGACGCTGGTACCGCGTGAGCCGGCGTCGTGGGCCAACCTCGGACTGACACAGATGCGGTTGGGTGAGTTGGACGCGGCCGCGGAGCCGATCCAACGTGCGCTGTCGCTCGAGCCGGGCAACAGTGACATGGCGTTGCTCGCCGCGCGCATGGAGACGGCGCGGGGACGACTGGATGAAGGCATTGCCGGCTTGCGCCGAGCGGTCAACCTCGACACACGTGGTCTTCGCGCGCGTTTTGCGCTGGCCGAGGAACTGTCGCGACTGAACACTCCGGAGGCCGACAAAGAATCGCAAATGTTGCTCGACGAGCTGGCGATGCGAGCGCCAACGAACATTGCGATTCAACTCGAGCGTGCGCGGCTCGCAGCGAAGTTGCGCGACGCCCAACGGCTTCGCGAGTCTGTCGAGGCGATCGGCCGCGACTCGGCGTCGTGGCCAGAGCAGGCGAGGCAGCAATTCGCGGTCGTGCAGAAAGCCGCGACCGACGGCAACTTCGATGACGCCCCGCGTGCGACGACGATCCTCAGGAATGTGCTGGCGCCGGTGCCGGCATTTTCGGAAAGCCTGATGGCGGTGAGGACGCCGGCAGAACTGATTGCCGAGCCCTTCGATCGCTTCCTGGTGCTCGCGTCACCTCCGTCAACGCCGTCGGTGCCGGACACCTCACTGACGTTTACGGCGGAGCCGATTGGTGCGGCAGGCGGCCAGCAGATGACGGTCGCGATGGCATTCCCTCTGAACGTTGAGGGGACTGCTGCGCTCGTAGGCGCCGATGCTGCCAACGCTCGAAGGATCGACGGTGCGCCCGGCACATGGTCGCTCCCGGTGGGGAAAGCCCCTGGGAGTGTTCCATCGACGCGCGATTCGATCGTGCCGCTCGATTGGAATCACGACTTCCGAACCGATCTCGCCTTGTGCGGTTCCGGCGGTGTGTCGCTACTGCTGCAGAACGAAGACGGAACGTTCGCCGACGTCACCGCTCGTGCGTACACCGGGACGTTTCCTACCTACGACTGTGTGAGCGCATGGCCGGCTGACGTCGAGATGGATGGCGACCTCGATCTGGTCGTCGGCGTTCGCGAAGGTGCGCCGGTCGTGTTGCGGAACAACGGCAATGGCACGTGGCAGGCGCAGCAACCATTCGCGGGCACATTCAACGCGCGCGCGTTCGCTTGGGCCGATCTGGATCGTGATGCCGATCCTGATGCGGTCTTCGTCGACGCGTCCGGCAACCTGCATATTTACATCAACCGTCAGAACGGGATGTTCGCTCGTGTTGCCGATCTGGCCGGGCCAACGAATGTTGTGTCGGTGGCCGTCGCCGACATCGATGCGGATGGCGCGATTGACGTTGTCACACTCGACACGATGGGCGTGGTCCGCATGACGTCGAAGCCCGGCGAGATGTGGGTCACGCGCGAGGTCGCGCGCTGGGATGGTCTTGCCGGCGCCTCGCCGGGAAGCCATCGCCTGGTCGCCGCCGATCTCGATAACAACGGTGCGCTCGATCTGATCGGGTCGGGAGGTGGGCAGACGCGGATCTGGCTCGCCGACGGCAGTCACCAATTGCAACCGCTCGGTGCGGCAGCACCGGGCGGCGATGTGTTCTCGGTCGTCGATCTGAACTCGGACGGTATGCTCGATCTCGTTGGCGTCGCGAGTGGCCGCCCGACGCGATGGCTTGGCAAGGACACGGCAGGGTATCACTGGAAGGTGATCCGCCCGCGCGCCCAACAGAACGCTGGCGACCAGCGCATCAACTCGTTTGGCGTCGGTGGCGACATCCAGGTCCGATCGGGATTACTCGTGCAGACACAGGTGCTCACCGGTGCGCCGTTGCACTTTGGTCTCGGCACGCACACCGCGATCGATGTCGCGCGCATCGTCTGGCCGAATGGGGTCGCACAGGCCGAATTCCGCGGCGGCGTTGACGATGCGATTGTGGCGGAGCAGCGGTTGAAGGGCTCGTGCCCGTGGGTGTTTGCGTGGGACGGCAGCCGCATGGGATTTGTCACGGACTTCCTGTGGCGATCGCCGCTTGGCCTGCGCATCAACGCACAGGACACCGCTGGTGTGACGCAGACCGAAGACTGGGTGCGGATTGCGGGCGAGCAGCTCGTGCCTCGCAACGGCACGTACGACGTTCGCATCACTGCGGAGCTGTGGGAGACGCACTTCTTCGACTACGTGTCACTGCTCGTCGTCGATCATCCTGCGGACACCGAAGTGTTCGTTGATGAGCGATTCTCGCCGTCGCATCCGCCGTCGCTTGCCGTGAACCTGATGGGTGCCGTCACGCCGGTCGTGCACGCGTGGGATGACCACGGGAAGGATGTGACCGATCTGGTGACTCGCCGCGATGGGCACTATCTCGCGACGTTCGAGCGTGGAGCGTATCAAGGGATTGCGAAGGAGCACTTTGTCGAGTTTGAGGTCCCTGAGGTCCGCCTAAAGGTGGACACTACGCTTGTCGCGAGCGGCTGGATCTATCCAACCGACAGCAGCATCAACGTCGCCATCGGGCAAGGTGGGCACGTCACACCAAGCGGTCTCGCGCTCGAGGCGAGAGTTGCCGGACAGTGGGTCACCGTGAATCCGGATCTTGGATTCCCAGCCGGCAAGAACAAGACGATGCTCGTGGATCTCGCGCGCGTGCCGACACAGGCCGATCGGCTGAGATTGCGGACGAACCTCGAGATCTATTGGGACATGCTGGGCGTGTCCGAGCGAAGTGCGCGCCAGATCAGGACCACGCGCGTGCAGGCCTCCAGCGCTGAACTGGCCTTCCGCGGATACTCACAGACCACGTCACCGCGCGGCGATGCGCCGGAGACACCGATCTACGAGCGGCTCGCGAATACGACGCAGCGCTGGCGCGATCTCGTCGGCTACTACACGCGGTTCGGCGATGTGAATCCGTTGCTCGCGAGCGTTGACGATCGATACGTGATCATGAACGCCGGCGACGAGCTGCGACTGCGGTTTGCGGAGCAGCAGCCGCCCCCGGCCGGGTGGCGGCGCGACTTCGTACTGATTGGGGACGGCTGGGAAAAGGACGGCGACTACAACACTGGCTACTCCGAGACAGTGCTGCCACTGCCGTCACACGATCGGCCGGACTATGGCGCGGGCACACCGAGCCTGACGCTCGCGCACGATCCGATCTACCAGCGTCATCCTGAAGACTGGGTCGAGTACCATACGCGCTTCGTGACGCCTCGTGCGTTTGTCAGAGGCTTGTCGCGCCCTTGAGTCCCTCAGATTGGTTCATTCAGCGCGGATGCCGCAGCATCGGCAACATCGTCGGCGATGATCCCGCCTGGATCTTCCCGATTGCCACGAATCCATGCCGCTCGTACAACGACACGTTCCGCGGGTTGGAGGATTCCAGGTACGCCGGAACACCGTCGCGATCGCACCGTGCGAGTGCGTATTGCAGCAACGCCGATCCGCATCCACGTCCCTGATGCGCAGGGTCCACACCAATCAGCGGCAGATACCAGCACGGGTCTGGAGGATGGTAGCGGTCCATCTGCTCGAAGACCTGCATCATGTCTCCGATGCGATCCTTTGGTGCATGCGTATCTGTGAGCGCCCCCAGCGTGTCGTTATCCGGAGCTACACCGGGCGGCAGCCACATCGCTGCGCCCATTCCGCCGTCGATGAGATGCGCGCTGCCGAGCGGAAATCCATTGCCGCCAAACGCGGCAGCGATTTGCGGCATCACGGCGAGATACGTGGCGGGATCGGGAAAGGCCCATCGGGCCATCGGATCGGTTGCGAACGCGAGCGTGATTACGCCGATGACGGTGTGACGATCAGAATCACTCGCGGAGCGGACGTCAAGGTTCAGCATAGTCTGTTGGCTTAGTCTGAAAGCACTATGGGCCTGAAGCGACTCCCGATGTGTGATTATGACTGTTAGGCCCACCAAGAGCTGAGCATTGACATCGGATAAACGACAGCGGATTGCCTGGTTCGTGTGGACGATCGTGCTGGTGTCGTCGCTCGTTGCTATTCGCGTGTTGAACTCGCACGCGACCGCGATGGCGCACGAGAGTACAGGCGGGGCGCCAGCCGATGCACGTTTTGGATTCAAGCTCGAAGAGTCCGCGAAAGCGCTCGGCGTGGACTTCGTGCACCAGGGCCCGACGTTCGACAGTCGCCTCGCGCACATCATGCCGCAGGTGGCGTCGATGGGCGCCGCGGTTGCTGTCGCCGACTTCGATCGTGACGGGTGGCAGGACTTCTACGTCGCCAATAGCGGCGAGGGCAGTCTCAATCGCCTGTATCGCAACAAGGGCGACGGCACGTTTGTCGATGTCGCGGCGGAGATGGGTGTTGCCGACGTCAATCGGAGTGATACCGGCGTGTCGATGGGCGCGGTGTGGGGCGACTACGACAACGACGGTTGGGACGATCTGTTCCTGTATCGCTACGGCCGGCCTGAGCTTTTTCACAACGATCAGGGGAAGCGCTTCATCGCAGTCGGCGAGCACGCGGGTCTGCCCAGGTGGGTGAACGCGAACAGCGCGACCTGGCTCGACTACGACCGCGACGGCCGTCTCGATCTCTTTCTCGCCGGCTATTGGGCCGACGACATCAATCTCTGGAAGCTCGAGACGACGAAGATCATGCCAGAGAGCTTCGAGTACGCGACCAACGGCGGGCGTAAGTACCTGCTGCACAATCGCGGCGACGGCACCTTCGAGGACACGGCCGCAGCGCTCGGCATCACCAGCCGCCGTTGGACCCTCGCCGTCATTGCCGGTGATTTCCGCGGAACGGGCTATCCAGATCTGTTTCTGTCGAACGACTACGGTGTGTCGGAGCTGTTCGCGAACGAGGGAGGCAAGCGCTTCGTCGACGTTGCGCAAACGAGCGGCGTCGGACGCTCGCCGAAGAGCGGCATGAATGCCTCTATCGGCGATGTGTTCAACGATGGCCGCCTGGCGATCTACAAGACCAACATCTCCGAAGCCGGTGTGCTGGTGCAGGGCAACGACCTGTGGGTGCCGAAGGGCGATAGCGCCGAGTACGAGAACCTGGCCTCGAGCATGGGCGTCGATTACGGCGGGTGGAGCTGGGGCGCGCAGTTTGGCGACCTGAACAACGACGGCGCGCAGGATCTCTATCTCACCAACGGCTACGTATCAGCGGGCGAGCGCAGTAGCTATTGGTATGACTTCGCTGTGATCGCGGTCGGCCACAGTCAGATCATCGGCGATGCGACCAACTGGCCGGCGATGAAGGGGCGCAGTCTCTCTGGGTATCAGCGCAAGCGCGTGTGGCTGAATGACGGGCTTGGCAGGTTCACCGATGTCGCGCAGGTGGTCGGCGCGCGTGACACCTACGATGGCCGCGCCGTGGCGCTCGCGGATCTCGGCAATCGCGGTGTCCTCGACGTGATCGTCGCCAATCAGAAGGGGCCGCTGCTGATCTACAAGAACACCGTTGCTCCAGGACGGCACTGGATTCAATTCGAGCTCGAGGGGACGACGGGCAATCGGAGCGCGATTGGCGCGCAGGTGGAATTGCAGTGGAAGAATCGTAAGCAGGTGCAGCAGGTCACCGCCGCGAGCGGCTTCAGCGCGCAGAATCAGCGCCGCTTGCATTACGGCCTGGGCGATGCGAACGCCGTCGATCGCGTCCTGATTCGCTGGCCCTCCGGCCAGGCGCAGACCATCGAACACCCAGCCGTTGACACACTGCATCACGTCAAGGAGCTCTCCAACTCTGGTCAGGGCAAACCCGATGTCCACTAATGCGCCGGCCCGCCCCGAGCAAAGTCGAGGGGCGCTGGTTCAAGAGCGGACGGCGACCGCGCGACGCCGGTTTCACGCGCTCGACAATCGGTATCTGCCGCCGCTGCTCATCACGAGCAACCTGATCTGCGCGCATCTGTCCTACGGGATCCTCGAGGCCTGGTACACGACCGCGCTGGCCATCGGAACCGCGATCGGCGCCGAGCTGATCATGGGCCGCGTCACGTACGGCAAGTGGCCGCATCCGGCCAGCGCCTACATCAGCGGGATCAGTGCTGGCATCCTCGTGCGGTCGCCGCTGCTCTGGCCGTATTTCCTGGTCAGCCTCGTCTCGATCACGTCGAAATACGTGCTGCGGGTGAAGGGCCGTCACATCTGGAACCCGACGAACTTCGGCGTCAGCGCCGCTGCATTCCTGGCGCCGGCGACGGTCACGGTGCTGAGCATTCAGTGGGGCAATGTCCTCGCGCCGATGATCATCATCTGGGTGCTCGGCTCGGTGATCGTCTGGCGAGTAGGCCGGGCCCACATCTCGGCGACCTACGTCGTGTCGTTTCTGTTCTTCTCGTGGGTGACGAGTCTGATCACGGGTAACGCATGGAGCGCGACCGTGGCTCCGATCACGGGACCGATGTATCAGCTGTTCATCTTCTTCATGGTCACCGACCCGAAGACGACAGTTCGATCGAAGTTCTGGCAGTGCGTCGTCGTCTTCCTAGTCGCGTTCGTCGAGATGGTCCTGCGGCTGAATCAAGTCCTCTACGCGCCCTTCTACGCGCTGTTCATCGTCGGGCCGATCGCGATGCTGACCGATATCTGGCTCGAGTCGCGTCAGCGAACGGGATAGGTCTTGGTCTCGCCAGTCCGACTGTTGGTCACGCTGAACGATCCGTCGTCGCTTGCGCTCAGCTTCAGCCAGTGTGCAGTCGATTCGTCCAGATTCGCGATGCGGCCGTCGGCGAAGTTCTGCGCGCCCTGATTCGAGGATCGATGGAGCTGCCAGACGTCGGCCAGGCGGGAGGGGCCAGCCTCTGATGCCCGGTGCAGCTCCGCGAACGTCGGCGCGCCACCGCCCTTGGTTCGGCCGTTGTTGAGGATGGCCACGCGGGGCGTGAAGGCACTCAACGTCGCAGGATCGGCGGCATCGGGGCCGCCGTGATGGGCCACGAGATAGACGTCGACGTGGCCGAGGAGATCGTCGGGACACGCCAGCGCGAAGAGCGGCGCGCCGGTCAGGTCGCCAAGGTCGAGAAACGTGAACCGGCCGAACGACAGCAGAAACCCCACCGAGCGCGGATTCTCATAGATTTCCTGCGGCGGCAGCGCCGCTGCGCACGCTGGGTTCCGCCCCGTGGCCTTAGCCAGCGGCCTGCTGATCGTCCGGCCATCGGAGCTCACGACGACGGCGTCAAAGCCATCGGCGCGTAGACGTTCGCCGGGTCTGGCCGTGGTATGGCGGCCCTTCGCGCGCACTGCGGCATAGCGTGCGAAGACATCGAGCGTGCCCTTAACGTTGGTCTCGGCCTCCGGGTTCACCGCGCCGTGATCGACGAAGCTCGCGATTGGTAACAACTGAGATAGCTCGACGACGCCGCCGGCGTGATCGGCGTGAAAGTGCGTGGTGACGAGCGTGTCGATTCGCGCGACACCGGCGC
>JBKPRH010000313.1:0-6112 GCA_046765795.1 Acidobacteriota bacterium | reverse complement strand
GCGACTCGCCACGCAGCGGCACCCCGTACATCGTCAGCTGGTTGGGGACGCCGAGGTTGAAGCGATACATCATGTACTTCGAGTTCGACTCGGTTGTGCTCACGGTACTGGCCCACGTGTCGCTGAATCCGACCTTGAACGAGTGCGAGCCCGTCACATAGGACAACGACGTGACCGCCGTGTTGATCTTCTGGCTCGAGTACCCGAACGTTCCGCTGATGCCACCGTCGCCACCCTTGCCGCGATAGAAGAAGTTGGTGGACTGCTCGAGCACCGGCACCATGTCGCGATAGACCGAGCCCTCTTCCGGGAACTGATTGCCAAAGGCCTCGCCGCGATGCGCGTAGCGGACCTCGACGAGCAGCTTGTTGGTCAAGGGGCTCGTCCAGCTGGTCTGCGCGAGATTGAGCACGGGGAACCGATACGCCACTGCCGATTCCGGCGATACACCTGCGCGCGTGTCATCCCAGATGCGCGACTGGTTGTCGTAGTAAATCGCCAGCTTGTGCTTCTGTGCGGCCTGCCACGTCAGGCGCGTGTTGATGCCGTTCTGCTCTAGCGAGAAGAAGCCGCGCTGGCTGCGGTCTTCCTCGTACAGCCACTTCGTCGGATCGCCTTCGTTCTTGTTGTAGTACAGGCCGGCGATGTAGTTCTGATTCGTCTGCCACCGCGCCGAGGTGTAGAACCAGAGCTTCTCGCGCAGAATCGGACCGCCGACTCCAGGGTTGACGTCGTAGGCCTTCTTCATCTCGTTCGGCTGGGGCAGACCGCGGTTGCGCAGATCGTCGGTCAGGTTGCTCGTCTGCCACGCCGACGTCACACCGGTCGCAAACACCGTCCCACGGACCGTGTTGCCGCCTTCACGCGGGATGATATCGATGCGGATGCCGCCGAACGGCTGTTCCGCCGTCACCGCCGCGTAATCGACGGCGACTTCCTGCGTCGCGCTGGTATCGGGAACAAAGTTCGAGAACTCACCGGGCGACAGGACGTTGCCCAGTCGCACACCATCGAGCTGCAGTCGCGTGTCGCTCGTGCGGCCGCCGTGAATCGAGAACTGCGTGTTCTGCAGGTTGTTTGTGCCGCCGACGTCGGCCAGCGCGCCGCGTCCCGGCTGTGTCGCCGCCAGTCCGGGGATCAGCACAACCATGTTGATGTGACTGCGGCCGGCGGGAATCGCTTCGATGACCTGCTGATCGAACACGCGCTGCTGCGTCGTGCGCTGAATATCGACGATGGGCGATTCGCCGGTGACGGTGACCGTCTCTTGCACCGAGCCGACCTTCAGGTCGACGTCGATGGTCGCGATGAACGACCCGGTCAACTCGATGGCTTCTCGTCGGACAGGCGAGAATCCGGTGAGCGTGAACGTGACAGCGTATGTGCCGGGACGAAGATCGATGATTCGGTATTGGCCGCTTCCGTCGGTGACGACCGTGCGGACCTTCTCGATCAGGACCGGACTGGTCGCTTCCACCGTCACACCCGGCAGCACGCCGCCGGACGCATCCCGAACGACGCCGGCAATCGACGCCTGAGCGTGGGCCATGACCGGCACCAACGCGACAAACCCGAACATCAACGCTACTCGCGCAAATCGCGACATTCGTATCCTCCAACCCTTACTGAGCATCAGCCACGTACACCCGCGACTTGAAGCGCCAACCGCCTTCTGGTGTCTTCACATACACGTCGTCGTAATGCCCGCCGTTCTTTTTAAGGAACGCGCGCCCCGTCACGCCCTCCTGCGACAACCCCATTGCCACGCCTGACGTTCTGAACCGTTTCACTCCATCCGCGCCCGCGACATACACGTCGTCGAACTGTCCGAGGTCGGTGCCGGCCAGCCGCCGAATGGCGCGCACATCCTGCACCGTCAAGCCCGCGGCGAGCTCCTGCGCGGTCATCACCGTGCGCGATTTGAATCGCCATCCCTTCGCGGTCTTCACGTACTCGTCGTCGTATCGCCCGACCTTCTCGCCGAGATCGGCGCGACCGATCGGTCCTGTTGACGACATTTCGATGGAAACCGTTGGCACGGGCCGGGGCGCCGCGTTCGCGTTACCACTCGCCTGCGGCGAAGGAGCGACGCAATGGCGTTCACTACGAACCAGAGCGATCAAACGTTCGCGGCCAACGACCTCGCCACGGATGTTGCTCGCGAAGTAGCCGGTGTCAGGCGCGAAGAGATCGGCATATTCCTCCGCGGCGCACGAACCGAGCATGCGCGCGTATTTCGCGCTGAGGTCCTGAATCTCGGCGCGATCCTGCGGAGTCAGCGTGCCCTGCGCGGACAAGACTGGCGAAGCCAGTACTGCGAGCAGCGTGGTGACCGACAAGAGACAAGCAATACGCATCAACGTTCCTCGATCACTGCTGGCCACGGCCGGATTCCGGGCCGCCACGGCCGGATTCCAGGCCGCCACGACCCGCTCCGCGACCTGCCCCACTGGCTGGCGGAGGCTGCACATCGACACGCGATGGCGTGAACGTGCGGGTCTTGAACTTCCAGCCTTGCGGCGTTTTCACATACTCGTCGTCATAGCGCCCGCCCAGCGCGATGCGTCCGGGATTGCCGTTCTCACCGATGTCGATGATCACGGCGTACTCACGGCCAATCGCGCCGCCAGGAGCGGGCTCGATGACGTGGTTGGTGATGAAGTGCCGAACGTAGTTGGCGCCGCGCGGCTGCGTGTTCGCGAGCGCCGCCAGGTTGTCGCGCCCTTCCGTGCGCGGCCGGCCGAACACCGCACCGGGCGCGAACAGATTGGCGTAGGTGGCACCGTTGTCGGTATTGCCGTCGAGGCCGTACGGATAACTCGACACCAGTTGCTGGATGTCGATGTAGTCCTGTGGCGTGAGCGCGGGAGTCGCCGCCGAGCTTCGCTGCTGCGCCCGCACGATTGCGCCCGCGACGAGCACAGAGGCGACAAGGGCAACCACGATCACGGCTCGGGTCCGGCTGACGCCGGACACTACTTCGAGGGCCATGTGTCCACCTTCGATTCCCAGTACGTCCGTTTCTTGAACCGCCAACCGACGTTCGTCTTCTCGTAGACGTCCTCGTAATGGCCGCCGTGGTTCACCCCGTTCGGCGTTCCGACGACGCCGACGTCGAGCATCACGACGTAGACGCGGCCCGTCGCACTCTCAACCTGCCCCGATCCCTGTCGAGGGGCGGGCGCGATCACGTGATTCATCGTGAAATGACGCTGATGGTTCGGACCGCCTCTCGGCGTGCGGGCCAGCGCGGCCAGGACGTCGCGGCCTTGATACGACCGCCCGTCCGGACCCTGGTTCATCCCGACAAACACACCATCCGGCGTGAACAGGTCGGCATAGCCGTAGCCGTAGTTGTCGCCGCCATCGAGCGCCCAGGCGTACTTGCGGACCAACTGCTGAATATCGATGTAGTCCTGCGCGGCAAGCGCCGCGCGTGCGGGGGCCGGCGGTGCCGCTTGCTCCGCGGGCAATACGGTCAGCGCGCACATCGCGACGATCGCAATGCCGACCGCGGTGGTCACCCCGTTCCCGCCCCACGTCATGGCACTACGCGCTCGAGAGCTGGTCATGGCGTCTCCCAGACCGTTGCGGGTGTCATCGATGTTTTGGGCGCCCAATGATGCACGTTGAGGGCGCGGCCCGACATCCCCTGATTGGGGGGGATGGGAGGGGGCGTGGATTTTCGATTGACGATTTACACATTGACGAATTGGGCCAGCCACCTCAGAGACGGCAATTACTCCAATCCGTCAATCGTCAATCGTCCATCGTCAATTCATCGAATGTGTATGATGCCGCGGCGCAGTGCCTCCGCCAGGGCGGCGGTGCGATCGTGCACGTTGAATTTCTGGAAGATGCTCTTGATGTGGGCACTGGCCGTGTCGCCGCTGATGCCCAGTGCGGCAGCGATTTCCTTGTTTCGCTTCCCCGTCGCCAGTAACTCGAGGACCTGCGACTCGCGGAACGTCAGCGTCGGCTGACTGGCGCGTTGCTCGAGAACGGCCGCGATTTCCGGAGGAATGGCCCGGCGGCCCGAGTGCACTTCGCGGATCACCCGAATCAGATCGTCGGGCAGCGTGTCCTTCAGGAGATACCCCATCGCGCCCGCGGCAATCGCCCGGTGAATGTCTTCATCACCGTGGTACATCGTCAGCACGACGATGCGCGCGTCAGGCTGGTGACCGCGTATCGCCTGGATGGCCTGCACGCCGGTCATCGTCGGCATCTCGAGATCCATCAGCGTGACGTCGGGCCGATACTTCAAAAATTGTGCGACGGCTTGTTCGCCGTCGCTGGCCTGCGCCACGACGGTCATGTCCGGCTGCACGCCGACGATGCGGGCGATGCCTTCGCGCATGAGGCGGTGATCGTCAGCGCAGAGCACGCGAATGGCGGTAGATGCTGTCGGCATGTTTATTCGGCCATTACAGGAACCGAGGTCTCGATCGTCGTACCACGACCAGGACTGCTGATGATATCGAGACGACCACGCACACGCGCCGCGCGTTCGCGCATCGTGAGCAGACCCAGATGTTGGCCCGTGGTGGTGGCCGCTTCATGCTCATCCGGCACGAAGCCGCGACCGTCGTCGGAGATCCGCAGCCGAATGCGGTCGTCTTCGAAGGTCAGGGCAATCCGCACCACTGTCGCGCGACCGTGGCGTACGGCATTGTTCACGGACTCTTGCGCGATGCGCAGCAGCTGCATCTCGGCGTCAGCAGACGATGACTGCGGACGGCCGGTCATCGTGAACTCCGTGACGACGCCTTTCGAGCGTGTCGTGTGCTCGGCCAGCTCACGCAGCGAGTCCACCAGCGCACGCGGTCTCATCGAGGTGTTGCGCAGCTCGAGGATCGATTCGCGCGCTTCGCGGAGGCAGTGGCCAACCTGACGACGAAGCCGGCGTAACCCGTCGCGCGCCGGCGACTGCGACTCATCGAGCTCGGTGGCGATGGTTTCGAGTTCAACGCCAATCGCCGCCAGACTCTGCAGCAGCGTGTCGTGAATCTCACGACTGACTCTGGCGCGTTCAGCAAACACCAGCGCGTATTGATTGCGCACGGCGCGCAGCCGGAGATACCACGCCGCCGCGAGCAGCAGCACAGTGCCGACGATCGCCAACGTGATAAAGCGCGGCGTACGATAGAAGGGCGGCGACACCGAGAACGCCCATCGCGCCGCCTCCGTCCACTCGCCGTTGGCTGTCGTGCTGACGCGGAACAAATAGTTTCCGGACGGCACGTTCGTAAAGGTGGCCTCACGCGCGTTCCCCGCATACACCCACTCGTCGTTGACGCCCTCGAGCATGTAGCGGAATCGCAGCTTCGCCGCCGAGGTGAGGTTCGCGGATCCGTATTCGATCCGCAGGGTGGACGTGCCAGAGGGCAGTGAGAGATCGCGTGCCGGCGTAATCGGACGGCCGTCGGCGGTCACGCTCTCGATGCGCGGCGACATCGGACGGCGACTCGTGGGCAGTTGACGCGGATCAATCACCGCCATGCCGAGACCAGTGGCGACCCACAGGCGCCCGTCGTTGCCGCGCACGCCGCCCACTCCGGCCTGCCACGTCTGCGAGCCCTGTTGCATGCCATCCGTCTCGTCGTAGAGCGCGTATTCGAGCTGGTGCGACGGGTTCGCGGCCACTTTGTCGACTTCAGCGGGATCGAAACGAATCACGGCCGCGCCGGAATTCACACCCACCCACATGTAGCCTTCGGCGTCTTCGATGAGAACGGGCACGAGATCGGCGATCGGCGCATTCTCGTGTGTGATGGAGGTGAGCCTGCCGTTCTGGAAACGGCTGACGCCGGACGTCGTACTGAGCCAGACTCCGCCACGCCGGTCCTCGGTGATCGCGAGCACGATCCCGCGCGGTAGTCCTTCGCGCGGCCCGAAGAAACGAAACTTCCCCGACTCGTACACCGCGGCACCGGCGGTCAGCAGACCGAGCCACACGCGCCCCTGACTGTCGGTGAAAATCGACTGACAGGCCTTGTTCGCGAGGTCCGTCTCTTTGTCGAACCGCGAGACGTTCTTGCCATCCCACGTCATCACGCCCTTCAACGCCTGTCTCTTATACACATCTGACGCTGCCGACGAGTTAGCACAG
>JBKPRH010000312.1:0-3720 GCA_046765795.1 Acidobacteriota bacterium | reverse complement strand
GGTGCGGATCGAGGTGATAGCCCGGTCGGCGCAGCATCAGGCGGCCGCGCGTCGCCTCGTGCGGAATCGCCGCCAGTGCAGGGCCGCGCTCGGGACCGTATTCCCGGATGTAGAAGTCGCGGATGTGGGGCGTCAACTTGTCCAGCAGAGCGGGAACCATCATCCGCGGGATCAGCACGTTTTCCAGAAACGTGAGCATCTGGATGGTCAACTCCGGCGCAATGTGTACACCAGAGAGCCGCAGGTTCTGTTTCGTATCGTCTTTCTGGGAGAAGAAGATCGGTGGCGGAATGCCGTCGGTCATCGCCCGATAGGTATCCCGCGGCAACAGATCATTGACAACAATATGGACACTTGGGTCGGTGTGCACCTGGGCGCCGGCGATCGCATTCCGTACGTGCGCGGCAATGCCGGGCGCAGCAAATTGCGCGGTGTAATCGACATTGTTGCGCCTGTGCGCGATGTCGCGCGACAGCGTTTCACGAACCAAACGGACGTCGCGTTCGATCGTCGCAACACGCTCGGCGGAGTTGGTCACCGACTCGGGCTGCGGCATCCGCTTCGTCAGTTCGGTCGAGAGACGCGCGATATCGCTTCTCAGCTGAGCGAGATGCTTTTCGAGGCGCTTCTCCAGCTTGTCTGAAGCCGCCGCCTGGTCGGCTCGCCACTGACCGCGAAGGACCGGCAGGATTCCTGAGCGCGTAAGGAGCCGCTGCAGGAGACCGGCCACTAGGCCGTGGCCTTCGACATCCGCGCTGAGAGGCGCGACTTGTACCGTCCTGCGGTGTTGCGGTGGATGATGCCCTTGGTGGCCATCTTATCCACGATGGAGACCGTTTGGTTGAGCGCGGCCTTGGCGCCCGAAAGGTCCTTCGCGTCGAGCGAGACGCGGATCGCTTTCAACGCCGAGCGCAGTTTCGAGCGCATCTGCCGATTGTGCTCTCGCCGCTTGATATTCTGCCGATTTGCCTTGAGGGCGGACTTCGTACGTTTGGCCACTGATCCTCGCTACAGGAAAAAGTAATTATACCTGTCGGCGACGGGTCCCAAAGGCCCCGTCCTACCCAGAGCAGGCCGCGTCCTTTCGCACGCGCCGTTATTGAAGAACATCGAGGGCGACGCGCCAGACACCGTCACGCCCGCGCGACCAGACACGCACATAGAAGCCGTGCGAGCTTTGAGTACCCTCCAACGTATATGTGCCGTAGGTGTAACCGAGGTCGCCCGCCGTCGACGTCTCAGCAAACTTCGACTCTCCAGCCGTATAGCGCGGCTGATCGGCGAGCCACGCGACAATCGCCTGCTCACCAACAATCGGCATCACACCGGGACGATGGAGCCGCGCGCCTTCGGCAAGATGACCGCGATACGCGTCCGACTGGCCGCGGCGAGCCGCGTTGGTCAGCGCAGCATCGGTGTCGTGCAACGATTTCACGGCAGACTGGACCGTTGTGCTGCGCGCATATCGCGCCATTTGCGGCGCGCGCGTAAAGCCAGGAGGAAACATCACTGCCGCCGGCGTCGGAAGGCCCATGTCCATGACGACGCGGAACGACCCGTCGGTCTGACGCTTCCACACGGATGCGTAGATCGAATGCTGCGGTTGACCCCCGTTGATCGCTGGGTTGATTCGGCGGACTGGACCAGTCAGATATCCGAAGTCGCCACTGGAAGCGATGTCGCCATACCGCGGTTCCCACATCAACCGCACGTCCTTCGGTGGATTCGGGATCTTGCGGAACAGCTCTTTCGCCGGCACCACCTGATCGCCCTCGAAGCCCGACGCGCTGTCGGCGAAGTACTCGAGGAACGCCTGCTTCCAGCCGACGACCAGCGCCCGCTCGGCGAAGCGGCGCTCGGTGCGCACCATCTCATCGAGCGCGTCGTTCTGCGCGAATGCGCTGAGCAACGACACCACGACGGTGGCTGCCGTGAGCAGCGCGCGGCAACGGGCCCGATCGCGGGCCGCTGTCGAGACGCAATTCATGCGATTACTGTACGACGATCTCGTACGATCCGGTGGCTGGCTTGCGCGATGAATAACGGGGAATGGCTCGGCCGTCGACGATTTCGAACGTCTTGTAAATGATGCGCGGCTTCAGCGCGGCGCGCTGCACGTCAGTGAGGCGACTCACCTTGTTGACGTAGTCGCGCGTCTCCCGGTACGGCGGGACGGCATTGCCGTGACGGTCTACGGCTTGGGAGCCCGCGTTGTAGGCCGCGAGCGCGAGTTCTTCATTGCCCTGGTACCGATCGAGCAGCTGCCGAAGGTATGCGCAGCCGCCTCGGATGTTCTCCGCAGGATCGTATGCGTTGCGCACGCCGAGTTGTCGCGCGGTAGCGGGCATCAGCTGCATCAGACCCATGGCGCCTTTGGGCGACGTGGCGCTCGGGTTGTAACCGGATTCCACCTGGATGACAGCGCGCACGAGTTCGACGCGAAGCGCGTGTCGCGAGGCGTGTTCCTGAATCAGCGGTTCGAACTGCTCGCGAACCGTTGCGCTGGCCATCGGTGTCGTCGCCCGGATACCGGGTGCCTCCGGAACGACGTAGGTCATGGCGCCGTCGTCGAGTTTTCGATCAGAAAGCACGAGCGTGCCGTTGACGTCGCGCCAGACGTAAATCTGCGCGTCCGCGCCGGCGGGCGCGACCAAAACACTCAAGAGAGCCAAAAAGGGGAGCCGTGCCACTCGACCCACTTATCGGAAGCACGTAGGGCCGGGCTTTAACCGGCATTCCGGGGGGCCAGCTTCAGCGGCGGGTACGTAGAGGCCGGCTTCGGCCGGCAGGTACGTAGGGGCCGGCTTTGGCCGGTGGGTACCGGTTAGGCTTCGCTTACCATTTTTTCAATCACGCCCCGTGCGGCGTCGAGCATTTCGCGGATTTTCGACGGGTCCTTCCCACCCGCTTCAGCAAAATCCGGCCGTCCACCGCCGCCTCCCCCAACAATCGGCGCCAGCCGTTTGACGACCTGCCCCGCGGGTACTTTTTTCGTAAGGTCGGCCGTGACGCCGACGACGATGGAGACCTTGCCATCGACAGGCGAGGCAAGCACCACGACGCCGCTCTTGATGCGCGAACGCTCACGGTCGACGACGGCGCGCAGGCCCTCCTTGTCAAGGCCCGTGACTTCTCGCGCGACCAGCTTCACGCCCGCAACATCCACAGCATCATCTGAAATTGCCGTCGCCGATGGAGCGGAGATGCTGATCCCCCCTGCGGCTGCTTGGATTCTTGTTTGCCGCAACTCACGGTTGAGACGTTTGGTCTCTTCTTGAAGCGCAGCGATCTTTGCGGGCAGCTCCTCCGGACGCGAGTTCAGCGCCTGGCCGAGCGAGTTGACGATGTCGCGTCCGGCCTGAAATGCCTTCAGCGATTCGAGGCCGGTGATGGCTTCGATGCGCCGCGTTCCAGCCGCAACGCCGGTTTCGGATATGACGGCGAACAGACCGATGTCGCCGGTCGCCTGCACGTGCGTGCCGCCGCAGAGTTCCACGCTGAAGCCAGGCACCGACACGACACGTACTCGGTCGCCGTACTTTTCGCCGAAGAGCGCCATCGCACCGGCGGCAATCGCTTCTTGCGTCGGCTTGATGGCCGTTTCCACAGCGGTGTTCGCCAGGATGTGGGTGTTGACGATGTGCTCGATGTTGAGAATTTCGTCGCGCGTCAGCGCACTGAAGTGCACGAAGTCGAAGCGGAGTCGATCCGGCGCAACGA
>JBKPRH010000311.1:0-3773 GCA_046765795.1 Acidobacteriota bacterium | reverse complement strand
CGGCATGATCGCGCGTCTCGGTCCGTCGCTCGCGGCGCGCGGCGAGTGGTTCTATCGTCGGCTCTACTGGGAGTGCGGGCTCATCGGGCAGGTGCTGTATCTCGAGGCCGAGGCCGCCGGCGCGAGAGGAACCGGCATCGGCTGCTTCTACGACGATGCCGTGCACGAGCTGCTGGCGTTGTCAGACGAGCGCTGGCAAAGCCTGTATCACTTCTCGATGGGCGTCCCAGTCGAAGACACGCGTCTGACGACCGAACCGGGGTATCCTTAGTCGCCTTTTCAGGGGAGGGACTATGTTCCGCTACGGTTGTGCGGCGTTCCTGGTCCTCGCGGCAGCTTCGATCGGAAGCCACCCGCAAACATCGGCGCAGAGCGCTCCCGTCACGTTCAACAAAGACGTTCTGCCCATCCTCCAGAAGAACTGTCAGTCGTGTCATCGGGCCGGACAGATGGCACCGATGTCGCTCGTGACGTTCCGCGAGGCGCGACCGTGGGCGCGCGCGATGAAGACCAAAGTCGAAAGCCGCCAGATGCCGCCATGGTTTGCCGATGCGGCGCACGGCGAGTTCGCCAACGATCGGTCGCTCTCGGCACATGACATCGAAACGATTGCCAAGTGGTCTGATACCGGCGCGCTCGAAGGCGATCCCAAGGACGCGCCGCCTCCGATCAATTGGCCCGCTGACGGTTGGCAGATCAAGCCCGACATCGTCGTCCGTGGACCTGAGTTCCGCGTGCCCGCGCGCACGCCGAACGATGTCGTCGAGTGGGTGACGTTCCTGATTCCGAGCGGGTTCACCAAAGACACCTGGATCACCTCGCTCGAAATCAAACCGAGTGAGATGGCGGTGACGCATCACATCTGCTTCACCTTCGAGCCGCATCGGCCCAACGCCAAGTACTACGTCGCGAACTGGTCGGAGTCGCCGCGCGACGATGAGGGTGTGGCTGTCCGGAACACGAACGCGACGCCACCACCGCCGCGAACTGGTGGACCGCCCGCGCGTACGGCGTCTGGCCGTACGGCGGCTGCGGATTCCGGTGGTGGATTCAACTGCTGGGTGCCTGGTCGTGTCGCTGATGACTATCGTCCGTTTGGCGCCGGCAAACTGGTTCCCGCGGGCAGCGACATCTCATTCCAGGTCCACTACACGCCGAACGGGAAAGACGTCGTCGATCGTCCGCTCATCGGGTTCACCGTTGCGGACAAGGCTCCGGAGAAGCGCTGGATGTCGTACGGCATCGTTGGTGGCGGGCCGGAGTTTGCGATTCCGCCGAACGAGGCGAACTACAAGAGCCCGGAGTTCGAACTGGAGTTCACGGCCGACGTGCAGCTCGTCGAGTTCATGCCGCACATGCACGTGCGCGGCAAGTCGATGACCTATCGCCTGGTGTATCCGGATGGCCGTGAAGAGATTCCGTTGAGCGTGCCCAAGTACGATTTCAACTGGCAGCTGCTGTATCAGCCGCGCCAACCGATTCGCGTTCCGAAGGGGACCAAGTTGTATGTGGACGCGTACTACGACAATTCGCGAGCCAATCGACACAACCCAAACCCTGAGCGGACGGTGTATCTCGGTCGCATGACGTGGGAAGAAATGATGGCGCCGTTCTTCGGTGTGCTCATCGACTCGAACACGGATCCGAGTAGCGTGCTCAAGCTTGGTCGCTATCTCGTGTCAGGAGGCGGTGCGTGATTGTTCGCGCGGCGTCGCTTGTCGTCATCGCCTTCGTCGGGCTTTCTGCGATGACGTCGGCGCAGGTCGGCGGCAAGCCAGCGACGGGAAACCCGACGCCGGGCATCGAGCAGCCGGCTCCGCCGAACGTCGCTGATCGCGTGACGTTCACCGGCTGTCTTCAGCCTGTGGCTCGCGCTGCAACGACTGCGGACCCGAACGCACCGAGCGACTCGCGATTCGAACTCACCAAGGCGACGTCAGCGGATACGAAGACGCCGAGCAAGACCTATCGTCTCGAGGGGATCGATAGTCAGTTCTCGCCATTCGTCGGCTCGAAGGTCGAGATCACGGGAGAGATCAAGACAGCAGGTGCGAATCCGCCGACACTGCTGGTTGAATTCGTTCAGCGGATCGCTTCCAAGTGTTCGTAGGGCGAGGCATGCCTCGCCCCTACCGTACGCGGATCTGAATATCCTTGCTCACGGTCGGCCGATCGCCGACGTTCGCGCGCGCCTCGACATGAATCACGTAGATCCCCGGCGCGACGTCGTCGAGCGGTAGCTGCGCCGCGAAGCCGTAGCCGCCACGTGTTCCTTTCAGCTCGCTTGACGAGCGTTCGTCCGAGACGCTTCGAACGACTGTCCCGCCCTCGGCGCGTAGTTGGGCGGTGAGGGCCACCGTGTGGGGCACTGTGTCCTTCAGCGTTTCGTAGACCTCCGTATAAATCCCGAGCCTGTCGCCAACGTCGAACACACGAGTCGAGGTAATGTTGCCCGGCAGCGCGGACGCGAATGGTGTCTTCGCATTCACGGTCGTGATTTGCGAGGTCGCAGTGGATCCGATCGCGACGCCGCTCATGATCAGTGGATCCTTCATGAAGTCCGGAACGTCGACGTCGTACACCACGCTGCCGGCCTGGGTGTCGCGGTTCCCCGCGGCGATTCGCATTTGGTAGCGGCCGGGAGGAAGCGTCGTCTCGATCATCATACGAATGCCGGTCTTCATGACCTGCGCATAGGTATCCGGCCGCAACGTCAGGCGCGCGGTCTGCGTTTGACCTGGATAGAATTTGTTCTTCATGTCGGTCGAGAAGTAACTGACCTCGAGCGCCCCGACATGATTGCCATCTTTCTCGACGAGTCCGAGCTGGGCGGCGTCCACTTCAACAGCCAGAACGAGTGTGGCGTCACGCGACGCGCCTTTGAATGGCGCAGCGAAGACGCGCAGGGAGAGCCCGTTGACGGCCACCGTACTGCGAAGAGCTTCGGCGACGACGGTGCTCACGTTGCCTGATGGCTTCGGTGGCTCGGGTGGCTTCTCGTTGCGCAGTGGCGCCATGTAGCTCGCACGCCCGCGGACGATAAGACCTGGCCGCTTCACGCGCACCTCGAGCTTGCGATTGCGGCCGTCCCGGCGCTCGTTCGTGGACGAGAAGCCCAGCACGTAATAGGTGCTGTTCTCCTGAACAATGCGCTCGAAAGCATTCTCGAAGCTGTTCGAGCTGCTCAACGCGAATCCGCCGGTCGCACCGGCGATCATGGTCAGGCTTTGTCGCGACGCGAGACGAGCGGTCGAGGAGTCGAGTCTGCTGTCCGGATCGATGGGCAATCCGGCCTCGCTTTCCGCCAGGCCGCCCTCTTCCGTCAACCCGCGGGGATCAATCGGATAGATGACAACGTTGTTGCGCGTCGCGGCTGTAATCGCGCGGTGTAGATCTTCTTCGGGGAGGGACAAGACGCCTCCCCGATAGTCGATGACCCTGGAAAGGTTCATCGGGGGTCTGTCCATCGGGTATCCCTGGCTGAACAACAGCAGGGACTTTCGTCGTCCGTGGACGCTGGCCATGTACTGAACGATGTCGCGGATGCTGCTCATCGTGTCGCGCAGCCTCAGGTCGCTTTCGGGGTTGGAATCGAACGGACCCCGTGGCGGCGGCGCGCCACCTCCGCCCTGCGTCGTTGGCATCGCTGCACTGGGAGTTGGACCTGCTTCCTGCGCGAACCCGCCGCTGAAGGCGTTGACCGAGTCGAGGAGCAGTCGAGGATTGCTGGTCAGCCCCTGCGCCTTCGAGTGATCGGCACGGCCAAGGAAGAC
>JBKPRH010000310.1:0-28847 GCA_046765795.1 Acidobacteriota bacterium | reverse complement strand
CGTCAGAATGGAGAGGTTCGACTGCGTGGCCATACCCTGCACACGGCGCAGCAAATCCGCGACGTCCTGCTCTTCGGGGAGCACAGCGCGCAGTCGATCGAGCTGCGCCTCGAGCCCCGCCACTTCCTGACGGAACTCGGGCAGCCGTTTCGCCGTCGTCAGGCCACGATCGATCTCCTGGCGCAGCTTCGCGAGCTGGCCGCGCCGCTGATCGATGCTCGCTTGCGCATCGCGTGCGTAAAAGTTCCAGAAGGCCCCGGCGCCGGCCGCAGACAGCACGACGAACGCGCCGATCTGGCCGTACCAAGGCAGCTTGCTGAGACTGATGTTGAGTGCCACGACCTACACCCTCTACTTCCGCGCCGGCGCGGCACCACGGCCGCCGCGGCCCTTCGGCGCAACGCCTGCGACCTGCGCCTTCACCGTGAACCGAACCATCTCCACCGCGGGCTGGCCGGAGCCCGCCTGTGCAGCCTTCGACGAGGGATCCACTTCGCTGTTCACGATCTCAATCGGCTTGATCAGCAGCGGGTTCGTCCCAAGGTTGTTGACAAAGTCCGACAGCGCAATGAGCGTGGTGCTGCGACCCTGAATCGTCAGTTCGGGTCCGTTCTGCACCATCGAGGTCAGCCACAACATGTCGGGAAGACTGCGGCTCACGTGGTCGAGCAACTGGACGGGCACGCTCTGGCCGCCGCGCAGCTGTTCGATCAACTGCACGCGCTGCGTGAGCTGGGCTTTGCGCGCTTCGAACTGCTGCACTTCCATCAGCAGTCCTCGCAAGCGGGTGGCTTCGGCATTACCCGCGACAATCTCGCGGTCCACGCGCGCTGAGGTCTCATTGAGCCAATAGAACCAGTAGCCGATGCCGAGCATGGCGCCGACGAGAATCAGGCTGCACGCGACGGTCAGCTTCTGGCCGGTGTCGAACCCGAAACTCGGGACCTTGCTGCTGCGAACCTGCTTGCGTTCGACGCCGAGGAGGTTGATGCGAATCATCGGTCGCCCACCTTTCTCAGCGCGAGACCAACGGCGACCGCCGCCGTCGAGGCATGTTCAACCGCGTCTCCACCGAGCTTCTTGGTGTCCCAGGCGATCGCGCGGAACGGATCGAACTCCTCGACCGGCGCGTTGAAGCGCTCCTGAAGCATTTCGCGGAAGCCGTCAACGCGTGACGCGCCGCCGCTCAACATGATTCGGTCGATCTGTTCGGACGCGGCCGTTGCCTTGAAGAAGTCGAAGGTCTTCTGAATCTCGAGGAGCACGTTCTCGGTGACCGCGCGAAGCACGGGCTGCGCTTCTTCAAACGACGCGCCGTCGACTGGAATGCCCTTCTTGAGTTGTTCGGCGGATTCGAAGGGTAGATCCAACTCTTTCTGCACGGCTTCCGTGTAGGCGTTACCCCCCATCGAGATGTCACGGGTAAAGACCGACTGGTCGCCCTGCAGGATGTTGATGTTGATCGCGCTGGCGCCCGCATTGAGCAGCACGACGATCTGGCCGCCCTCGAGACCGTAGTTGACATCGAACGCGTTCTGCAGTGCGAACGCATCCACGTCCACGATCACCGCGTTCCGGCCGGCTTGTGCGATGACGCCGGTGTAGTCGCCGATCTTTTCTTTCTTCGCCGCGACGAGCAGCACTTCCATGCTGCCGCGCGAATCAGGCCCGGTGCCGGCATCGAGAATCTGATAATCGAGATTGACGTCCTGAATGTCGAACGGGATGTACTGCTCCGCCTCCCAGAAGATCGACTCGTCCAGTTCCGACGCGGTCATCACCGGCAGCGTGATCTTCTTGACGATCACGGCGTTCCCGGAGAGCGAGGCGCAGACGTCTTTCGCTTTGAACGCTTTGTTGTGCTCGAAGACACGACGGATCGCGTCAGCGACAGCGCCGGCGTCGATGATGGCGCCGTCAACGATCGAATCCGGAGGCACGGGCTCGCTGCCGAACGCGGCCACACGAAATCCCTTGCCTGAAGGCTTCAGTTCGACCGCCTTGACTGCGCTCGATCCGATGTCGAGCCCTACGACAGCCTTGGTTCTGCGAAACATACTTTGGTCTTCGCCGTCGGTCTTCTGTCCTGCGTCCGGTGCATAGCCCTTCACCGACAACCGGAGACCGAAGTCCGGGAGACCGGGGAGGGCCAAGGTTCGAAATGGCAACCGCTGTGCCATCAGCTCAGCCGACCGATCCGCCGGATTTCCGGGGCAATCGGTGACGTGGTGCTGATGGCGCGACGGTCACATCTGAGCCGAGATCACAAAACGGTACACGGCTCACAATTCTGTCGAGCGCCGTGTGCCTGCTCTGCGTCAGACACACTCGTTATCGGCTTTTTTGGTGGGCGCGATACCAAGGTCGGGCTGGATCTCAAGGCGGAAAAACGGTCTTCGTGCGGAACCGGGAAACTGCACGACTCGCAACGGTCGAGTGTGGTATACACCAGCCTCCCCCGCCTCTGCCGGAGGCTTCGGCGAGGCAAGCTCCCATCTACCCGGAGGCGTCCATGGCCGTCGTCACATTCAGGCGATACCTACTGGCCTGTTTTCTCCTCATGATCAGTTCGGCGAGTCCGGCCTTTGCGCAGGGCCAGACGGCAATTGCCGGCGTGGTGCGCGATACGACCGGTGCAGTGCTGCCGGGCGTGACCGTTGAAGCAAGCAGCCCTGCGCTGATCGAGCGAGTGCGCACGGCCGTGACGGATAGTCAGGGACAATACAAAATCATCGACTTGCGGCCGGGGATATATAGCGTGACGTTCACGCTTCAAGGCTTCAATTCCCTGCGTCGCGACGGCATCGAATTGACGAACACGTTCACCGCCACGGTGAATGCGGATCTTCCGGTGGGGTCGCTGCAGGAAACCGTGACCGTGACCGGTGAGAGCCCGATCGTCGATACACAGAACGTCATTCGCAAGGCCACCGCCTCACGCGAGGTGATGGACGTGCTGCCCACCGACCGCAACTTCGTGAGCTTCGCGGCGCTGACGCCCGCCGTGCTCGTCACCGGCGTGCGGCAGAACGTCGGCGGATCGATTCCCGAGACGGGAATGAACCTCGTCGTGCACGGCAGCCGCGCCAGCGACAGCCTGGTGATGGTCGAGGGCATGCCCATCATCAATGGGAGCGGGACCGGCGGTCTGCAGTACGGCAACTATCTCAATAACGCGCTCGCCCAGGAGATCACGTTCCAGACCGACTCACACAACGCCGAGTTCGAGCGCGCCACGGTCTATTCGAACTTCATCCCCAAGGAAGGGTCGAACACCTATCGCGGCTCGTTCTCGTCGCGCTACGCGGGCGAAGGCTGGCAGTCGGACAACCTCGACGACGATTTGAAGTCGCGAGGTTTGACGACTGGCAATCGGATCAACCGCATCTGGGATGTGAACCCAGCCCTCGGCGGACCGCTCGTCAAAGATCGTCTATGGGTCTACGGCTCGTATCGACACTGGGGTACGTACAACACGGTCGCGCAGTCGTTCAGAGACGCGGATTTCAGCGAGCTGTTTTATGTCCCGACCACCGAGCAGAACCTGTTTCCGGTGTGGCATCAGAGCGCGGTCGCCCGTTTCACGACGCAGGTGAGCAAGAAGAACAAGGTCAATGTCTATACCGACTGGCAGTACACGTTCTTTGGCAACTGCTTCGTCCCCACCTACCTCACCGCGATCAGCGCGTGCCCGGAGTACAAGAACATCCCGCAGTACATCGTTCAGGGGAGCTGGAGCTCGCCCGTGACCAACAAGCTGCTGCTCGAAGCAGGGGGCACGATCACACCGCAGGACTTTCACGGGTACCGTCGCGCGGGTGTCTCCACGACTCAGTTCGCGATGAGCGATCCGCTCCAGCCTGCCGGCATGCCGACGGCGTGGGGATCATCCACGGCCTACGGCTACAACCGCAGCGATCAATCCAATTACCGGGCCTCGGCCTCGTATGTGACCGGCACTCATAACGTCAAAGCCGGCTTCACGCTGATGCACTCCTGGCGCTACACCACGCAGGAGGTCAACAACTCGGTGAGCCTCCAGCTGCGCAGCCTGCAACCGTTCCAGATCACGCAGTTTGCGTCGCCGATTCAGTTCCACGAGACGCTCAAATACAACATGGGCATCTATGGACAGGATCAGTGGACGATCAAGCGCCTCACCCTGAACTACGGAGTCCGTCTCGATTTCCTGAACGCGCAGGTCGATGCGCAGGATATTGCGGCGGGGCCGTTCACGCCGGCGCATCACTTCGATGCGGTCAAGAACGTGCCGAACTGGAAGGACATCGACCCGCGCATCGGGGGGTCGTACGATCTCTTCGGCAACGGCAAGACCGCCATCAAAGCCAGCGTCGGACGCTACGTCGTCGGCGACTCGTACACGATCGCGCGCGCGGTGAACCCCGTGCAGTCGAGCGTGAACTCCGTCACGCGCACGTGGGCCGCACCTGCCGGCGTCGTGTACAGCGGCACCTACAACCCGTTCGACGACTGCGATCTGTTGAACCCCGCAGCGAACACGAAACGACCGGGCCAGGTGCAATGCGGCGCGATCAACAACCCGGCGTTCGGCCAGCTCACGGCCCGGACGACGAACTACGACCCCGACGTCGTCGAGGGCTGGCACAAGCGCCCCAATAACTGGGAAGGCCAGATCAGCGTACAGCGCGAGCTGGTGCCGCGTGTCTCCGCCTACGTCGGCTACACGCGACGATGGTACGGGAATCTGTTCGCGACGCAGAACCTGGCCGTCACCAATGCCGACTACACGCCGTACTGCGTGACGCTTCCGGCCAACGATGCTCGACTGCCTGGCACCGGCACGCAGCAATGCGGCTACTTCGACGTGAACCGGAACATCGCGCCGAACAACCTGATCTTCAACTCGAGCAAGGTCGGCGGCATCGACGACATCTACGACGGCTTCGACTTCGACGTCAACGCGAGGCTCGCGCGGAACACCCTCATCTCGGGCGGCCTGAGCTGGGGTCGAGAGCGCATCAACACCTGCGCCCTGAAGGATGACCTCAGTCTGACCGCTCCGGCGAGCGCGCGGACGACCGATCCTCGCGCCGATGAATTCTGCGACACTCATCCCAATTGGAACCCTCAGTTCAAGGGACAGTTCGCCTACCGCTTGCCGTGGGACGTGAACGTCTCGGCGACATTCCAGAGCCTCTCCGGTCCCGAGATTCGGGCACAGTGCCCGGTGAACAGCACCGTGAACGGCGCACCGCTCTGCCCGGCAACACTGACCCGTCCGTTCACCGGTCCGGCACCAACGGTCGACATCGTGTCCGCAGGTCTGATTTACGGCGACCGGATCTACCAGACGGACGTCCGGTTCAGCCGGACGATTCGCGCGGGCCGGACGATGGTGCGGCCCACGGTCTCCATCTACAATTTGTTCAACGCCAATCCCGTGCAGACGTACACGAACACCTACGGATCGGCATGGCAGGCGCCGCAGACGATTCTCCAGTCGCGGTTCATTGACATTGGCATGCAGGTCGATTTTTAGTCGCAGGCGTCAGGGCGAGGCATGCCTCGCCCCTGCACTGATTGCTCTTGCACTCACGCTCGGGGCATGTCGCGGGACTGCCCCGAGCGATTCCACACCCACGGCGTCATCGCACCAGCCAGTTACCTACAACGAGAACATCGCGCCGATCCTCAATCAGCACTGCGCGTCGTGTCATCGGCCAATCACTACTGATTCGAAAGATCCCTTGTGCGTGGCCGGTGCGCCATTCGCACTGCTCGACTACCCAACCGTCAAAGCGCACGCGCGAGAGATCGCTGAAGCCACCGCGACACGTGCGATGCCGCCATGGCTGCCCGAGTCGGGCGCGCATCCCTTCGCGAATGAACGACGACTGAGCGACGCGCAGATTGCGCTCATTCACCAGTGGCTGGATCAGGGCGCACCCGAAGGCGAGACGACGAAGAAGACCGCGACGCCGATGTGGGCTGACGGGTGGCAGCTCGGCACTCCCGATCTCGTCGTAACGATGCCCGAATCGTTCACGATTCCGGCGCGCAGCGGCGACATGTTTCGCAACTTCGTCTTTCCTGTTCCCTCGTCACCGACACGCTACGTGCGGGCGATCGAATTCCGTGCGGACAACCCGAAAGTGATTCATCACGCCAACGTCGCCGTGGATCCTTCGCGGCTCGCCCGACGACTCGATCGTGCCGAGCCTGGCCCAGGCTTCGCCGCGATGCCGGAGGATCAGGTGTTGAACGTTTACGGCTGGTCGCCTGGACGTGTGCCGTCGATGGAGTCAGCAGACACGGCATGGACGCTGGATGAAGGAAGCGATCTCGCGGTGCAACTCCACTTGATCGGCGGCTCGACTCCGGAGACGGTTCGACCGAGCATCGGCCTCTACTTCTCTTCCACACCGCCGACGCGCACGCCCGTCGTCGTCAAGCTCGAATCGAAAGTGATCGACATCCCCGCCGGCGAGGCCGCGTACGTCGTCGAAGACAGTTACGTCTTGCCTGCGGATGTTGACGTTGTGAGCGTCTATCCGCACGCGCATTACCTGGCGAAGCAGATGACTGGGGCCGCGGTCCTGCCAGACGGATCGCGACAGACGCTGTTGTCGATTCCGGAGTGGGATGTTCGGTGGCAGGACCAATATCGCTTCACGACGCCCGTGTCGTTGCCTGCAGGCACGACGCTGCAAATGCGTTTCACCTACGACAACTCGGATCGAAATACGCACAATCCCGTGCGCCCGCCAACGCGAGTCGTGTGGGGGCCGAAGTCTACCGACGAAATGGCCGCGTTGTGGATCGAGGTGATTCCTCGCCGCGCCGATGACGTCGCCCGGCTCGAGGCCGATCATGTGGTGCGCGCCCTCCGCGCGGATCTTGCTGCGGCGGAAGCGCAGGTGCGAGCTCGTCCAGGCGATGCGCAGGCGCACAACTACCTGGCGACGAAGTATGTGCAGGCCGGACGCGCGCCGGCCGCGATCGACGAGCTCCGTCGCGCGTTGCAGATCGCGCCCAATGATGCCGAGGCCCACAGCAATCTTGGAAGCGTGCTGCTGTCGCAGGGGAATGGCGCCGAGGCCTCGGAACACCTCCGCAGGGCGATTCAGCTAGCGCCGAACGATGATCGCGTCCGGTTCAATTATGCCAACCTGCTGCAGGCCTCGGGTCGTATCGATGCGGCGATCGCGGAGTTCCGGCGCGCGGTGCAACTCAATCCGGATAACGCCGATGCGCACTTCAATCTCGCGGTGTTGCTCGGTCCGCGGAACCAGATCGAGGAGGCGATCGGGCATCTTCGCCGTGTCATCGAGATCAACCCACAGAACGCCGACGCCCATCGCAACCTGGCCGTGGGTCTTGGGCTACAGGGTAAGCTGGAGGAAGCGATCCGCCACGACCGGACCAGCCTTCGTCTCGAGCCAGGCTCGGCGGCAACGCGCGACCATTTGAATGCGTTGCTTTCGGCTGCGGGGAAGCTCTAGCTGGCACGTCGCTTGACACTTCCGACAACTGTCCGTATTATTGGGGTTTACGGTCGTAGGCCTCCCTCTGTCTGTGTACAGCACGCCGTATTCGGGGGTATGGCAAGGCCCGACCGGGCTTAATCCCACTTAATGTAAGTGGGTTCGGTGAAGGATTCCCTTATTCATGCGTACGTTCGTGGCAAGCGCCAAGCGCGCAGATACAAAGTGGCACGTCATCGACGCCAGCGGCAAAGTGCTCGGGCGCGTGGCGACGGTGACCGTTCGTCTGCTTCAGGGCAAGCACAAGGCGAGCTATACCCCTTTCATCGACACAGGCGACCACGTCGTGATCATCAATGCGGGATCGGTCAAGCTGACCGGCCGCAAGGAAGAACAGAAAGTGTACCGCCGGCACAGCGGCTATGAAGGTGGCTTGCGCGAAGAGCGCGCGGTCGATGTGCGGAAGCGGCAGCCCGTGCGTCTGATGGAGGAAGCCGTGCGCGGCATGCTCCCGAAGACGAAGATGGGCGATGCGATGTATCGCAAGTTGAAGGTTTATGCGGGCGCGGATCATCCGCACGCCGCACAGCAGCCACAGAAAATCGAGGTCGCCTAGCTTGGCAAGCATCGAATACTACGCAACCGGCCGCCGCAAGACTTCCACCGCGCGCGTCTTCCTTCGTCCCGGCAGCGGGACCATCACCGTCAATCATCGTGAGTTCGATAAGTACTTCACGACCGATCAGCTGCGCACGCAGGTACGTCGTCCGCTGCTGCTGACCGAGACGGGTGACAAGTTCGACATCCTGGCGACGGTGGACGGCGGTGGCGTGAACGGACAGGCTGGTGCCATGCGGCTCGGCATCTCGCGCGCGCTCGTCGAATTCAACGCCGAGTTGCGCAAGCAGTTGAAGAAGGATGGTCTGTTGACGTCCGACTCACGCGTCAAGGAACGTAAAAAGTACGGCTTGGCTGGCGCCCGCAAACGGTTCCAGTTCAGCAAGCGGTAAAGGGAGGAATCGTTTGTCCGGGATTGCGATGAAAGATCTGCTGGAGGCCGGCGTGCATTTCGGCCACCAGACGAAACGGTGGAACCCGAAGATGAAGGAGTACATCTTCGGCGAGCGGAACGGCATCTACATCATCAATCTGAACAAGACCGTCAAGAAGTTCCGCGAGGCCGAAGAGTTCGTCACCAATCTGGCCGCCGATGGCCGCACCCTGCTCTTTGTCGGCACCAAGCGCCAGGCGCAGGACGTCATCTCCGAAGAAGCGCAGCGCTGCGGCATGTACTTCATCAACCAGCGGTGGCTCGGCGGACTCCTCACCAACTTCACCACGATTCAGCGCAGCCTGGGACGGCTTCGCGATCTCGAGGCGATGGCGACCGACGGACGGTACGACACGCTGTCCAAGAAAGAGATCGCGCGGAACGAAAAGGAAAAGCGGAAGCTGCTGAAGAACCTCGAAGGCATCCGGCAGATGTCTCGACTGCCCGACGCCGTCTTCGTCGTCGACACGCGCAAGGAAAAGATCGCGGTCGACGAAGCGCGCAAGCTGAAGATCCCTGTCATCGGCATCGTCGACACCAACTGCGATCCCGATGAAGTCGATTACGTGGTGCCGGGCAACGATGATGCGCTGCGCGCCATTCGGCTGTTTGCGTCGAAGATCGCTGATGCGGTGACTTCGGGTCGCGGCATGCGCGAATCGCGCATCGCCGAGGAAGATGCGGCCAAGGCCGAAGAGGCCGCTGCCGCCGACGCCGCCGCGCGACTGACGCGCGCAGTGCGACCGCAGCGACGCGAACCAACCACTACGACGGCCGGCGCATAACGGCCGGAACTGATCCAGTTGATGCGCCGGCTCATAGGCCGGCGCTTTTTGTGTACGGATACGGAGTTATGAACGTCATGGCAGAGATTACGGCGGCGATGGTGAAGCAGCTCCGCGACAAGACGGGCGCGGGGATGATGGAGTGCAAGGCGGCGCTGACAGAAGCGAACGGAAACGAGGAGGAGGCGATTACGCTGCTCCGCAAGCGAGGCCTCGCCTCGGCCGCCAAGCGCGCCGGCCGGACCACGTCACAAGGCGTGATCGGCAGCTACATCCATATGGGCGGCAAGATTGGCGTGCTCGTGGAAGTGAACTGCGAGTCCGACTTCGTTGCCCGCACCGACGACTTCAACAATCTCGTCAAGGAGCTCGGCATGCACATCGCCGCGGCCGCGCCGCGCTGGGTGCGTCGCGAGGACGTGCCGGCGGAGGAAGTCGAGAAGGAGCGCGCCATCTACCGCGGTCAGATGGAGAAAGAGAACAAGCCCGCCCACGTCATCGACAAGATCATCGAGGGCAAGCTTGGCAGCTTCTACTCGCAGTTCGTGCTGCTCGATCAGCCGTTCGTGCGTGACGACAAGATGACGATCACTCAGCTCGTGGCGCAGGCCAGCGCGAAGACCGGCGAAAACGTACAAGTCAGCCGATTTGTGCGATTCCGCGTCGGCGAAGGCAGCGAATCCTAACCGAAGCGCCGCGAATCCCAGACAGCAGAGTTTTGCGTCACATGCCTCCCGAGCCCATTCGCTCGGGAGGTTGTATGTACCGAGCTTCCCTCGCCGCGTATTTTTCGCTGCGGCGCTGACGAGTCGTCGTCGCTCGACAGCGACTCCGACCGACTGAACCCGATATAATCGCGGTTCGATGTCGTCTGAAACCGTCACGCCCGCTGTCACTCCGATCTACAAACGCGCGCTCCTCAAGCTGTCCGGCGAAGCCCTTATGGGCGAACAACAGTTTGGCGTCGATCCCGCGGTCGCGACACGCATCGCCCGCGACGTCGGCGAGATCCAGGGTCTCGGTGTCGAGACAGCCATCGTGATAGGCGGCGGCAACATCTTTCGCGGCCTGGCGGCCAGCGCACGCGGGATGGACCGCGCCACCGCCGATTACATGGGCATGCTGGCGACCGTAATCAACGCGCTCGCATTGCAGGACGCGCTCGAACAGACCGGCATCAACACGCGGGTCGTCACGGCCATTGAAATGCGCGCGGTCGCCGAGCCGTTCATCAGGCGCCGCGCCATCCGCCACCTCGAGAAAGGTCGCGTCGTCATCTTCGCGGCTGGCACCGGCAACCCCTACTTCACCACCGATACCGCCGCCGCGCTGCGCGCGATGGAGATCAAAGCCGACGTCATTCTCAAGGGCACCAAAGTGGATGGCATTTATACCGCCGACCCGATGATCGACACGGCGGCGACGAAATACGAGACCATCTCCTACCTGCAGGTACTCGAGCGTCAGCTCAAGGTCATGGACACCACAGCGATTTCGCTGTGCATGGACAACAAACTGCCGATCGTCGTTTTCAATCTGCGACAGGCTGGCAACATCCGGAAGGTCGTCCTCGGCGAAGCCATCGGAACGACCGTGTCAAACTGAACGCATATGGATTTCAACGACCTGAAAGGAATGTTTGGCGAACTAAAAACGCGCATGGACGGCGGTATCGAACGCGTCCGGCGCGACATGGCGCACGTGCGCACCGGCCGTGCCACGGTCGGCCTGCTCGACGGTATCCACGTCGAGGCCTACGGCACGAAGATGCCGATCAATCAGGTCGCCACGCTGTCGGTTCCGGAACCGGCGCTGATCGTCGCGCAACCATTCGATCCGTCGGTCATGGCCGCCATCGAGAAAGCCATTCGTACTTCGGACCTCGGGCTCAACCCGTCGAATGATGGCAAGGTGGTGCGCATTCCAATCCCCGCCCTGACCGAGGATCGGCGCAAGGAACTCTCACGCCACGTCCACAAGCAGGCCGAGGAAGGGCGCAACGCCGTACGCCAGGTGCGCCGCGACGCCAACGAGCGCCTCAAGAAGCTGCTCAAGGATCACAAGATTTCCGAAGACGACGAGCGGAAGGGCCTCGAGCAGGTGCAGAAGATGACCGACGATCACGTGAAGATGATCGACGAGCTGCAGAAGAAGAAGGATCAGGAGTTGTTAGGGCATTAATGATTGGCGATTGTTGAGTGTCGATTGGTTGGTGATTGACGAATGGTGATTGTTGATTTGGGGATCGACGTAGAGCGCAGGCTTCAGCCAGCGCAGCAATCAACCATCACAAATCTCCAATCGACAATTGAATCAACAATCAAAGATCACTAATCCCCAAATGAGACGCCCAGCGCGCGAGCGGTCAGCAACAGGTCGTAATCGAGCGGAACGGTCTTCGTCTTCCCCACCACTTCGCCGATCGGAATCGGCACAAGATCGGGTGGATGGTTTGCCACCATCTTCCCGAACTGGCCTTTGATCAGCAGTTCCACGGCCTTGCCGCCGAACCGCGTCGCGAGGGTGCGATCGAACGCCGTGGGCGATCCACCGCGCTGCAGGTGACCGAGGACGACGTAGCGCGTTTCCTTGCCGGTCAACTCCTCGAGTTGCGCGGCACAGCGAATGCCAATGCCACCAAGCCGTTCGACATGGCCACCGTGTGCCGCTTCGATTAAGGCCACAGCGCCATCCTTCGGATGCGCGCCTTCGGCGACAACGACGATGCTGAAGCGCGCGCCGAGTTTGTCGCGGTCGCGGATGCAGGCCGCAACACGTTCGAGGTCGTAGGGAATCTCGGGAATGAGAATCACGTCCGCGCCGCCCGCCATGCCGCTGTGCAGCGCGATCCATCCGGCGTAGCGGCCCATCACCTCGACCACCATGATTCGTCGATGCGCTTCCGCGGTCGAGTGCAGCCGATCGATCGCATCAGTGGCAAAGCTGACGGCGGTATCGAAACCGAAACAGCTGGTCGTGCCGACGATGTCGTTGTCGATCGTCTTCGGGACGCAGACCAGTGGGATGCCCTTCTTGTAGAACTCGTACGAGATGGCCAGCGTGCCGTCGCCGCCGATGCAGACCAGCGCGTCGAGCTCCATCTGTCCGAACATCTCGATGACGCGATCGCCGTAGTCGAAGGTGCCCTGCGGCGTGACGATCGGTTCCACGAAAGGATCGCCGCGATTGACCGTGCCAAGCATCGTGCCGCCGAGGCGCAGGATGCCGGTCACGTCGTGCGGCGTCAGTATCCGCGACTTTTCGGGATAGATGAGTCCGTCGAAGCTGTCTTCGAGGCCGACGACTTGAATGCCGGAGTTGGTCGCCGCTTTGACAACCGCGCGAATGACGGCATTCAGACCGGGAGCATCACCGCCGCCGGTGAGAACCCCGATTTTTTTCATTCTTGGCATCAGTGGGACGTCGATAGGCCGCGGATCACCGCGCAAATCGAGTATAGCCGATGGATCTCACCCGAGTTTGAATTGGAGTCGGAACGACAAAAACGGAGGAGAGATGAAGCGAAGGTTGGTGGACGGCGCGGGGCTCGAACCCGCGGCCTCCGCATTGCGAACGCGGCGCTCTCCCAACTGAGCTAGCCGCCCACTCTTCTCGCTGTGATGCACTAGCGCACCAATCTCGCCCAGTGCCATCCATCAGTTTAACACGTTCAGTTTACTTCCCTCTCGAAGATCAGCTTCAGCGGCGTCGCGCCGAGCACCATCAGAAAACCAAAGACCGCCCACCCTGCCACATTGACGGCCTTGAAGCGCGCGTGCTCGCCAGGCTGCAGCACCACATCATGCGTTTTCCAGAACAGCGTGTTGTGGGCGCGGAGACGATGCGGGCCGGCCGGCAATTCGTGTGTGACCGCCTGGCCGTTTTTCAGGACCGCGATCTCCTCGCCGTCCACGGACACGTAAATCTCGCGGACACCGGCGTCATCTGCCGATTGCCGCGTCACGGTGATGCACGCGACGTAGTTCATACGCGGCGCGGTCGTGTGTAGGGACGAGCCCTCAAGGCCGCTCGGCGGCACGGTGCGATTCCCGGTATCCCGAAGCGCCTCGATGTCCACTGATCCATCCTACCCGGAGAAAGTGGCATCGCAGAACTCTTCCATGCACAATTGAACGATCGTGAACGGATCGCGGCTGCCCTTGGGACGGGCGCATCTGTTGGCGTCGATGGTGATGCGTGAGGTTCGTCGTGCGGGCCTCCCCACCGAGGACGTCGTGCCGCTCGGGAGCCTGCGCCGTTGGGCGCCGGATATCGGCGACGTGTCGCTCCTCGCCATCGCCGAGCCCGCCGCACACAACGAGGTGCTCGATGGCTTTCTCAAACTGCCAGCGGTGACCGCTGTGTTGGCACGCCTGCCCTCGAGTGTCGAGGCAGCGACGGAGCGCGGGCGCGTGCGGCTCCACGTCACCGCATCCGAAGATGCGGGTGCCGCACTCGTTTGGCACACCGGCACTCGTCGTCACACGGAGTTACTGCAGAAGCGCGCCACCCGGCTCGGGTTCGTGCTCGGCGACGGTCTGCTCAGCCGGCCGAATGGCGCGCTTGTCTCGACGCCCGACGAAGAAGATGTGTACCGGCGGCTGAACCTGCCGTTCATTTCTCCCGAGCTGCGCGAAGGACTCGATGAGATCGATCGCGCTGAGCGAGGCGAACTGCCGATCCTCGTATTGCCGTCCGACATTCGCGGCGACCTGCACATGCACAGTACGTGGAGCGATGGCCGCGACAGCATCCAGCACATGGTGCTGGCGGCGAAACAGCTTGGCTACGAGTACGTCGCGATCACCGATCACTCCGAACGGGCGTTCGCGTCGCGCAAACTGTTGGTACTCGAGATCCCGATTCAACGCGACGAGATCAACACGCTGCGCTCGCGCATCCACGGGATCGAGATCCTGCATGGTGTCGAAGTGGACATCATGTCTGACGGCTCGCTCGATTTCGACGACACGCAGCTGGCCAACTTCGATATCGTCCTCGCCTCTCTGCACGACGATCGTGGTCATGACGGCGCACGGCTGACCGAGCGATATGTCCGCGCCATGCGCAATCCGTTTGTCAACATCATCACGCACCCGGCGAATCGATCGCCGGCGATCTCGCCTGGATACGACCTCGACTACGACCGGCTGTTCACGACAGCGGTTGAAACCGGTACGGCGCTCGAAGTAGACGGCGCACCAGGTCACCTGGATATGGATGGATCGATCGCGCGGCGTGCGGTTGACGCGGGCGTCACGCTGACGATCGACAGTGACTGTCATCGCGCAGACGCGCTCGAGCGTCAGATGCGATTCGGGATCGGCACCGCCAGACGCGGCTGGGTGCAGGCCGCTCACGTGTTGAACACACGCAGCGTGGACGGCGTCCGCGCGTTCGTGGCGCGGAAGCGTGAACGTGGCAGACGCTGACGTTCAACGGCCACCTGCGGGTCATGAGCCTCACGGCGGCTCTCACATTCTGTTCCTCGCGGCCGCGTGCATCGTCGCGACCATCGCGTTCTGGGCCTACACGCGCACGCTCTTACCGGGTGTCGACCTCGGCGACACCGGAGGATTTCAGGCTGCCGTTCTTTGGCCGGAGCACAGCGCGCGGCGCGCGTATCCGCTCTACTACACATTGGCCGCGCCGTTTGTCCGTGCGGTGAGTGCCGACAATCCCGCACGTGGCCTGAATCTCTTCTCAGCGATCTGGGCGGCGATCGCCGTCGGGTTGCTCGCATTCTTCAGCGGGCGCCTGACGAAGTCGCCGCTGGCGGGCGCCGCTGCGGGTTTGCTGCTCGCGTTCTCGTTCACGTACTGGACGCAGGCGATCATCGCCGAGGTCTATTCGCTGCACCTCGCGCTCGTCGCCGCGTGTTTGCTCGCACTCTCGGCCTTTGCTCGACACCCGACGACGTCACGCCTGGCGATCTTCTTCGCGCTCTATGCCGTCGCCTCGGCAATCACCTCGGCATGATCTTGTTCCTCGTGCCGTTCACCGTGTTCCTGATCCAGGTTCACCCGCGGCCGCGTCAACTGTTTGCGCCATCGACCATCCTGCTCGCGCTGGTGATCGCTGCGGCCGGTGCGCTGCAATATGCGCCGATGCTCACGTTCGTGTGGTCCTCTATCGACGCGCCGGCCGCGCGGATGGATCGCATTGGGGCCTTCTGGCTCGATGTGACCAAGGCCGACTGGCGCGAAGAAATGGTCCTCGGCATTTCGTCCGGTCAGGTGTGGACTCGTGTCCAGATGTGGGCGTGGGATGCGCGGCAGCAATTCGGAATCGCAGGTCTCGCGCTCGCGGCCGTCGGCGCGATTCGTCTGTGGTCGCTGTCAAGGCCGTGGGCCGTGTTCGTGTGGTTGGCGTACGCGATCACGACGGCGTTCGCGCTCACCTATAACGTCGGCGATACGCACGTCTTCCTGCTGCCGGGGCACTTCCTGCTAGCACTCGCCATCGCCGCGGCCGTTGGTCACTGGCGCAGCCCCCGACTCAGATACGCAGTGGCAAGTGTCGCGCTGGTCTACGCGGTATGGCGGGGCTGGGACACGTGGCCGGCCGTCGATCGTCACGCCGACCGCCGCGCCAACGAGCAGCTCGCGCACCTCGCACAGGGCGTGAACGCACGTAGCGCGTTGCTGGTCTCGAGGTTGGACTGGCAACTGGAGAATGTCCTGCTGTACTCGTCGCGCTTTGACAAACGCGACCTCGCATGGGTGCGGCTCGATGACGTGCTGCTCCACTTCCCGTTTCTGGTGAGGGACAACCTCGCGGCCTCGCGCGACCTCGTGCTGACGGCGGATGCCGCGGCCGGTTTGGTCGCCGCGTACGCGAGCGAGTTTCCGCTCGTCCTCGATCAGCCCGCGGCGCCGAGTCTCGCTGACGTCGTCTCGCGTATTCCCCGCGGCACACCCTACGTCCTCACCCTGTTAGTGCCGGCTCCTGGCGGCCGGACGATCGATCGCGGGGACCTCGCGAGCGCGTTGGCTGAGCTTATGGGCAATCGCGCTCCGCTACGGTCGGAGGCCGCGTACGAGGTGTGGGCCGGAAGCTTGGGCGAAGCCCCAAGCCTTTATCGATCTTCGGCTCATCCATTTCGGGAGAGCGTCCTCATTGGCGGAGAACCCTTCACGATTCGCATGGATTCGTGGCTCCCCGAGGACACCTTCCGGCGCAGCGGCTTTGCCCATGTTTTGCATGGAAGAGAGCATGCCCTCATCGCAGAACGCGGAATCAGCCTGGTCTGGCTCCAACGTGACGGCTCCCCCGCCACGTACTACGGCGCTGGCCTCTACACGCCGGAAGCGCGTTTTAGAATCCTCGCGCCCGCTGCCCACCTCGCGAGGGTCGCGCAAGCAGTCCGGTAGACTGAGGCTAATGCGCACGGTTCTCACCCTCGGCCTGTGTCTATTCGTCCTCACCACGGCAAACACCGCGCAGACGCCTGACGCCCTGGCGCGCGCGCTCCAGCAGCGGTATCAGGGGATCAAGGACTTCTCCGCCGACTTCGTTCAGGTTTATCGTGGCGGCGTACTGAAGACGCAGAGCCGCGAAGAGGGCAAGGTCTCGGTCAAGAAACCCGGCCGGATGCGGTGGACCTACGTCAAACCCGAGAAGAAGGAGTTCGTCTCCGACGGTACGAAGGTCTATTCGTACATTCCGCTGGACCAGCGGGTGATGGTGAGCCCGGTTCCCCCGGCGAACGAGGCCACGACTCCGGCCCTGTTCCTGGCTGGCAACGGAGATATCGTGCGTGATTTCACGTCATCAGCCGCAGAACCCGCGGTGCCGGGCACCGTGGCGGTGAAGCTGACTCCTCGCAAAAGTGACCCGGAATTCGAATATCTCGTGGTCAGCATGGACCCGAAGACCTTCCAGATCCGGGCCCTGACGACGCTCGACCGGCAGGGTGGGCAATCCACACTGACGTTCACGAACCTGAAGGAAAACACGGGAATATCCGATAAGGAGTTTGCGTTTCGCGTCCCCCGTGGCGTGGATGTCATTACGAATGGCCAACGCAATTAAGCGACTGTTCACCCCCGTTGTCCTGGCCGGCCTGATCGCCGGATGTGCCACGTCAACCGCCATGCGCAATGGCCGGCAGGCCGAGCAACTTCAGGATTACGACCGGGCCATCGTCGAGTACACGAAAGTCCTGCGAAGCCAGCCGGATAACCGCGAGGCCAGGCAGTTACTCGACCGGGCCCGCGTGCGGGCCGCCGCCGACCATTTTTCCCGAGGCCGACGGCTGGAGGGCGGGGGAAGGCTGGACGAGGCACTCGTGGAGCTTCAGCTTGCCGCGGAGCTCAACCCCAATAGCCAGGACATCCGCGACGCGCTCGAGTCCGTGCGCACCCAGCAGCGAAACAAAGTCGCGATCGCGCGGGATGGGAAGACGGGCCTCGAGTCGCTCATCGAGCGGACACGCAACATGACGCCGCAGGGTCAGGAGCTGCCGAACGACGTGCGCCTGCCAGCATCGCTGACCTTCCGCGATGCACCGTCGCGCGATGTGTTCACGGCGCTGGCGCGATTCGCGAATATCAACGTCACGTTCGATCCGCAGTTTCGCGATCAACCCGTCACGATCGATCTGCGCGAGACCACGCTCGAGACCGCACTTCAGGCGTTGACCGCCACGACACGCAGCTTCTACCGCATCAGCGGCCCCCGGTTCATCACCGTCGTGCCCGACACGGCGGCCAAGCGTCAGGAGTACGAAGAAGAGATCGTCCGCACCTTCCCGCTCAGCAATGCCGATCTGAAGGAAACGGTCGATCTGTTGCGCATCGTGATTGACGCGCGACGACTCGCACCGGTCACGGCCACCAACACGATCGCGATCAAGGACACACCGGCGCGCGTGGCTGCGGCCGGCAAGCTGATTGCCGCAATCGATAAAGCGCGTCCTGAGGTCGTCATCGACGTCGAGTTACTCGAGATCGATCGCACGCGGCTGAAGGAATACGGCCTCCAGATCGCCTCGCCGACGGCGGACAGTTCGACAGGCCCGACAGGCATCAACGGCCAGGTGGACGTAAATCGTCAGAACCTCACGCTGCGTGACGTGCGCAACCTGACCCAGTCCGACGTCTTCCTCACCAACGTGCCGGCGCTCTATTACCGCTTGTTGAAGCAGGACACCAACACACGCATCCTCGCGAATCCGCAGCTGCGAACGTCAGAAGGCATGCCCGCGCAGGCGAGATTCGGCGAACGTGTTCCAGTGCCTGTGACCACCTTCTCGCCGATCGCGACCGGTGGCATCAGCCAGCAGCCGATCACGTCGTTCAACTACGAGAACATCGGCGTGAACATTGACATCACCCCGCGCACGCACCATGACGACGAGGTGTCGCTCGCGCTGAAGCTCGAAGTGAGCAGCATCTCTGGCGCCGGATTCGGTGGCCTGCCAACGTTCGGCAACCGTTATGTCAGCACGGTGATTCGACTACACGACGGCGAGACCAACCTGCTCGCGGGTCTGATCCGCGACGATGAACGTCGCGTGCTCTCGGGCATCGTCGGACTGAGCGATCTGCCCCTCGTCGGCCGGCTCTTCGCTCACAACCGCAAAGAGAATCTCGAAACCGACATCGTCCTGACGCTGACACCGCGCATCGTGCGCGTGCTCGATCTCAGCGAAGAAGATCTGCGACCGTTCCGCGTCGGTCGTGACGGTGATATCACCGGTGGGCCCGCTGGCGTTGTGCCGCTTCCTCTGCCTGTGGAGCTTCCGCCTCCAGCCACGATGCAGCCGGGACAGCCACAGCCGCAGCAGCCTCCGCCACCTCAGGCGCCGCCGCCGGCACCACCAGGCGGAACCGGCACGACGCCGATTCGTCCGCCGACTGGCGCTCCGCCGACGCCAGAGCGCTGATTACAACGATTTTCTGAACGCGACGAGCCGCTCGACTTCTTCGAAGCCGAGCGCCTTGTGGGCGACGATGCTCGACTCGTTCCAGAGCTGCGTGTCGGAACCGAGCTCTGTGCAGGTGTTCGCCCTGCCCCACTCTTCCGCAGCCCGAATCAACGCCGCACCTACACCACGACGCCGATGATCAGGCTCGACGTACCACCCTTCCACGAACGCGACACGATCGCTCGTGCAACCGGGAGCGTGCGGACGAATCGAGAGCTCGACGAACCCGAGTGGCGCTCCAGAGCCAGAACACGCGAGCAGGACTTCCAGCGGCTCGTTTCTCTGCGCCGAGAAGAATCGGGCGATGTCGGCAGCGTGTCCGGAGTGGTCGGGCCACAACGCTGATCGCATCCGCTCCCAGTTCGCCGCGTCCGCACGTTCGACCGGACGAATCGTGACTGCAAGAGCCATCGAAGGCACTACGGATGATTGACGACGTCACTCGGAACGTGGTGGCGCGTACCGGCCAGGTGACGGTCGTCCAACGCGCGACGCCGGTATCACGACGCCCCTCAAGTCGACCATCGGGGGGACCGCGTCCCAGGAGAAATCGAGAAACCAGTGTCCCGGCGCGACGCGCTGAGCCGGCGCATGCTGCAGTCCCCACGTCGGCGGATTGACGTAGCTGACGCCGCGGGAGTGCCAGCCGCGATTTCCCCACGGCGCCTCGTGTTGGCGGCCGGCATATGCGTCCGCCGCCAGGTGATAGCTGCCAGCGTGGTCCACGTGATAGACCGGGCCACCGATGTCCACGATTGACAGTCCGCTCGAGATCGCCTTGACGAGAAAATTGCGGTCGATGCCGAATCGCGCCGCACGATAGATCTCATTGAAGCCGCGAACCTGGTGGAACGACTCGCGATCGAGGAGCAGAAAGTCTCCCGTCGCACCGGCCAGGAACGGTGCCTTCAACGCGCGCGGCGGTCGGGCCAGATTCTCCGGGTCTTCGAGATCCGTCCACGCGACACGCTGCTGCCCCACGGTCTCTTCGAGACGGCGCTGGCCCACGGTCTCTTCGAGACGGCGCTCGCCGACGGTCTCTTTGAGATCGTAGCGTTGCGCGCGATAGACGACGCGCGACTCCAGCCGTCCTTGCGCGAAGGCATCGAGCACCGCGCGACCAAGGAACACATCGCAATTCGAGGTGAGGACGAACCGCCCACGCGCGCGACGCACGCCGACGTTCTTGGCGATGAACTCGTGATATTCGAGCCGCGGGTTGAGCGACAGCGCCTGATGGTAGCGGCTATCCACGACGTACCACGTACACAGGCCGCGGTCGAGCCCAGGAACCGCATCGAATACGAGATCGATCAGCCGCGGGCGCTGTGCCGGTGGTGCCCACTCCACGAACACGAATTCGTGTGGAACCCCATAGGCGGTGAGCTGCTCTGCGTTGAAACGAAGAGTGCGAAAAAACCGCGTGCGGAAATCGACGCCGTGATCGTCGTTGCGACCGGTCAGAACGATGCTGATGGCCGGCTCTTGCGCCGCCGTCCCTGCGTCAGACTGCGGTTCCACTCTCGGTCCCGAGGCCGGAACGACGCGTGAGGAGTTCCCGGGTGCGACCGTCCAGGACGTTCGCGGCGCCTTCCAGAATGTCCAGTTTGACTTCAATCGCCATCAACTGCTCGCGGGCGATCACGAGATCGCGCTCGGACTCCGCGAGCCGTTGCTTCAAGTCGACGAGTTCGGCGGCTCGTTCCTGCTGCAACCTGCGGACTTTGTCCAATTCTTCTTTCAGTTTCTGAGCGTTCCGCGAGTGCTCGTCTCGCTGTTTTTCAATCTGCCGAAACTGCTTCTGTGCAGCCGCGGTGGCCTCTTGCGCCTTTCTGAGCTCCCCCAGCGCGTCCTCAGCCTTGGTCTTCCACACTCGGGAATTGGCCCTGTATTCCTCGAGTTGTTGGGCGAGCTTGCCGGCGCGCGACTCAGCCTTCGCGCGCTGTTCCTCGAGCGCATCGTAGCCGCTTGCTGGCACCAGTCCTAAGATCCGTGGCGGTCGCTTCATAACGCTCTCTCCTGCCGCAAACCAGCCGACACGACACGCCGCAGATCCACCATCGGTCCGACGGCTTCCCAATCGAATGCGAGGAAGGTCGTCCCACGATCGATCTCTCGTTCCGGCGCAAATCCCAGTCCCCAGCCATCACCGTTGTCGTAGACCACGTCACTCTTCCAGCGGATGTCACCCCATGGCGCGTCGCCAGGGCGCGCGTTGTACATCCCCCGCATGGCGTGCAGCGTGCCTCGACCGACGTGATAGATGGGAGCGCCAATGTCAACAATCGGTATGTCGGATACGTACGCTTTCATACAGAAGTTGCCATCGATGTGGATCTTCGCAACCCGATACACCTCGTTGAACCCTCGTATCTGCTGCGAGGTCTGATGGTCGAGCAGCAGGAAGTCGCCTGACGCATTCGTGAACAGCGGCGGCCGGATTGCGTTGACGATCTCGCAGTTCCGCTCGTCTTCGAGGACATCCCAACCGATGTCGCTGACATCAAGCGCCGACATGAGGTCGTGCCTGGCTGCTCGGTAGAGTACGCCTGGCTCGAGCGCCGCCTCCCTCAGACGCGCGATCACGCCCCGGCTGAAATAGATGTCGGTATTCGTCGTCAGCACGAACGCACCGCGCGCGCGTCGTATGCCCACGTTCTTGGCGATGAACTCCTGAAACTGCAGACGCGGATTGAGGCTGAGCGCCTCGTGGTATGCAGGATCGACGACGAAGGAACGCAGGGAGAGCGAACTCACGCCAGCGAATTCATCGGCAAGTAACGATGCGAGCAGCGGGCGCTTGTCGATTGGGCGCCACTCGACGAACACGAACTCGTGACTGATGCCGGCTGCAACGAGCTGCTGATGATTGAAATGCAGTGCCCGGAAGAAACGACCATTGAAGTCACCGCCGAAGTCATCATTGCGACCGGTGGCGATGATCGTCAGATACGGAGCCGGGCCAGCTCCTCCAGACATCATGGTTGCGTGCCTGATAACGTCGGCCGTGCAGTCACGCAGAGATGCCAGCCAAGGCGACGCTCGAGCCCGCGCATGACTGGCTCCGGAAGCCAGCGGAACGGGAGCGCCTTCGTGTAGCGGTACTGCACGTAGTCGCGGACGACATACGGAAAGATGTGATCGACAAACACCTCTTCGACCTGGAAGCCGGTTCGTGCAAGCAGCTCCGTGGCCGACCGTGGTGTATACGTGTACGTCACAGGGCAGCCGGTCTGCGCTTCGGAGTTACGCGCGACCGCCTCGTCGAGTCGCCAGAACGCGCCGTGGGCTTCGCGAAACAGGATGGCGAGCACCTTCCACGACCACCGGTTATAGACCATCAGCTTCACCGTACTGCGTGGGCCCATGAAGTGGGTTCTGATCTGTTCAAGGACCCGCTCGGGATGCGGTGTGTGATGGATGACGCCGAAGGAATAGACCAGATCGTACTGAGCGGGCGGAACGAACTCTGACAATCGTTCGGCATTCGCTTCGATGAACTGGATGCGATCGTGAAGACCAAACACCTGTGCACGCTGTCGCGCGAGCTCGATCGATCGGCCTGAGAGATCGACCGCGGTGATGTGCGCGCCCGCGCGTGCGAAGGAGATCGTATCGGTCCCGAGACCGCAGCCTATCTCGAGCACCCGCTTCCCCGCCCACCGCGGATACTGGGCGAAGCCGGGGATATGTGGCTCGACTAAATACTTCCGTGCCTCGACCTGGTCGAAATACTCCCGTGTGCCGATTGGCTCGGGGGAATGGCGGAGGTTGCAGGGGCGATTGTTCCAGTAGTCGCGAACGCGCTCGATGGAGGTTTCACTGAAAGTCGTACTGGCGTCGAACGCTGTGCTCATCGGATTGCTATACTACACAAACTTCAGGAACAGACGGGTTGTCACTACACGAGAAGACCCTTGCTTCGCCGCCTGCGTCTATGACGACCGAGACGCTCGACAGTCGTGTCCGGCGTCTGGCACAGATTCTCGCAGCAAGCGGCCGCCAGGTCGAGACGATCAGCGACGAGTCTCACGGCGCGGCCGCGCTGAAGCACTTCTCTGCATCGCTGGGGCTCGTTCAGCAGCTTACAGCAGAAGTTCGGTCCCGCATCGGCGTTGACGACTGGGATGCCAGCGACGCGCTCGCGGCACGGCTGCTTCTCGATGCGTTCACGTCGGCGGTGCGAAGCTGCCGTGTCGTAAGCCACGTAACGACGTCGAGTCTGGTTGAGGTGGAACGCACCGTGAAACAGTTCCACCACTTCGCGCATCGCGAGGAAGTGACCAGGCGGTAGAAGTAGTCCTATACTTGTGGCGTTTTTTTGTCAGCCAATCCGGCTTTGAGGTGCGGTGCCTGCGGGCGCGCAAGGGAGGAGTTCGGCTCGAATGAAGATTTCGGTTATCGGTCTCGGTAAGCTCGGCTCCCCGCTCGCTGCCGTGTTCGCAAGCAAGGGATTCGAGGTCATCGGCTTCGACATGAACGTGGCCTCTGTGGAGGCCCTGAATGCCGGCAGAGCACCTGTTGATGAGCCGCAACTGCAGGAGCTGATCGATAAGAACCGGCAACGCCTCAGCGCCACACTGGACATCAATGACGCCATCAGCGGGTCGGACGTCACGTTCGTCGTCGTCCCCACGCCAAGCGACGCCTCGGGTCGCTTCAGCAATGCGGCAGTGCTCAAGGCGATGGAAGGCATCGGCGCAGCACTCCGCCGCAAGACCCAATACCACGTCGTCGTGATCACGAGCACCGTCATGCCGGGATCGACTGATGGCGAGATTCGCGCAACGCTCGAGCGACATGCGGGTCGCTCCGTCGGTCCGGCACTCGGCCTCTGTTACAACCCCGAGTTCATCGCACTCGGCAGCGTCGTTCGCGACATGTTGCGGCCCGACATGATCCTCATCGGAGAGTCGGACTCGAAGGCTGGCGATCTGCTCGAGAGCATCTACGGGCGCAGCTGTGACAATCAGCCCGCGATCCGTCGCATGAACTTCGTCAACGCCGAGCTGACCAAGATTTCTGTCAACACCTTCGTGACGACGAAGATCTCGTACGCCAATATGCTCGCAGACGTCTGCGACCGTTTGCCGGGCGCGAATGTGGACGTCGTGACACAGGCGGTCGGTTCTGATTCGCGCATCGGGACGAAATACCTCAAAGGCGCCATCGGCTACGGAGGTCCGTGCTTCCCACGCGACAACACCGCCTTCGGCGTGCTCGCCCGCTCGCTGGGCGCCCGTGCGGAGTTGGCTGAAGCCACCGACGTGCTCAACCGCTATCAGGTGGAGCGTGTCCTCGGAGCGGTGGAAGCGCGATTGAACGACTCAGGAGCCATCGGCGTCCTGGGGTTGTCCTACAAGCCCGACACCGCCGTCGTGGAAGAAAGTCAGGGAGTCGCGCTCATCGAGCGGCTGCTCGACCGCGGCCGTCGCGTCATTGCCTACGATCCGAAAGCACTCCCGACGGCGAAGATGGTAGTCCGGCGGCCATTCGAAGCGGCGGCATCCGCTGCCGAGTGCGTGCGGGCTGCGTCGCTGGTCGTTGTGATGACGCCGTGGCCGGAGTTTGGCAACATCCCAGCGGACGCCTTCAGCCGTCCTTCGTCGCGTTTGACCGTGATCGACTGCTGGCGCATGATTCCGACTGAAGTCGGGACGATCGCCAATGTCGTGTACCTCGGTCATGGTGCAGCGGCGCAAAGCGCATCGGTAAGCGTGTGAGCCCGGAGGAAGCCATTCGCATGGAGCGCAGCGATCTCGTCCTCGTCACTGGTGCAGGTGGATTCATCGGCGGCCACCTCGTCGCCGAACTGCGGCGACGCGGCCATCGCCGCATTCGTGCGGTGGACATCAAGCCATTCGATGAGTGGTATCAGACGTTCGACGACGTGGACAATCGCTCGCTCGATTTACGCGAAATCGGCGCCTGTCATCAGTCAGCCAACGGCGCCCGCTACGTCTTCAATCTCGCCGCAGACATGGGCGGCATGGGCTTCATCGAGCTGCACAAAGCCGAATGCATGCTGACGGTGTTGATCAACACCCACATGCTGATGGCGGCGCAGAAGGCAGGAGTCGAGCGGTTCTTCTACTCGTCCTCGGCATGTGTGTATGCCGCGGAGAAGCAGACGTCGGCGGCGGTGCAACCGTTGCGCGAGCCGGATGCCTACCCAGCCATGCCGGAAGACGGGTACGGGTGGGAGAAGCTGTTCAGCGAACGGATGTGCCGCCACTTCACCGAGGACTTCGGGATCGTGACGCGCGTGGCGCGCTATCACAACGTCTACGGTCCGCACGGAACCTATGACGGCGGACGCGAGAAGGCACCTGCTGCCGTCTGTCGCAAGGTGATCGCGGCGCTCCAATCAGGGTCAGGCGAGATCGAGATCTGGGGCGACGGAGAGCAGACACGAAGCTTCACCTACATCGACGATTGTCTCGAAGGGACGTTGCGGTTGATGGACAGCGACGTCGCCGAGCCGCTGAACGTCGGCAGCGAGCAACTCGTGACGATCAATCAGCTGGTGGACATCGTCGAGTCGATTGCCGACGTGAAGTTGAAGCGGCGTTACAAGCTCGATGCGCCCAAAGGCGTGCGTGGCCGCAACAGCGATAACACGCTCATCAGGAAGCGCCTGGGCTGGGCACCGTCGATCCGACTCGAGGAAGGCATGCGCCAGACCTACCAATGGATCCACGCGCAGATGTCACAGGCTCGCGGCCGGGTCCTGGCGTAGTCAGAGCAACGGCGAACGCGCGCCTGGGTCGCTCATCCCGACGTTTTACGCGCCCGCTTCGCCTTCAGCTCCTCGACGCGCTTCTCCATCCACTCGAGACGGTCACCCTGGATTCGCAGCTTCTCTTGCAGTCTGGTGTTCTTGGTCGTCAACTTCGCGAGCCGGTCCTGGAACTGCCGGTCGATCGAGGGGTCTTGTGCTCGGAGCGCCCGATTCTTCGCCAAGGGCCTGGGATAGAACCGTGTGTGATCCTCTTCGAATGCGGCCAGACGCGCTCGATATGATCCCGGTTCGCCTGACGCCAGCAGATCCAGCAGCCCCTCACGGATCTCAGGATCGATAGAGTCCCCTCTGTTGATCAACAACTCGGCCGCACAGTCGGGCAGATTGAACAGCTCGAATAGACAGGCGAGCTTCATCACGCGTTCGGTCGTGCTCTCATAGGGCCACATCCGCTCGTAATCCTTCGCCGCAAGATCACGGAAATACAGAGCCTCCCCCCAAAACATCTGACCCGAAACGGTCTGGGCACTGAGGTTGGTCACAAAGGTCGCCGGCAGGTCGGCACGGCTGTACCGGTGCGACTGAAGATCGAACAGCGTAAAACCGTGTTGTCTCACGATGCGATCGATGTTCGAGAAGGTGTTGGCGTACTCGTGCGTCGCACCGTGGAACTGCGCCTCTACGGTCAGCCCGATCGCCCCGCCGGCTGAAAAGATCCCTTGAGCGCCGAGGATGACCTCGATATCGTGCCCATCGGTGTCGATCTTCACGAAGTCGACGCGGCTACGCTCCTCCGCTGGAACATACTCGTCGAGTGTGAGCGTTCGGTTGGTCAACGAGACCGGCGCTCCAGCATTGAACATCTGTTGAACGTAGCTCACCGTCATGCGCCGCAGGACGGCGGCCGCACTGGACCGCTCAAAGGGCTGGTTGTTGCGTGACGCGACCGAGTCGTTTCTCAGTTCCGGCGGGAAGAGCTGGTCGTACTCACGACTGGTGACGAAGGCCGCCTCGTATTGGATGCCTGGGTGCGTGTTCGCAGCGTTCAAGCGGTCCACTTCAGCGATCAACGGATCGAAGCCGACCGCGCGCAGTCGATCGCCGAAGGGTCGCCAGCGCGTTTCGATCCCGCCGCTGCAACCCACGTCCAGCAGGAACAGCGGACTATCTCCCCACAAGCGCTGCTCGAGTACGCGTCTCGTCAGTGCTCCCCGACGTTGACTCATATCAGCGAATTCATGCCGTGGTCTTGTTGACCCACATCGGATGCGTTCATATACTTCTTCGCGTCGGCTCCCCCACGTGCGTCCTCTGCCATCGAACGGCCGGCACAGATATCATGCCGCATCTCGCGCACAGTGCGGAGGGGGCCGCCCCACACTGCGAGAGCGTACCTATCGTCGATGACGCCTATTCACGTTTCCCTCAGTACCCCCGGCATCATAAGAAAGCACGCAGGTTGCATCGTCGAATCGGAGAGTCCCCTCACGGTTCAGTCGAGTCCTGATCAGTGGCATTACGCGATGAGCGTCGCGCTGGGCGATGCGATCGCGGCATCGCAGCCGCTTGTGTTTCCAGCGAAGGTGTCGGCATCGGTCAATGTGCAGTCCGGCGAACTCGGATGCCTGCTCGTCGCCGACGATTTCACCACGATCCTTGCGCGCGTTCCGCCTTCTGTGCCTGCTGGGCATCACACGGTCGACGTCGTGCTCGAGACAAGCGTCGACGTCGCGAATCTGGTCTTTCGAAACGACGCATCTGACAATCGGCCATGCGTGTTCACGGTGGAGTCAATCTCGATCTCGCCCGACTCGGGTGATCGCCGCGAGCGGTCGCTTGATCTCGATGATCTCATCGTGGGCAATCCGCCCCGCCTCGACGTCGCAAAGCTGCACGACGCCGTCATCAATGTGGGAAGAAGGCCCTCGGGATCCACTCAATGATCGACGACGCATTCATTGACATCGTACCGGTCGATTCCCTTCACCAGCGGCTGGGTGTCGACACGCCGCTCGACTACCCGGCGGAGTCGCTTCGCAAGCCGTTCGTTAATTGGAGAATGGAAGTCGACGATGCACCCATTTTTCGATATCTCTACCGAAGCGTCCGTCCGAAGCGGCATCTGGAATTTGGCACTTGGGAGGGGACGGGCGTGTGCATGTGCGCCGAAGAGTGCGACGCGACGGTCTGGACGATCAACTTGCCCGAAGGCGAGACGATTGGAGGGCGACCGGCGTACTCGTCGGCGCCCAATGAAGTGCCGTCCGGTGCCTCAGCATTGAAACGAGGTGGCGACGGCAGGAGCGTGTATCAGACCGACGCCGGAGTCTTCATCGGTCATCGATACCGCAGCGCCGGCTTCGGCCACCGTGTCTGTCAAATTCTCTGTGACAGTCGAGAGTGGGACACGTCAGGCTACCCTTCCGACTTCTTCGACTCGGCGCTCATCGACGGTGGGCACTCGCCAGACGTGGTGCTTAGCGACACGCAGAAAGCGCTGGCCGTGGTGAGACCTGGTGGGCTGATTCTGTGGCATGACTTCTGCCCCGACCCGGCGGTCTTCCCGGCGATGGCGTCGGTGACCGGAGTCGTGGGCAGCCTGACTCGCGAGTGGCGGAGTATCAGTCGCTCACTCAGCGACGCATTCTGGATCCGACCCAGTTTTATTCTGGCCGCCGTGCGCTGATGGCCTCAGGTCTTGTCCTTTGACGCCTGTCGCGATTTGAGCTTCTTCAGCCTCTCGTCGCGTTCGTCGAGCCGGCGTCGCAACTCAGAGGTCCGCTCTTTGAGCTCGGTCACTCGGGCCTCCAACGTTCGCACCGTCGAGCGAAGGCGATCATTCTCCGCGCGCATCGCTTCGCTCTCTTTCGAC
>JBKPRH010000309.1:0-17542 GCA_046765795.1 Acidobacteriota bacterium | reverse complement strand
AGGTAGATGTAGTGGTCGTTGTTGAAGCCCGTGAAGGTGAGGAACCGCCAGGCCGCGGTCAGCAGCGCAACGGCAATCGCGGCGCAGACCACGAGCACTCGATGACGAGACATGGGTCGCGGCGAGTATAGCGTCAGGTGTAGTGTCCGGCTTCAGCCGGACATCGGCGTAGTGTAGTGTCCGGCTTTAGCCGGGCCGTCAATCCTTGTACGGATCAAACAGATCCGCGCCCGCCATGACGACGATGAGAGGCCGAAGCGTGTGGAGGACTTCAATGGTCCCCTTCTGCGCAGAGAGCACGTCGGGCAGACGTCGATAGACGTGCGGACTCTCGTCGAGACCACCGCCACGGAGGACGACGCCCTTCTCCTTGACCCAGTCCTCCATCATGCGCGGCGAGACGGCGCCCGGCTTGATCACCTTGCCGGTGCGTCGATTGATCTTCCCGGCTGCCGCCGCGCGCGACATGACCCGGCCGGCGCCGTGCACCGTCGAGAAGAGCGCTTTCCGCTGCAGTTCAGCCAGCTTGTCGTTCTCTGCATACGTGCCCTGCACGATGACGGCATCGTCGCCCATCGAGCCGCCAACAAAGCCTTTCTGACCCGGAAACGCCGGCGTGGCGCCCTTGCGAATGACCACGACCTCTTCGCCATCGTGCTCTTCACGCCAGGCGAAGTTGTGATGGTTGTGCACGAGCTCGAGCTCGCGGCCACCAATCAGCGAGACCACCTTGCGCGCAACCCATTCGCGGCCGGCGTACGCGTACTCGCCGGCGAGCGTCATGAGCGCCCAGTAGTCCTGCCCCATCGGCTTGTCGAGCGAGAGCAGCGCCTCGCGCTCCGGCACACGCGCGCCCCACTGCTCACCCTGCGACATGGCGAGAAAGCCCGAAGCAATCGTGTGGCCCAGACCGCGACTGCCAAAATGGACGCCGACCCAGATGGCGTCGGCTTCGTCCACGAACACGTCGACGTAATGATTGCCGCTGCCCACTGTGCCGAGCTGCTTGCGCGCCTTGTTGCGAAGCTCGTTCCGCGCATGATTCGGGAGGGCGTCCCACGCGGTCGACTCGAACAATGGGTGATCGATGGGCGCATCATCGGCGCGGTTCTTCCGGCCGATGCCGAACGAGATCTCGTCCTGAATCGCGTCGGCGATCTCACCGAGGCGGTTGAGGAGATCAGGCGAACCGGCTCGCGTGAGGTCGGTCCGGATCGCGGCATTGCCGCACGCAATGTCGAACCCGACGCCAACGACCGAGACCTGCTCGCGATAGGCGGCAACACCGCCAATGGGCATGACGTAACCGAGATGACCGTCGGCCATCAGCGCCGCGCGTTCAGCGCGGCTCGCAACGTCCTCGAGCTGCGCGAGCGTATTCGGCTCGTGCTCACCAAACACTGCAGTGTTCTTCACGACACCCTCATCTCTCAGGCTACGAACGGCCAATCTCGACGCGGACCACATCACGTCCTTCCTCGACGACAGCGATGCGGATGTCGAGGAAGCGACCAATCACCTCGATGTTCGTCAGCGTATGACGCGACAGGCCCACGGTTCTGAATGCACCGCCGTCGCTCAACGCGAGCACAGTCAGCAGCTGATCGGCCAGGTGAATACCGACCGGCGCTGCGGTCGCGATATACCGACGCATGTCCTTGACCGCCTGACCCGCGACGGCTTCGGCAGCAACACCCACTTCGCCGAAGCCAGTGGCGATCTCGGTCACGTGCTCCGACTGAAGCTCGATCAGCACGACATTGCCAGGACCCGCGGCATCGTCGACATTCACGACCGAGCCACACTCGGGAGCCCAGTTCAGGCCGCCAAGCGCGACCCGTACCTCTCGTTCGCCGATATGGCGTGGCAGGTTCGCCACCATCGCCGTCACGCGCCGCGCGACAACGTCGCCGCGGTTCATCAGCTCCAGGCGAGTGAGTGCCTTCGCCGGACGGACGGTGACCGCGAACGCGCCGCCACCGGCGGGATAAAACCCGGGACGCTTCAGCGTCGTCTCAACGGTCGGGCCAAGCCGATTCACCAGCGGCAGGAACGCACGCTGCAGAAAATCGAAGGGAGGCGCCCATGGATTGTGCGTGCCTCCTTCGAGGACGAGCGTGGACTCTCCCGACGCAAGCAGCAGCGGCGGCAGCACCGTCTGCATCACCAGTGTCGCGCTCCCCGCCGTGCCAACCGCGAAGCGATAGTTGCCAGAACGAATCGCGCGCGGCGCGAACGTGAGCGTCGTCGATCCGATGGCATCGCCCTCGACCTGCGCATCGCCAACAGCAGTCGCCGCCTGGACGGCGGTGAGGTGCTGCCGGAGCAACCCTGGCTTCGGACGTTTGCTGCGAATGTTCTCGACGCGAAACGGGCGTCCGGTCGCAATCGACAGCGCCAGCGCGGTCCTGAGGACCTGTCCGCCGCCTTCGCCGATCGATCCGTCGATCGTGATCATCTTGTCGATTCTCGAATACGCCTGCATCGCTCGCTCCCTGCGGCCGGCGTGACGACTTACCTGCACGCCACGCCGGCCTTGCCGCACGCCTGCCAATCGCAGGCTCGGCAATGTCTAGAGCAGGCGATGTGCCACGGCGCCGATGGGCAGAAACATTGGCCCTTTCGCGTGGAGCGGCGATCGACCGCGGGTCAATCGTATATATTAGGCTAGTAATAGATCTTTAATGCTAGTCAGACACCAGGTGGTCGTAATTGGACTGGTCGGGTCCGCACTCGACGGCGGTCAGGGACCGAACCGCTGGAGCCGGTGGCGGCCGACGGTCGATCTGGTCCGCCACGACGATCTGGTCGTCGCGCGATTCGAGCTCCTGCACACGAGTCGCGAGCGCACGCTCGCCCACGTGGTCGCCGAAGACATGCGATCCGTGTCTCCGGAGACCGAGGTGCGCATGCACGTCGTCGACTTCGGCGATCCGTGGGACTTCGGCTTGGTCTACGAGAAGCTGCACGAGTTCGCCGAAGCCTACGCCTTCGATCCGGAACATGAGGACTACCTCGTTCACGTCACCACAGGGACGCACGTCGCGCAGATCTGTCTCTTCCTGCTGACCGAGACGCGCTACATACCCGCACGCCTGATCCAGACGGCACCGCCACGCCGCCACGACTCCACCAAGCCGGGCTCGTTCAGCATCATCGATCTCGATCTGTCGAAATACGATCGGCTCGCTGCGCGTTTCCAACAACAGCAGCGGCAAGACCTCTCGTTTCTGAAAGCGGGCATTGACACACGCAGCCGTGCATTCAACGAGGTCATCGCGCGCATTGAGCAGGTCGCTATCGCCTCTCGTGCACCGATGTTGATCTCGGGACCAACGGGAGCCGGGAAGTCAAAACTGGCGCGCAGAATCTACGAGCTCAAGAAGCAGCGACAGCGTCTGGCTGGACCCTTCGTCGAAGTGAACTGCGCCACGATCAGAGGCGACGCGGCTATGTCGGCGCTGTTTGGCCACGTTCGCGGCTCGTTCACCGGCGCGGTACGCGATCGCCCTGGCCTGCTGCGCTCGGCAGACGGAGGCGTGCTCTTTCTCGACGAGATCGGCGAACTGGGCGCCGACGAGCAGGGTGTGCTCCTTCGCGCCATCGAGGAGAGGCAGTTCCTGCCGCTTGGAGCCGACCGCGAAGTGCGCAGCGATTTTCAGTTGATTGCCGGGACCAACGCGGACCTCACCGCACTCGTTCGACGTGGCCGCTTTCGTGAAGATCTCCTCGCACGTATCAACATGTGGACATTTCGCCTACCGGGCCTGGCCGAACGCCGCGAGGACGTGGAGCCCAACCTCGAACACGAGATCACCGCCTCGTCAACGGTCACCGGTATGCGTGTGTCGATGAGCCGAGAGGCGCGTGCGCGGTTCTTGACATTCGCGACCTCGAGCGACGCGCGATGGCCTGGCAACTTCCGGGACTTCAACGGCGCCATCCTCAGAATGGCCACGCTCGCACCCGGCGGACGCATCACGACTGAGATCGTGGACGAGGAGATTCGACGGCTGCAGGCCTCGTGGCGAGCGATGGAGGATGCCGATCTTGGCACGGACCTCCTCGAGGCGCTGCTCGATTCCGAACGCCTTGCCAACATCGACGAGTTCGATCGCCTGCAGCTCAAGGAAGTCGTACGCGTTTGCCGATCCTGTGCATCGCTGTCAGAGGCAGGCCGCAGGCTGTTCAGCGTCTCACGCACCAAGCGGGCGGCGACCAACGACGCCGATCGTCTGAGGAAGTATCTCGTCAGGTTTGGATTGGACTGGAAAACGATTAAGGCGGAAAGCCAATCGCCAGCTTGACCGCCGAATACTCGGGATGCACGCGACCATCAGCAGCCCGAATGATCAGCGGAGGCTCGAGCCAGGTTCGCTCGCGCATGGCGTCCGGCAGATCGTGCCGGGCCATCATGAGAAATAGTCCAACGAGGGGCGCCTCTCCTTCCTTGAATACCACGGGCCGGCGCCGAACGATGGTGAGCTCGGCGTGTCGAGCCGCCCGTTCAATTCGCTCACGCTGCTCTTCCGGAAAGACACATGCGAACACGCCGCCAGGCGCGAGGTATCGTGCAGCGGCGCTCGCGTAATCCGCGATGTCGCCGCGCACCTCGAACCGGCACGCCACCTTCTGCGGATGGTCACCGTGTATGCCCGCGTCGAGCGGGAAGTACGGCGGGCTTCCGAGGACCAGGTCAAAGCGCTCGTCCTCTCGTAGAGGCGCGTCTTCCGCCTTCGCTGAAGCTACGGCGGACAGGTTGGACGCGCCTTGATCACGAAAGTCGCCGTGGCGAATCTCGTATCGCGCTTCGAGCCCGTTATACGCCGCCGACTTGCGCGCCAGCCTGACACTCTCGTCCTGCGCCTCAATCGTTACGACCATTGCACCCGGCAGACGCCACGCCGCGATCATCCCAACCGATCCGATACCCGAGCCGAGGTCGAGAATCGATGACGCTCGCGGCGCCCACGTCGTCCCGTACCACGCGGTCAACACGTCATCAGTCGAGAAACGGTGACCGTCGCGAAGCTGGAAGATCCGGAAATGGCCGCTGATCGCGTCGAGCGTCTCGTCGGCAGGAACGTCCGGCGATGACGCCGCACCAGGCGGAATCGGGCCAGGTTTGGCCCAACCCTTGAAATGAGTTTCGATGATCACGGCGAAACTCCCGTGTAATGCAAAATTCAAAATGTAAGAGGCAAGAAGACACCCGCTCTTTTGCATTTTGCATCTTGCACCGTGAATTACGAAGATCCCATCGTGCGAAGCCTTCTTCCCCGTCTCCGTGCTTTCGTCCTCGAGCGGCACCCCTTCGCGCTCCCGATCGTCGAGCGAACGCTCGAAGACGTCACCGCACCCGGGACGGATCGACACCCGGCAGCCATCGAGCAGTTCGCGCAGCAGTTTCGTCGTGCACTCGGCCAGGCGATCTCAGGCGTTACCGCCGCGGAGATTCCAGAGACGACACCCGGCGTGTCGGCGCAGACGCGATTGAAGGCAGCCAGTCAGGAACTGCTCGAGGACGTGGACGGATTCTTCGCGCGGGCGGCGATCGCCGCCTCTCTCACCGTTGAGGAACGGCGCGAGATCCTGCGCGGTATGGTGTTGACGCGCGCGCTCGACAATCGCCTCAAGCAACTGTTCATTGGCAGCGAAGTGCAATTCGAAGGCGTTCCGTTTCAGGGCAAGGGGTTTCGCTCGCTCGGACAGGAAGCGATCTATGCCGCTGCGATTCGGCTTCGGCGCGGCGAGTCGTGGCGCGATCGACAGCGCGGCTGGCGCGGCGACGTGGTCGGTCCGATCATCCGAGACCTCGGCGTTGCGCTCGCCATGCATCCAGATCCGAGCACGGTCCGCATGGTGCTGAGTGCGCAGATGGCCAAGCAGGGGCCGCCCATGGATGGAAAGGATCTGCACATCGGCGACTGGGAGTGGGGCGTACTGCCGGCAACGGCGCCGCTATCGGTGAGCACGATGTCGATCGCCGGCATCGCGCTCGCGTTCTGGCGCGATGGATCGCAGCGTGTCGCCGTGTCGTTCATTGGCGATGGCGGATCGTCGCTCGGTGAGTGGCACGAAGCGATCAACCTCTGCGCCGCCAAGCGGCTGCCGGCCATTTTCTGTGTCGAGAACAACCAGATCGCGCTCTCGACGCCGCTGTCGTCGCAGTCAGCAGTGCGCGTCTTTGCCGACAAGGCGCGCGGCTATGGGATCCCCGGAATCACGATCGACGGCAACGATCCGGACGAGGTCGCCGCAGCATTCACGTGGGCAGCGGACCGCGCGCGAGCAGGTCTCGGACCGGCGCTCATCGAGCTCGTGACGATGAGAATGGGCGGTCACGCGCATCACGACGACATGCTGTATCTCGGAAAAGAGCACGCGCCGTCCTGGAACTATCCATCGTTATCGCCTGGCGCGTACGCCGACCGCGACGGCTACGCCCGATGGACTACAAAGGACCCGATTGCCTCCTACGCTGCACGTCTTCAAGCGGAGAAGGTCATCGATCAAGGTGGTCTCGAAGACCTCAAGACGGAAGCGACCGAGCTCGTGGACAACGAAGCGCGCGCCGTGATCGACGCACCATGGCCGAGCGGCGAAGACGCAGCGCGTGGCGTATTCGCTGACGATGTGCCGCGAGTGCGCGTCGAGCCGCTGGATCCGCCGACACGGCTCCAGGTGAATCTCGATCCCGATTTGCCGGAGCTGGACGAAGGGTTCCCGTTCGACAAGAAGGGTCAGACATTTCTCGAGGCTGTCGCCCTCGGTGTCTCCGACGCGATGCGTTCCGATCCGCGCGTCTTTGTCTACGGCGAGGACGTCGGTGGACGATACGGCAATGCATTTCTGCTGCTCCGTCCGCTCCTGCAGGAATTTGGCGATCGCATCATCAATTCGCCGATTGCCGAGAGTGGCGTCCTCGGCGTGTGCGTCGGTGCGGCGCTCGCAGGGCAGCGACCGATCGGCGAAATGCAGTTCAACGACTTCGTCGCCAGCGGCTTTAATCAGCTCGTCAACAACGCCGCGAAGATCCGCTATCGATGGGGCGGCTCGGTGCCGATGGTCGTGCGCATGCCATGGGGAGGGCTGCGCCATGCGGGACCGTATCATTCACAGAACACTGAACCGTGGTTCTATCGCACGCCTGGCTTGAAGATCGTCACGCCTTCGACGCCGCAGGACGCTCGCGCCCTCATGGCGGCTGCTATCGCCGATCCGGATCCGGTGCTCTATTACGAGCACATCGCGCTCTATCGTGATCCGCGCATCAAACAGAATCTGCCGACGGCTGCCCCCGCGCCGCTTCCCTTTGGCAAGGCGGCGTTGCGCAGACGTGGAGACGATCTCGCCATCATTTCCTACGGCGCCTACGTCCACGCCGCGATGCGTGTGACCGCCGTGCTCGCCGCAGATGGCATTCACGCCAGTGTGCTCGATCTGCGAACGCTGGTGCCGCTCGACAAAGACGCGGTGCTGCAGGTTGCGCGTCACTGTAACCGTGTGCTGATCGTGCACGAAGACTCGCGCACCGGCGGCATCGGCGAAAGCCTCGCCGCGATCATTCAGGAAGAGGCGTTCGAATCACTCGACGCGCCAGTGCGCATCGTTGGGGCACTCGACACACCGGTGCCATACTCACCGTCGCTCGAGAAATACTTCCTTCCGTCGGAAGCCGACATCGAACGCGCCGCGCGCCTGCTGGTAAGCTACTGAACACCCATGTGGATTTTGAGGACCGTGACCGAAGGTCTGCCGGAGAAGACCTTCCGTATCTTGCCAGGGAATGAACGCACCATCGGCCGCGCGACTGGTGCTGACTTCATCATTGATGCGGCGCTGGTCTCGCGTGTGCACTGCCGCGTAAGCGCGCTCGTCGGCGGCGAGCTGGAGATCAAAGATCTCGAGAGCACAAACGGCACCTACGTGAACGGCGAGCGCATCGAAACCGCGCGCCTCACGTCAGGCGACCGCTTGCAGGTAGGACGAGTCGAGTTCGTGGCACTGCGCGACGAGTAGCCACGAACGGGCTTACCTGGTGCGCTTCGTGGCGAAGTACTCCAGCACGAAGTCATTCGTCTCGCGCTCTCGTCGAATCGTGGTATCAGCGCCGTGGCCTGGGTGGACGATCTTGTCGTCGCCGAGCGGAAACAGCACGCCCGTAATCGACTCCATCAGCACGTCATAATCGCCGCCCGGGAGATCGGTCCGGCCGATCGAACCGGCAAAGAGCGTATCGCCGACGAACAGGTGCTCGCCCGCCGCGCCTGTGCGCCCGATCTGCAGGCACACGCCGCCGGGACAATGGCCCGGGGTGTGATGCACGCGCACCTCGTAGTCGCCGAAGTGGATCGGCGTCATGTCGTAGAAGATGTCGATGGGGGGCGGTTGGCTGACCTTGAACCCGAACATCGCGCCCTGTTGCACGGTGCCTTCATAGAGGAACAGGTCGTCACGATGCAGGTACACCGGCACGTCATAGGCGTCTTTCGCCGCACGGACGCCGGTCACGTGATCGATATGCGCATGCGTCAAGAGGATCGCCTGTACGCTGACGTCCAGGTCGCGCACAGCACCCATCAGCTCATCGACCTCGTCACCTGGATCGATGATCACCGCGTCGCGAGTGCGCTCGCAGCCGACGACGAAGCCGTTTTTATAGAAGGGCGCAACCGCTCGAACCTCGAGAAGCATCTGTAGACTATAGCGATGATCGTGTGTGCGATTGACGACCTTCTTTTCTCGATCAAGATCTCGACCGCCGCCAAGCAGCTCGGCGTGAATGTCTACTTCGAGCGCTTTCGTGACCGGCTGCTGCCGACGATCCGCGACAAGCAGCCGTCGCTCGTCATCTTCGATCTGAACAGCTCCCGGCTCGATCCGATGACGGCGATTGCCGCGATGAAGACCGATCCCCAGCTGCGGACCGTGAAGACGTTGGGCTATGTCGCGCACGTGGATTCAGACGCGATTGCGACGGCACGTCAGGCGGGGATCGACCAGGTGCTGGCGCGCTCGGCATTCACCGCGCAACTCGGCACGATCCTGGAGAACGGCAGAGATTGACGATGGACGAGGGACGATTGACACATTCAGTGACGATGCTCAAACAATCCGTCAATCGCACTTCGTCAATCGTCAATTCATCTAAGCACTACCCACGCCAGCAGCGCGACGACGAGGATGACCGCGGCCACGAGCACGACGCGGCCGACACTGGTCGATGACGCCTGCGTCAGTTCCTCTTCTTCTCCGGCGACCCCAAGCTGATCGAGCACAGCAATCGACGCGCGTAACTCGCCGGCCAAGCCGACCGCAGTCTGATACCGGTTCGCCGGATTCGGCGCCAGCGCCTTGAGGACGACGGCGTCAATCTCCTTGGGCACTTTGGGATTGGACGCGCTCGGTGCTGACGCGCCTCGATGCATCGGCCTCCGGGTCGTGAGCATCTCGTAGAGGATGGCCCCCACCGAATAGATGTCCGACCGATCGTCCGGCGGCTGCCCATTCGCTTCCTCCGGCGATTCGTAATCGTGCAGCCGCGCATCGCGGCCGGCATGATCGAATCCGCCCTGCGCCGCCAGCTCGAACGCCGGAATCTTGGCGCGGCCCTTGGCGCTAATCACGATCGACTCCGGGCTGAGACCGCCGTGGACGAATCCCTGGGCGTGCGCGTCGGAAATGGCGTCGGCAATGTGAATCGCGATTTCGACCGCTCGTCGCACGTTCATCGCACGGCCCGCGGCTTCCGCGCGGAGCGACTGTCCTTTCTGGAACTCGAAGGCGAGGTAGACGCGACCCTCGTGTTCGCCGACGTCGAACAGCGCCGTCACGTTGGGGTGCGACAGACTCGTCAGGCCGCGCGCTTGAGTGATCAGCGCGGCGGGGTCGGAGGTGAAATCCGCGGGCAGCAAACGAATCGCCACCGTGCGGCCGGCCTTGGTGTCTCGCGCGCGATAAAGATCGCCAGGACCGGAAGGTTCGAGCTGCTCGAGCAGGTTGTAATGGGCAACGACACCGATTGGTGTGGGCGATCCGCTCATGGGCGCCTGTCGCGCCGAAGCTCGGCGGAGGCGGGATCGGACTCGATCACGCTTTGCACGAGCTCCTTGGCGTCGCCAATCTGCTCCAGCACCAGCGCGATATCCATCGTCGGTTTGCCGGGCGTGCGCGCGCTCTGACAATACACGCCGTGCTGACCGACCATCGCCAACGCGTCGGTGAGCAGGTCGAGCGCAACGGCCAATCGGCCGCGCGACTGCCCCATCATCAACTCGTGCTTCTCCAACTCGTCGCTGTGCTTGTCGAAGACAGACATCACTACATTGTTGATTATCGATTAGTGATTGCGGATTGGTTGTTGATTGAGGATCGCTGATTGGTGATTGGTGATCGGGAGCTCCGAGAACCGGTGGCACGGCCGCGTCGAATTACCCGCAAATCAAGAATCTCCGATCGCCAATCGACAACGAATCCACAATCAAAAATCACCAAATCGACAATACTCTCTATTTCCGCGGTGGCTGCGCCGGCCGGATTTCGACGCGGCTCGGGAGACTGCGCGACGGATGCGCGATCAAGTCGACGATGACCTCGGCAACGTCATCGGGCTGCAGTGCCCATTCAGACTTGGTGTTCGAAAGCCCGCCGAAGCCGGTGTTGACGGAGCCTGGCAAGACGTACGCGACGCGGATGCCGTCGTACCGCACTTCCTGCATGAGCGCCTCACTGAACGCATTCAGCGCCGACTTCGAGGCGCAGTAGGCGGCACCATTCACGAACGGGTTCTTGCTGGCGAGGCTGCTGATGTTGATGATCCAGCCGCCTCCACGCGTCTTCAGGTGCGGCAGCGCTGAGTGACAGCAATAGAAGACGCCGCTCACGTTGGTGTCCATGATGCGGTGCCATTCATCGACCGTCATCTCCGAGACCGGACGGAAGACGCCAACGCCTGCGTTGTTAATCAGGATGTCGAGGCCGCCGAATTGCGCCGCGGTTTTGGCGACAGCCATTTCGGCTTCCGCGTAATTCCGCACGTTCGCCGCAATCGGCAGCACGCGGCTGCTCGCCGCGTCTTTCGCGAGCTCTTTTGCGGCCGCTTCGAGCCGTGCCTTGTCGGTCGCCGTGATCGCGACAGAACCGCCCTGAGTGAGAAGCGCTCGCGCGGTGGCAAGCCCGATCCCTCGCGAGCCGCCGGTCACGAGCGCAACCTTGCCGGTAAGTGGACTCATCGCTCCACTAGAATACTCCACGGGTTCATGACGACTATTTGCATCCTCGGCGCCGGAGATATTGCCGGCGCTGCCGCACATGCGCTTGCGCGCGGCGAACGCGTCTCACGTGTGCTGCTGATTGATGCCGACGGCAAGGTCGCCGCGGGCAAAGCGCTCGACATTCAGCAATCGGGCGCTGTCGATCGCTTTCACGTGCGACTCGACGGCACCGATGATGTGAGCCGAGTGACTGGTTGTGCGGCTGTGATCGTGGCCGATCGGGCCGGTCGTCCTTCAGCAGAATGGCAAGGAGACGATGGGCTGGCGATGATGACGCGAGTGGCGTCGTACGCCAACGACGCGCCGATCGTATTTGCGGGGGCGATGCAAGCAGAGCTCCTGCGTGCTTCCTCTCGTGAGGCGCACATCGCACGCGAGCGTCTCGTCGGCTCGGGACCCGAAGCGCTCGTCTCCGCCGTGCGCGCAATGGTGGCGATGGAGGCGCGCTGTTCGCCGAGCGAGGTTGACCTCACGGTGTTGGGCACGCCGCCGTCAGGATTCGTCGTCCCATGGAGCGAAGGCTCGATCGGCGGATACAGCCTCGAGCGTGTGCTGTCGCAGGTCGAGCTGGCGCGGATTGAAGCTCGAGCCGCGCGTCTCTGGCCGCCGGGACCATTTGCACTCGGGCTTGCCGCAGCGCGGGTCGCCGAGGCGTTGGTGCGTCACTCGCGGCGGGCCTTCAGCGTCCTAATGGTATTGGGCGGCGAGTTCGGCGTTCGAGGACGTGTCGGCGCGATGCCGGTCAACCTGTCGCCCATGGGGATCGCCAATACCCGCGTGCCAACCTTAAATACACGTGAACGTGTGCGGCTCGAAACGGCTCTCGGCGCGTATAGGATCAATTCATGAGAAAAGCCCTGGCTGCGGTCGGATTACTCGTTTTCGCCGCAACGCTCGTCCACGGCGAGAAGGAGATCGAACCGGACGCGCTGCTCGGGCATATCAAGTTCTTAGCCGCTGACGATTTGAAGGGGCGCGCCAACGGTTCCGAGGGACTGGAGCGAGCGGGCGACTACATCGCCGAGCAGTTCAAGTCGGCGGGGTTGCAGCCGGGAGTCAACGGTAGCTGGTTCCAGCCATTCGAGCTGAACGCCGGACTGTTGATCGGCCCGACCAATTCCCTGTCGTTTCAGTCGCGGGGCAAGTCAGTCACGCTGACACTCGGCACGAGCTATTACCCACTTGCAGCAACGGGCAGTGACAAGACGCCTTCGGTGAAGCTCGATAACGTGCCGCTGGTGTTTGCAGGCTATGGTCTCGCGGTCCCCGAGCTGGGGTACGACGACTACAAGAACATCGATGTGTCGGGCAAGGCGGTGATCGTCTTCACACACGAGCCGCAGGAGCACGACGCGGCCAGCCGTTTGAACGGCACGCGGCCGATGCCGCAGACGTCGCTGAATGCGAAAGCGCAGCTGGCGTTGAGCAAGGGTGCGCGTGTGTTGATCGCTGTATCCGATCCATCGCACCGCTATGACGAGGGACAGTTCTCCCTCTTCAAGAGCGATCCCGATGCTGACGATCAGGGCTTTCCCGTCCTTCGCGTCAGGCGCACCGAAATGCAGCCGCTGCTGGACGCCTGGCGTCTCGACGCCACCGCGCGCCTCATCGACATGGATCTGGTCCCGAGGTCGGAGGTGTTGACCGACGCGACCGTGAATTACACCGAGAGCATCAGCAAGAATCGCAAGACTGTACGCAACGTCATCGGCATTCTTCCGGGAAGTGATCCGGCTCGCGCGCGCGAAGCCATCGTCATCGGCGCGCACTACGATCACGTCGGGCTTGGTGGTCGTCTGTCGTTGACTCCCGATCGCGTCGAGATCCACAACGGCGCCGACGACAATGCATCGGGCACCGCGTCGATCATCGAGATGGCGCGGTCCGCTGTCGCGGACCGTGCGCGATTTCCGCGAACACTGGTTTTTGTGGCGTTCGCTGGCGAAGAGCGTGGACTACTCGGCTCGGCGTACTACGCCTCGCATGCCGCCTTCCCGATCGACAACACCATCGCCATGCTGAACCTCGACATGGTCGGCCGCGCCCGCGGCGGCGTAGACGTCAGCGGACTCGACGTCTCTCCGTCGATGGAAGCCGATCTGAAGGCAGCGGCGACTGCTGCCGGTGGCGGGCTGCAGATCAAGCGTGAAGGTCCTGGCGCCGGACGAAGCGACGACTCCAACTTCCTTGATCACCGAATCCCGGCGATCAATTTCTTCACCGGCTTCCACGCGGACTATCACCGTCCGAGCGATGACTGGGAAAAGATCGACGCGCCGGGAACCAAGCGGGTCGCGACGCTCGCACTGGAGCTTGCGGCCCGCCTGGCAGAACGCGCCTCACGGCCAGAGTTTGTCGGGAGTAAGCGTTAGGAGTACGCCGGCGTCGGGCGATGCAGTCCGAGGCCGCTGCGGAACACTTCGAGCTTCTCGCGCAGCATCAACCGCCCGCGATGCAGACGCGACTTGAGCGTCTGATCCTTCACCTTCAAACGGCTGCTCGCTTCCTCGGTCGTCAGTCCTTCGATATCGCGCAGCACCACTGGCGCGCGATAGATCTCCGGCAGCTCACGGACCGCGGCGGCCAGCGCCTCACGCAGTTGTGCCCGCATCACGTGTTCATCCGGCATCCGCGACCAGTCAGCCGGCTCGGCCATCTTGCGCGCCTGCTCGCCACTCGAATCGAGCAGCGCCTCGACGCGGTCGCGCTCCTGTGCGGCGACACGCGCGGCGCGATTCTGACGCAGCCGTGACATAGCCGTGTTGAACGTGATGCGGTAGATCCACGATGACAACGCGGCGTCGCCGCGAAACGCGTGAATCTTCCGATGCACTTTCAGAAGGACGTCCTGCGTGACTTCCTCGGCGTCCTCCCGATTCTTCATGTGACGCATCGCGAGCTGTTGGATCCGTGGGCCATAGCGCACGGCCAACTCCCGGACCGCGGCCTGATCTCCGGCCTGCAGTCCAGTCACGAGACGTCGATCCTGGGTTCTGTCCATGGGGTTCGTTCCTCTGCTTTTCAGAACACCGACCATTTCGGTCTTATTCCCAGAACTACCGACTCCGCCGCCCGCGGACTTCTTGGGATCTGGCCCAGGCCTGGCCCTGACCTGACCCGTACCTGGCCCGTGGCTGACCCCCAGGCCCAAATCGCTGTGCGGCCTAGGGTTACGGCGGGCGTTGAAAAGGATGATAGATACTGGGCCACCGCATGGTCCTGGTGGCCATCCTCGTCGTCATCGCGCTGATCCTCATCAATGCCGTGTATGTCGCGGCTGAGTTTGCGGCGGTCAGCGTCCGGCGAAGCCGGATTCAGCAGCTCGCCAACGACGGAAATCCGCTGGCCGCCTGGTTGCTGCCCGTCCTCGAGCACCCGGAGTCACTCGACCGCTACATCGGGGCGAGCCAGATCGGCATCACGTTGTCGAGCCTGGTGCTCGGCGCCTACGCGCAGCAGACATTCGCGGTCTGGCTGACGCCATCCTTCGCCGAACTCGGCGGCCTTCAGCCGGTGGCAGCGCAGACCACATCGACAGCGGTCGTGCTCCTCACGTTGACGACCGCACAGGTCGTCTTCGCCGAACTGGTGCCGAAGCTGGTCGCACTGCAGTACCCGACACAGTCATCGCTCTACACCTTCGTCCCGATGCTCGCGTCGTTGTGGATCTACCGTCCGTTCATCAAGTTCCTCAACGGATCGGCGCTGCTGCTCCTGCGTGTCATGGGCACGCCATATCAGGCGCATCGACACATCCACTCGCCGGACGAGATCGAGCTCCTCATCGCAGAAAGCCGCGACGGCGGACTGCTCGAGCCCGACGAACATCGTCGTCTGCAGCGCGCGCTGCGGCTGAATCTCCGTCAGGCCAAACAGCTGATGGTGCCGCGGCGCAAGATCGCGGCGCTCGACATCAAGACGCCACTGCACGAAGTGATCGGAATCATGGCGCAGAGCCCGTTCTCGCGGCTGCCTGTCTATCGCGATTCACTCGACAACATCGTCGGCATCCTGCACACGAAGGAACTCGTGCGATGGTTCGTCGGCGAGGGTTCAAGGTCGACGCTCGCCGATTTGATCCGGACCGTACCGAGCGTGCACGAGACCGTCACGGCCGATCGCGTGTTGCGCGAGCTGCGCGAGCGCCGATCGCACCAATCGCTCGTGGTCGACGAGGCCGGCGGCACATCGGGTCTGTTGACGCTCGAAGATGTGCTGTCGGAGCTACTCGGCCACGTCGGCGATGAGTTCAAGGCCGCGCACCCTGCAGTCGAGTCGCTGCCCGACGGTCGCGTGCGAATGCCAGGAGGAATGACCGTTCAAGACGCGTCCGCAGCGTTGGCCACGAGTTGGGACACCGATGCAGCGACGGTTGGCGGCATGGTGATCGAAGCGCTCGGGCACATACCAGTGCCGGGCGAGCGCATCTCAGTCGGCGAGTACGACTTCGAGATCGAGCGCCTGGCCGATCGGGCCGTCGAGTCGGTCATCGCCGTCAAGCTGCCGACGCCGCGTGACGAGGACGACGAATCATGACCGAGGTGCTCGTCCCCATCTCGATCATCCTCGGCCTGGTGATCCTCAACGGCCTCTTCGTCGCCGCCGAGTTCGCCATCGTCGGCGCTCCGAGAGCGAGCATCGAGCATCAGGCGGCGCAGGGCAGCCTGCTCGCCCGCAACGCCCTGCAGATTCTCGAAGATCCGAAGCTGCAGGATCGCTACATCGCGACGACGCAGATCGGCATCTCGGTCGCCAGCCTGGGACTCGGGATGTATGGCGAGCACTGGATGGCCGATCACATCGCAATGTGGCTCGGTCCGCTGGAGACGACCGGCTGGATCGCCGCTCACACCGTTGCGAGTGTCATCGCCGTCGCCATCCTCACTTATCTGCACATCGTCTACGGCGAGATGCTGCCGAAGGCGTTGGCGCTGCAGCGCTCGCAGAAGACGATTCTCTACGTCTCGCCCGTGATTCGCGCGCTCGAGCGTGCGCTGCTGCCGCTCGTCGTGTCGCTGAATGCGTTCGGCACCGGGTTGCTGAAGCTTGTCGGCATCAAACGGCAGAGAGTCGAGCGCGAGCGTTATCACACTGCCGAGGAACTGCAGTTCATCGTGCAAGAGAGCGAGGAGGGCGGCCTGCTCCGCGGCGAGTCAGGTCAGCTGCTGCGTGACCTCTTCGAGTTCGGCGATCGTACCGCCGGTGAAGCGATGGTGCCGCGCGTCCTGCTCGTCGGAATACCAGTCGGCGCCGAGCCCGACGAGCTTCGCGCGATCGTCCGCACGCAAGCACACACGCGCTATCCCGTCTACAGCGGCGACCTCGATCACATCGTCGGCAGCCTGCATATCAAGGAAGTACTGCGGCATCTGATCACGAATCAACCTGTCACGGCGCGCAGCGCGCGGGCGCTGCCCTACGTGCCGGGACCGACGCCGGTTGACGAGGTCCTTGCCGCCATGCGCCGTTACCGCGCGCAGATGGCGGTGGTGATGGATCAGCACGGCGGCACCGCCGGTCTCGTCACCATGGAGGACCTCTTCGAAGAGGTCATCGGTGACATCGAAGAAGGCCGAGGTCGTGCGGCCATCGTCCGCGAAGCCGATGGCAGCGTTCGCGTGCGCGGAACGGTCAGGCTCGACGAGATCGCGAAGGCGCTCGACTGGCCGCTCGAACATCCGAAGGTCACAACGATTAGCGGGCTGGTGCTGCTTCTGCTCGGACGTCCGGCGCAGCTTGGGGACGTGGTGACCTGGAATCAGATTCGCGTCGAAGTCACGAGAGTGGCTGGTCGTGGCGTGGCCGAAGCGCTGCTGACGCGAACGGCACCGACATCTTAGTCTCGCGCCGCAAGTCCGATCGCCTGCTCGCGGTGTCTATGTGATCGGCGATCTCATGCAGCGGTTTCGTATTGCTCTGACGCTCCTAGCCGCGGTCGCCGTTTTGTTGGATTTAAACGAATTCCTGATCATCCAGCAGCATGGTTTCCCACCAGATCCATCCGTCGACGATGACGGCCGGATTCTCTTCGTCGCGGCTTCGACACGCGACCAAGTCCAGTACAGCCTCTTCCTCTTGGGATTTGGATTGGTGCAAGCCTTTGTCTTCAGACTGACCTGGAAAGCGTGGCGTCGATGACCTGACGCTCGAAGATCTCCTGGAAGCGTCGAACGACAGCGTCGTAGACTTCAGCGACCGACAGGCGGCGCCCGGCGGCGCGGTCGAGCGACGTGACGCCGCGATCGCCGATGCCGCACGGCACGATC
>JBKPRH010000308.1:0-6931 GCA_046765795.1 Acidobacteriota bacterium | reverse complement strand
GTACTGAACCTCGTTCTTCGGCCCGACGACGTAGACGAACTTCTTACTGAGGTCGGTACCAACGGCGCGGTCCTGAATCAGCAGCCCGCGATACGACGCGGTGCCTGCAAGACGCAGCCGCACGAACAGACCTGGCGTGAGTTGACCGTCGCCATTGCGGAAAACGGCGCGTCCACGGATCGTGCCGGTCGTGCCATTGAGCTGGTTGTCGATGAAATCCAAGCGACCCTGCCGCGAGAAACTGTCGTCATTGGCGAGCGCCATACGAATCGGCAGCTCCGCGCCACGATTGCGGAGGCCCGCTCCTTTTGCACCCGCCGCCGCCGAGTACTTCAGAAAGATCTGTTCGTCGGCATCGAAGTACGCGTAGACGGGATCGAGCGAGACGACCGTCGTGAGCAGTGTGGCCTCGCCCGGCCCGCTCGACACCAGATTGCCTTCGGTGACAATCGCGCGGCCGACGCGGCCGTCGATTGGCGATGTGACCTTTGTGAACTCGAGGTTCAACTCCGCAGCACGAAGCGCGGCCTCGACCGCGGCTGCTTGCGCCGTTGATTCCTGCGCGAACGCCGCACGACGGTCGTGCTCTTCTTTCGCGATGGCGTTCTCGGCGCGAAGCTTCTCGGCGGTCTGGAGCTCGGAGGCCGCACGCTGATTCGTCGCACCGGCCCGATTCAGCTCGGCACGAAGACGATCCACCTCGGCCTGGAACGGACGCGGGTCGATCTCGAACAGCTGATCGCCGCGTCGAACGATGGCGCCTTCCTGGAACCGTACGGCGGCAATCAAACCGGAGACGCGCGGACGGACTTCGACAGAATCGACCGCTTGCAACCGTCCGGTGAATTCATCCCATTCGGTCACATCGCGCTCGATGACGCTGGCCACGGTGACCTGTGGCGGCGGGGGCGGACCAGGCTGTGCCGATGTCGGCACGCAGCCGGCCGCGAGAACGAGAACGGCGAGTGGCGCTAAGGTGCGCCGGCCACGCCGAAGAACACTGTGAGAGTGAGTCATACGAGATGCAGTCTCGCGCTCGCAGGCAAGCCCAAACAATCGGGCAGTGGCCGCAGATCGGCCTCGCGCTTGCGCCTCAGGTGCAGGACCGACGTCCCATACAGGGAGGACTACGACTTTTGGACGATGTGACACTCGGCCATGCGGGCAATCGGCAGCCGGATGCCATCTGCTCGATAATGGAGGGACATGAAGGGTGAACCGATGGACACCGATCTCGTTGTCTGCGGCGAATGCGAGGCGAGCCTACCGGGCGCTGACGGGCGGGACGTTGAGGAACTACGCGCGGCGCTCAGGCGCGAGAATGTCGAACGTCGCCGCGCGCAGGCCATGGCGAACATTCAGACCAACGTCGTGAAGTTCGCGGTCGATCTCCTGGTGCGTGAACCCGACATCGAAGGCTTCTTTCGCGCGCTCATGAAGACGCTTGCCGAAGAAGGCGAGAGTCACAAAGTCAGCGTCTGGCTCATTGACGAGGACCAGAAGGGCTGCGACGTCTGGATGGCGCATCTCGACGGCCAGGTGTTCTCGCCGAGCAGCTCTGACTGGAAGACGAAGATCACGGAGTTCCCGCGTCAGACGTTTGCCAATCATCTGTTTTCGTACGCGCCCGGCTGGCATCAGACCATTGACTACAGCACCGACGACGAACGGATGCCGGCGAGTCTGCGCGAGTTCTTCCGCCACGAGGGACTCAGCGTCACCCTGATCGCGCCGCTCCTAGTCAGCGACAAGAATCTCGGCTGGATCACGCTGTGCACACGCGAGGCGAACGATTGCGGTGAGGGACAGTGGTGGCGCATTGCCTTGATCGAGGCGATCGCGAGGCAGGCGGCGCTCGCGCTGCATCACAGCCGGATCGTCGAACAGAAGCGCGTCGAAGAGCGGCGCAAGGCGATCCTCGAGGAACGCAATCGTCTCGCGCGAGACATTCACGACAACCTCGCGCAGGGCTTCGCCGCAATCCTGATGCAGCTGCAGGGCGCACAGCGTGAAGCCTGCACGCTGCCCTTGTCTGTGGCTCGAAGCATCGAGACCGCGGTTGATCTGGCTCGTACCCATCTGACCGAGGCACGACGATCGGTTGGTACGCTACGGCCGAACGTCGGCAGCGACGAGGATGTGAGCCGGGCGATCAAGCGGCTCGCAGAACTCGGACAGCGCACCACCGAAGTTCCGATCGACGTGCAGGTGGACGAGCTGCCGCGGTTCGGCGACGGCGTCGAGCGCGAGATTATCGGCATCGTGCAGGAAGCGCTGTCGAATGCTGTTCGGCATTCACGCGCGCAACGCATCACCATCAAGGCCTCGACGGTCAACTCGCTCGGCCTGCGCCTGTCCGTCGCTGACGATGGGCGCGGCATCCCGCGCGAGCGGCCGACGTCAGGATTCGGGTTGACCAGCATGCAGGAACGCGCCGATCGCATCGGCGCGTCACTGACCATCGTCACGGCACCGCGCAGCGGCACTGAGGTCGTGCTCGCGTGGGAGCCCTCGGCGTTGCCGACGCAGGTCTATGCCGTCAACTGACGCCGTTACTCGAACGACGCCCGCCAGCGTCCTGCTCGTGGACGATCACGCCCTGCTCAGGACCGGCGTCGCCAACATCATCAATCAGGAATCCGATCTGCGCGTCGTCGCCGAGGCCGGCAACGGCGTGGAGGCGCTCGAAGCGTACGACCGGCATCGTCCTGATGTGACGCTGCTCGACCTGCGCATGCCGGTCATGGAAGGCGTCGAGGTCGTGCAGCGCCTTCGCGAACGCGATCCACGTGCGCGAGTCATCGTTCTCACGACCTACGATACTGACGACGAGATCTCACGCGCGCTCAAAGCCGGCGCAAAAGCGTACGTGTTGAAGGACATCGCCGCAGATGCGTTGATTGCGTGCATTCGCGACGTGCTCGCGGGCAAGACCTACCTGGCTCCGGCGGCCGCGGCCAAGCTGGCCGAAGGGGTCACGCGCGTGCAGCTCACGCCGCGCGAGCTGGCGACGCTACGCCTTCTTGCCGATGGCAAGTCCAACAAGGAGATCGCCAACACCCTCGGGATCGCCGAGCGGACGGTGAAAACCCACCTCGGACATCTCTTCGAGAAGCTGGGCGTCACGAGCCGCACCGAGGCGGTGAAGGTCGCAACACGGCGCGGACTCGTACGCCTAGGGTAATTGACGATTGACGAAGTGCGATTGACGAATTGGTCGTGCATTCAATCGTCAATCAATCCGTCAATCGTCGATCGTCAATTTCACGCGATAGCTGTCACCAACGTCTGCGGCGTGGGCACTAGCGGCTGCGCGCGACGGTTCGAGAATCCCGCATCAGCAAGCATCCCGTCCAGATCGCTGAAGGTGTACGCCTCGCCGTGCTCGGTCCCACCGAGCATCTGCAGACTGAACGCGGCTGCAATGGGTGGCGAGACGCGATCCTCGTTGGGCACAAACTCGACAACCGCGATGGTGCCGCCCGGTGTCATCGCTCGACGTAGCTTCGTCAGCAGCGATACGTTGGTCGGCTTATCGAAGTGATGCAGGAAGTTCGGCACGAGCACCAGGTTGTAGCCCGAACCAAACTCCACATCGAAGGCGCTGCCCGGAATGGTGTGATATCGATCGGCGACGCCCAGCGCCGCCGCGTTCTCCAACGCCACCTTCAGCACGTCGGCCCAATCGGTGCCGTACACGTGGGCTGATGGATTCGCCTGCGCGACACGCAGTCCGAACATGCCATGACCGGCGGCGACATCGAGCACCTTCTGTGCGTGGCCCGGTGTCGCCACAGTCGGCGCGACTACGCCAGCGACCATTCCAAGAAACGGCGCCATCGAGCGAGCGAACTCCACCCACACGGGGTCGTTGGGACTCACCGTGCTCGTCGCCACCGTGCCACCCTTCCGTGCCGAGCCCGCGAGGTTGCGGAAGTTGCTCATGAGCCGATCGTTGGCGAGGAAGCTCGCCATCGAGCCGATGTAGGACGGCTTGCGCTTGTCGAGAAAGACATCTGCCGTCGGCGAGCAACTGTAGCGGTCGCCTTCCTTCGAGAGGAATCCGCGAACCGTGAGGTAGTCGCAGAGGATTCGGATGCCGCGCTCCGACGCGTTGGCGCGCTCGGCAATCGCCGATGCTGTGGCGGCACCAGCAGCGACGTGGGTGAACAGGTCGAGTTCGATAGCGCCTTTGAGCGCCTCGGTGAACTGGAACGCGCAGAGCGCGTCCAGGATGGCGCCCGGGTCTGGTGGTGAATTCATACTGGATTTGGCTATGGGCCGGATGTGAACTCGTCAGACCCTGGCCGGTGTATCGGCCGTCAGCGCCTGACGCAGTGCTGCCGCCGAGTCTTTGATCGCGTCGCGACCAGCATCCACGATCCCAGCCAGGCTGATGAACGGGTGGATCATTCCTTCGTAGCGTTTGCGTTCGACCGTGACACCAGCGCTCCGCATCTTATCGGCGTAGGCCTCGCCCTGATCGCGAAGCGGATCGCACTCGCCCGTGATCACGAACGCTGGCGGGAGGCCGCGCACATCTGACGCCTTCGACGGCGACGCATAGGGCAGATGGCGATCGGCCTCGGTGGCAAAGTACTGATCGGCGAACCAGTCCATCAGCTCTTCATCCAGGAAATAGCCCTGGCCGTACTCGCGCTCCGACTCGGTTGCGTGCTGCGTGAAGTCGGTCACCGGATATATGAGGAGTTGGAACTTCAGCGCTGGACCTCCGCGATCGCGCGCCATCATGGCAACGACGGTCGCGAGGTTGGCACCTGCGCTGTCGCCGCCGACAGCGATGCGGTTTGCGTCGATCCCGAACTCGCTGGCGTGCTCGGCGACGTATCGTGTCGCGCTGTAGGCGTCGTCGGCAGCTGCAGGAAATTTGTGCTCGGGTGCGAGCCGATAGTCCACTGACACCACCACGCAGCCCGACGCATTCGCGAGACTTCGGCAGAGGCGATCGTGCGTGTCGAGATTGCAGATCACAAAGCCGCCGCCGTGGAAGTAAACGAGCGCCGGCAGATCCGTCGCGAGCGATGGACGATACACGCGGACCGGAATCTCCACTGGCCCCGGGATCACGCGCGTATCGATCTGCGCCACCGGTTCCTCAGGACCGCCCAGCTCGATCATCTGATAGGGCACTTTGCGTGCCTCGTCCAGCGGAAGCTGGTTCAGTCCGGGACCGCCAGCCGCCGCGAGCAGGTCGAGAAAGCCTTTGCATTGTGGATGGAGTGCCATGGGCCCCTTATACACCGAGATGGACCTGAATATGATCTGTGGCCATGACGTTTCCACGACTAGCCCTCATCGCAAGCTTGGTAGTGGCATTCGCCTCCTCGATATCGGCGCAGGATTGGCCGCAGTGGCGCGGACCGGCCCGCGACGGCGCCATCACATTTTTCCGCGAGCCAGCGACGTGGCCCAAAACCCTCACGAAGCGCTGGCAGGTTGAGATCGGCACCGGCTATGCGGTGCCACTCGTCGTCGGCGATCACATCTACGTCTTCACGCGCCAGAACGAAGACGAAGTCATGACCGCGCTCGACCCCCGGTCTGGCAAAACGATCTGGCGCACCAGCTATCCTGCGCCGTTCAAGATGAATCCGGCGACCGCGCCGCACGGACCCGGCCCGAAATCCACTCCGGCGTTCGCCGACAACCGCATCTTCACATTGGGTATGAGCGGCAAGGTCACGGCGTTCGATGCCGCGACCGGCAAACAACTCTGGCAAAAGCCGTCACCGCCGGTTGAACCGCTTTACCACACGGGGATGTCACCGCTCGTGGATGGCAACAACGTCATCGTGCACGTCGGCGGTCATGACAACGGCGCGCTCACCGCGTTCGACGTCGCCACGGGCGATGTGCGATGGAGCTGGAACGGCGATGGTCCCGCCTACGGTTCTCCCCTGGTGTTCAACCTGTCTGGTACGCGTCAGGTGGTGACGTTCACACAGAAGTATTTCGTCGGGGTGTCGGCGGCCACCGGCCAACTCCTCTGGCAGCGTCCGTACACCACGCCATCGACGACCACGTCGCAGACGCCGATCCTGCACAAGAACATGGTGATCGAGATGGGCCGCGGCAACGGCGTCACTGCGTTTGTCGCCGCGCCGCGCGATGGCAAGTGGACGACCGAAAACATCTGGCACACCGACGAAGTCTCGATGCACCTGAGTGACGCGGTGGTCATCAACGGTGTGCTCTACGGGTTGTCGCATCTCAACAGCGGCGAATACTTCGCGCTCGATCTCGACACCGGCAAAGTGTTGTGGAAGAGCGAACCGAGGCAGGCCGCGCACGCGGCGATCGTCCGCTCCGGAAACACGATTTTCTCGCTCGAAGACGACAGCGAGCTGCTCGTGTTCAGACACAACCGCACGCGCTTCGAGCCGATCATCCGCTATCCGGGTCTCGCGACGACGGCGACGTGGACGCAGCCGGTCATCTCAGGGAATCGGATCTTTGTGAAGGACGTATCGACACTCACGTTATGGACAACGGATTGAGCGAACGGAGATTCCGGAGATAACGGATCAACACGGAGCAACGGAGAAACGGAGAAACGGAGTCGGCGCCCGGGTTTAGCTATTGGGATGGGAAATCGCTAACCCCCTGCGCTCGCCCACGGCCAGACGAGATGCCGCGCGAAGAGCGCTCACCACTTGCTGTCGAGCGTCGCGAACAATCGCGAGAATCGACGAGCTCTCGTGGAAGGGCCACTACCTCATTACTTATCCACGCATCGAAACGATCGAGCGGGCCAGTAAGGAAGTGCGAAGCGAGTCCGTCTTCGGCACCAAGCCAAAACTCCACCCGATTCGACACGTTTGCCTCTACGTGACCGCCTGACGATTGAGTTGAGCCACGCCGCAGCCGACCGACACGAAGGGCGCCTTGCTCATCGGCGTCGGCTCCAATG
>JBKPRH010000307.1:0-16540 GCA_046765795.1 Acidobacteriota bacterium | reverse complement strand
CCTGTGGGAGGCTCAGGTGTGCGCAGCGACAACTGATAGGCGAGCAGGTCCTCGAGTTTCGGCGTCACCAGATCTGGAGACTGCCGGATCACGAGTCCAATCCGCGGATCGACGAACGTGCCGTGTCCGCCCATTTGCCCGACGCCGACATAGCTGTTCCAGTACGAAATGGGGCCGTCGGCGGTGAACGTTTCAAAGCCGACACCGCGCAGTCCGTAGATCGACGGAATCACGATTGGCAGGGTCGGGGTGTGGAGTGAGATGAAGTTCATCCCGTCGAACGCGTGGTGCCGGGGATCGTACCTGCCAGGGCCCCACTCCATGAACTCGCTCTTGAGATCCTCGGTGAACTCTGGCGCCGGTGAGAGTGCGAGGATCGCGCCGACATTCAGATCGCGATTGGCCCACCCGTCCAGCCGTTTCCCTATTCCATCCATGAACGAATCGTCGACGGTTGAATGGCAGAGCGCGCAGGTGATCCCGATGCTGGTCAACCGGCCGTCTTCGACGTGGCCCTTCACGCCGACGACGGCGTTGAGCTGCAGAAGCAGACGGGTCACCGCGGGATCCGTCAGATCGACGGCGTTGCGACGCAACGCATCGACAACTTCCGCGGGCAGCGCGTCGACGTCGACTTTGAGCCCGACGCTTAACGCCGTCATCGGATCCACGCCTTGAATGACTTCGTGCATCCGCAGTTTGGTGGTCCACAACTGCTCGTCACCGAACGTGTCGAAGCGGAAGATCTCGCGTCCGTTGCGCGCATCGGAACTCTGCGCGCGAGTCGAAACCTGGAATGTGAAGGTCAGCGCGAAGAGCGCAACCGCAAGGGTGATGGCGAACGTCGCGGGACGGGCAGGAATAAGGCGCATGGCTTTCTCCTGCCCATTCAGAGTGACGGTCAGCGAAAAGGTGACGCCATCACGCTTCGGACTGCTCGCAACAGTTGAGGTGCCTCGACGGGCTTGGCGCAGTAGCCGTCGAATCCGGCCGTGAGCGCGCGTCGCCGGTCCTGGGGACGAGCGTAGGCACTGACCGCGATCGCCGGAAGCGCGGGGTGCGAGATCCGAACCCGTCGGATCAGCTCGTAGCCGTCGATATCCGGCATCGCGATGTCGGCGATCAGCAGGTTGGCTTCGACATCGCTCAGCACGCCGAGCGCCGACTCGGCGCTGTCGCATTGCACGACGCGTGCGCCATGACGCTCGAACAGCGCCGCGAGCAATTCGCACGAATCCTGTTGATCGTCAACGACGAGGACCGTCATGCCGTGCATGCGAACGTCTTCGTCGAACTCAATGTCCACAGGCACGGGGTCATTCGCATCGTCGGTGTCGGCTGATATCGGCAGTCGAACGTGCACCGTCGTGCCCAATCCCGGCCCATCGCTTGTCGCGTGAATATCGCCCTCGTGTTGTTCGATCAGGTGGCGGGCGATCGCCAGTCCGAGACCGAGGCCACCATGGCGACGAATCGCGCGGCTGTCCGCCTGACGGAAGCGATCGAAGACATACGGAAGAAACTCCGGCGCGATGCCGACGCCCGAGTCCTGCACCTCGATGACGATCGCATCGTCCTCATATGCGCAGCGCACATCGATGCGTCCGCCGGAGGGCGTGAACTTGACGGCGTTCGACAATACATTGCCGAGCACCTGGTGCAATCGTTTCGCGTCGCCATCGATGATGGGAAGATCGGCCGGACAGGTTTTAACCAACTCGATGTTCTTCGCTTGCGCCGCCGGCATCGCTCCGCTGACGACCGTGTCGATGAGCGGCGAGAGCACCACCGGCGCATGATCGATCTCGAGCTTGCCGCTGATGATGCGCGACACATCGAGGATGTCTTCAATCAGACGTGCTTGCAGGTTCGTATTGCGGCCGATGACATCGATGGCGTGACGCAGCCGCTCCGGAGGGACCACGCCGGTCTGGAGCATCTGCACCCATCCGAGGATGGCGTTGAGCGGCGTGCGCAGCTCGTGTGACAGCGTCGCGAGAAATTCGTCTTTGAGGCGGCTCGCCTCTTCGGCTGCGGCCTCACTGCGTCGTGCCTGCGCTTCAGCGCGGGTACGCTCGACCGCGAATGCCACTTGCCAGCCGATCAGGCTGGCGAGTTGCAGTTCGTCGGTGCTGAGCGCATGCGGCTCGTCGTAATACAGCATGAATTTGCCGATGACGCGACCCAGGCTGACGAGCGGAATGAACGCCATCGCCGCGATGCTCTCCGACTCGATCACCGGCAGAAATGGCGCGAGCGACGGCTCGAGCGAGACGTCAGGAACGACGACCGGTTCGGGGTGCGTCGTGTCGGGCCGCCACGGCGTGTGTCCCTCAACCGCAGCGCGATAGCTGGCGGAGATCCCTCGCCACGCGGCGAAGCGCATGACACCTTCGTTGTCGAAGAGCAGAATCGACGAGCGAGCCAAGCCAAGGCCATCGGCAAGCGCGTGGAGCGCAATGTCGCAAATTTCCTCGACCGTACGCGTTTGGCTGATGGCCCGCGTCAGCGTCAGACACACGGCCATCGGAGGAGCCGTGGTCGCCATGGGCTATGTTCTCCTCAAGGTCAACAAGCGAACCGGCAGGGGTGATGCATAGACAAGGCCACGGTTGAGAGCCAATGCTGACGCGGACGAACGCACTCGACATGGAGAGAGTCGACACTGCACACCTCGTGCAGCTGTTCGATTCCGATCGATCCATGGCCGAGGGCGTGGCTCAGTTTGTTTGCGAGGGTTATTGGAGAAGCGAGCAAATCCTTGTCGTCACGAGCCCGGAGCGGTGGAACGCGGTAAGGATGTGCCTCTCGGCGCCCGACTGCCCGATCGATGAGGCGACGCGTTTCGGGCGCGTCGTGGTACGCGACGCCAATGAGACTTTGAAAGAGTTCATGGTTCGCGACCGGCCGCACCGGCGTCTGTTTGATGCGACTGTGGGGACACTCGTCCGGGGACAGGCGGCATTCGAGAGGCCCGTACGCATCTACGGAGAGATGGTGGACGTACTCGTGGAGCAAGGGCACTACAAAGCCGCACTCGAGCTCGAGGAATTCTGGAACGACCTCGCAATGCGGCATGAGTTCACCCTGCTCTGTGGTTACACCGCGGGGCATTTCGGAGACCCGCATAATTCTTCGGATCTCCTTCGAATCTGTGCGGCGCACGATCACGTCGCCGTCGATCCGGACGATGTCCTGGCGTCGTTTTTGGTCAATCGGCTCGACGCGAACTGAGCGGAGTCGTCATAGAGGTTGAGTAGCGCCATCGCGTGAATCCCGCCGACACGGCCGGCGATTCCCGGTCTCAATCCGGACCCTCGCAGTGTGTCGTCATTTACCATCTCGGGCGGTCTTCGTTACTCAGACGTTCCAACGGATTCCACAGCACGACGATCTACGGTGCCGCCGGTTGCGGGAGTAAAAGACCCTCTGGCAACAGGTATAATGTCCTGTTCGCACTCTGCTCGACCCGCACGGAGAGGTACCGAAGTGGTCGTAACGGGGGCGCCTCGAAAGCGTCTTGTCGGGTAACCGGCACGTGGGTTCGAATCCCACCCTCTCCGCCATTCGACTCGCCTGGCGCCCTGCCCTGCGGCCGCCAGGCTCGCTCATGGCAGGCCAGCTCACGTCGAATGCCCTGACCCTTGACCTTGCCCAGGGTCATCCCGAGCTTGTCGAGGGATGAGTGAACGAAGTGAGTCGAAGGGCACATCTCCCGCCAAAAAGCCTGAGCTAGAGCACGCCCCGGCACAGATGTAGCAAGCACAGAAGGGCTTACCCGTTCGAACTTGGTTCGCCATCAGTGAAGGTTGAGCGCACGAAAGTCAGATTGTGAATTCCGACCTCTCTGTCGATACGCTCGATACGCATGCGATCGACGCCTTGCCTGTGGCGTTGTGCGTCACCGATCGCGATGGTGGCATTGTCCGCTTCAATCAGCGCGCGATTGAACTGTGGGGGCGCGCCCCCACTCCGGCGGATGTGCAGCGCGGCCCCGCTGCGCAGGTGATTCGCACCGGCCAGGCCGTTCGCGATGTGGCTGTGGTGATCGAGCGCCAGGACGGCGCGCCGATCACGACCTCGGTCACCTCGACGCCAATCACCGACTCGAGCGGGCTGACCATCGCCGCGATGAGCACGTTCGTCGAGAACGCTGTCGATTCGGACGCGGCACTGCATCGCGCGCGTCTGGCCGCCATCGTCGTGTCATCGAGCGACGCGATTCTCAGCAAGACGTTGGACGGCATCATCGAGTCCTGGAACATCGGTGCCGAGCGGGTGTTCGGTTACACCGCCGATGAAGCGATCGGGCAGCACATCTCGCTCATCACCCCAGCGGATCGGCTCCACGAAGAAACCGACGTGCTCACGCGTCTGCGGCACGGCGAGAAGATCGACCATTTCGAGACGGTTCTGCGCGCGAAAGACGGCCGTCTCGTCGATGTGTCGATGGCGGTCTCTCCGATCAAGGGTGCGGATGGACGGATTGTCGGTGCGTCGAACGTTGCGCGCGATGTCACCGAGCGCCGTCTCGCCGACGAGGCACTGTCGCGCAGTCGCCGCCGCTACCAACGTATCTTCGAAGCGGCAGGAGTATCGATCTGGGATGAAGATTTCACTGCCGTGCGAGCCGCTCTCGATGAGTTACGCGCATCCGGTGTCCGCGACTTCGCCACGTACTTCGCCCAGCGTCCCGACGAGGTCGAGCGATGCATGGGACTGGTCCGCGTTGTCGATGTCAACGAGACGACGTTGCGCATGTTCGGCGCGTCCGACAAGCGGGCGCTGCTCGCTTCGCTGAACACGGTGTTCACGCCGGAGGCGCGCGACATCTTTGCGCAGGAACTGGTGTCTCTTGCTGAAGGACACAGCGGGTTCGAGGCGGAATCGGTGTTGCGGACCTTGCACGGTGATCGCGTGGATGTGCTGGTCAGCATCACGTTCCCGGCGCCCACCGATCCTGCCGATAGCGTCCTCGTCACGCTCACCGACATTACGCTGCAGAAGCTCGCTGAGCAGGCGCGTCGCGACAGCGAGGCGCTGTTCCATGAGATGGCCGACACGGCGCCGGCGATGCTGTGGATCAGCGATCCCACAGGTGCGTGGACCTTTTTGAGCCGGCAGTGGTACGAGCTCACCGGTCAGGAACCGGAGAACGCCCTCGGTCTCGGCTGGTTGAAGGTGTTGCATCCTGACGATCGCGACAGCGCCGCCGATGCGGTATTCGAGGCCACGGATCAGCGGCGGCCGTTTCATTTCGAGTGTCGGCTCTCGCAGCCCGACGGCGACTCGCGGTGGACGATTATCGCGGGGCAGCCGCGTGTCGGCGCCGACGGCGAGTTCCTGGGGTTTGTCGGGAGCGCGATCGACATCACGGAACGGCGCAAAGCCGAAGAAGCGGTCATCGAAGAAGTCCACACGCGAGAGACGCTGTCACGTGTTGGTGCGGCGCTCGCCTCAGAGCTCGACCCCGACACGCTGATTCAATCGGCAGTTGACGCCGCGACCGCACTGACCTCTGCGCAGTGGGGCGTGTTCTTCTTCTCCGTCGTGGACGACGATGGCAACACGCACGAGCATTGCGCTGTGTCAGGGCTGGCGCCGGAGGCGTTTGCCGGTCCGGCGGACGCCGCCTTCGAATTTCGTCGGCGTCTCGCATCCGTGCGCATAGACGATCTGCTGTCCGACGAGTCTGAGGCGCGGGAGATCGATCGGCGATGGCTGCCACAGGATCTCCTCGTTCGCAGCTATCTCTCGGTGCCTGTCGTGTCGCGAACCGGCGACATGCGCGGCGGTGTTTGCTTTGGACATACCCGTGCCGGGGTGTTCAGGCCCAGGCATGAGCAACTGGCGAGCGGGATTGCTGCATGGGCGGCGCTGGCGCTCGATAACGCGAGTCTCTACAAGGAAGCGCAGGAAGCCAATCGCGCGAAGGACGAATTCATCGCCACGCTGTCGCACGAGTTGCGCACGCCCCTGAACGCCATGCTCGGCTGGGCCCACATGCTCCGCGCCAACGTGCTGCCGCCGGAGACGCAGCGCCGCGCGCTCGAAACGCTGGAGCGCAACGTCCGCACCCAGGCCCAGCTCGTTGACGATCTGCTCGACGTCTCGCGCATCGTCGCCGGAAAGTTGCACATCAAGGGTGACGAAGTCGATCTCACGACGGCTGTTATGGGCGCGGCGGATACGGTTCGTCCGGCCAGCGTGGCAAAGGGTCTGTCGTTCCGTGTGATCGCCGATCCCGATCAACAGGTCATCGTCATGGGTGACATCGATCGGTTGCGACAGATTCTGTGGAACTTGCTGACCAATGCGGTGAAGTTCACCCCCAAAGGCGGCCGTGTCGAAATCGAGTTGCGTACCAGCGACGCGGGCGCCTCAGTGTCCGTGACTGACACTGGGCAAGGGATTCGTCAGGACTTCCTGCGCCATGTCTTTGAACGTTTCCGTCAGGCCGACGTCAGCGCGGCCCGTAGGCATGGCGGTTTGGGATTGGGGTTGGCGATCGTGCGCCACCTCACCGAAGCGCATGGCGGTTCCGTATCTGCTGAGAGTCCGGGTGAGGGGCTTGGTGCCACGTTCACGGTCCATCTGCCGGTTCGCGAGATACGCACACGTCCGAAGACCAGTCAAACCCCGGAGCCGCGCGGGACTGCACTCGCCGGTCTGCGCGTCCTGCTCGTCGACGACGAGGCCGACACGCGCGACGTGCTGCGCGTGCTGCTCGAAGTTCAGGGTGCGAATGTCACGGCGGCCTCGTCTGCTGGCGAAGCGCTCGATCTCCTGCGCCGGCAGCCGACCGACGTGCTCCTCGCCGACATCGGCATGCCCGAGCAGGATGGGTACGCATTGATCGAGGCGGTGCGAGCGCTGTCGACATCGGAAGCGATCGTTCCGGCGGTGGCGGTCACCGCGTATGTCAGCTCGCGCGACCGCGCGCGCGCGTTCAAAGCCGGCTACGGCTGGCATGTGGCGAAGCCCGTCGATCCGGATCAACTCATTGCGGTCGTGTCGGCTGCGGCACGGAGTCATCCTTCGTCGCAGGCGTCGTCATCGCCGGCCTGACAGTGCGACGTGAGCGCGGCCTCCGCGCTCTCGCTCACGACCCCTGCGCCCGCGACACGCGCCAGATTGTGTTGCCGACATCGTCAGCGACGAGCAGCGCACCGTGCGCGTCTATGCTCACGCCCACAGGTCGCCCCATTGCATCGCCGTCCTCGGTGATGAATCCGGTCAACACGTCGATCGGCTGATCGAAGGCACGCCGTTCGCGAACGGGACGAAGATGACCTTGTAGCCGCTATACGGCTTGCGATTCCACGAACCGTGCCGGCCGACGAACATGCCCGGGCCAAACGCGTCTGACACAGTTCGGCCGTTTGCGAACACCAGACCGAGCGACGCGGTGTGTGGACCAAGCGCGTAATCGGGTTTGATGGCCGTTGCTGCGAGATCTGGACGCGGTGGTTTGACACGCTCGTCCAGGTTCGGGCCAAAGTACGAATAGGGCCAGCCGTAGAAACCACCATCGCGTACTGCCGTCATGTAGTCAGGCACGAGATCGCTCCCGAGTCCGTCGCGCTCGTTGACGACAACCCACAGCTTGCCGGTCGCCGGTTCCCACGCCATGCCGACCGGATTACGCAGGCCCGACGCATAGAGGCGCTTCGCGCCGGTTTTGAGATCCACTTGCCAGATCGCCGCTCGTCCCTCTTCCTGCTCGATGCCGTTCTCGGCGACGTTGCTGTTCGAGCCAACGGCGACATAGAGCTTCGAGCCGTCCGGACTGGCGATGAGATTCTTCGTCCAGTGATGGTTCAGCGGCCCCGCAGGAAGGTCCGTCACGTGAACTGGTGTTGAGGCGATCTGCGTCTGCCCATTGGCGTACGGCACTTTGACGATGGCATCGGTGTTCGCGAGGTACAGCGTGTCGCCGACGAGTGCCATCCCGAACGGCGAGTTCAGGCCGCTGAGAAAGATTGATCTCGCGCGAAAGCGGCTACGGTCGTTCCGCCGATCGCGTTCGGCGTGGCGTTGTGATCAGGCCAGCCCTTGGCGTCCACGACGTTGATGGTTGGGATCAGTGACGCATTCGGCGACGCGAGTGCCGGATCCGGGCCAGTTGTCTGTGGAATTGTCAGCTTCGCGGTTGCGCCACAGCAGACTGTCGGCAGTGCTACGAGCAGTAGAGAACCACGACGCAAGGTTCGGCTTTCCATCTCGAGTGCTCCTGCCGTCCCGCCCCCTCTCAGGGTGCAAGCGAGCGGCCCGGAAGGAACTGGAGAGCGCCGGCTTCAATCGCCATGGATACCGTTTGTGGGGAGTGCGTGTCGAGAAGTTGGTCGTCGACGTGCACTGTGGTTGAGCCGCGAATCTCGACACGGCGCGCATGACGCGGCGGCAACGACAGCGGCCGTTCTCCGCCGTTGATCCGATGGGCGAGGTAGTCGTCGAGCACGCCGCGATGCTCCTCCGTTGCGATGACCACCGAAAACAATCCGTCGGTCGGATTCGCTTCGTCCGACAGCACGAGATTCGGTCCGATCCACGGAATGTTCAGCACCTCTACGAGGATGAAGTCGTCGACCGTCTCCTCGCCGTCGATGACGATCGTCCATCGCTGCGGTTCGAGCCGGGCGAGCACGTCGCGAAAGGTCGCGACTGCGTCCTCAGGCTTGACCGTGGCCGAACCGTCACCCGTACTGTTCTCTTGCGCTTTCGCGGCAGCGATACCGGCTGGAATGAGTCCCGCGCCGACCGACTCGAAGAAGATGCGCTGGCCCCAGTCGCTGCGCGCGAAGCCGATGTCGAGCGGTTGCGGCGTCGTACGTCCCCACGCGCCCACGAGGGCATCGAGCGGCCCGTCGCTGTTCAAACTCTTGGCGATGTTGTTGGCAGTGCCGAGCGGCAGGATGGCGAGCGGCAGCTTGTGTCCGGCGAGCACGCGCGCAGCGGTCGCCACCGTGCCGTCGCCGCCGGCGGCGACAGCCAGATCGACACGATTTTCGAGAATACGCTCGACGCGATGCTCCTTGTCGACGACCTGCGCCAGATGATGACCGTGCCGCTCGAGCAGCGCGGTGATTTCATCGACCGAGCTGCCGTCGCCAGCATCCTCATTGTGAAAGAGTGCGACCCGCACGTGTACCTCAGCGTTGTGTACTTTCAAGTTTCGAGCCGAATGAACGGCGGGTTCTTTGCACCTCACTCGGGCATGAGAATCCTCATTTCGAACGACGACGGCGTATACAGCCCAGGTATTCGCGTGCTCGCCGAAGTCGCCACCGAATACGGCGATGTGCGCATCGTCGCGCCGGATGTGGAGCGCTCTTCAGCGGGCCACGCGATTACGCATTCACGCCCCCTGTCGTATCGTCGGACCTCTATTCAAGGGCTGACCGCGTATCGTGTGAATGGCACGCCTGCCGATTGCGTCTCGCTGGGTGCCTATCAATGGGGCAAGGTGGATCTCGTTCTCTCGGGGTTGAACATCGGGCTCAATCTCGGAAATTCGATCTGGCATTCAGGGACCGTGGCTGCCGCGCGGCAGGCGGCCTTGCTCGGCATACGCGGCATCGCGTTGAGCGCACCGGCTGGAGCGGAACCCGACTTCGAGCCGTACAAACCGTGGATTCGCCGTGTGCTCGATACGCTGCTCGAGGAGCGCAGTCTGTCCCTCGTCAATGTCAACCTTCCGCGCGAGCCGCGAGGGCTCGTGTGGACCCGTGCGTCCGTGCGGCGTTACGACGGGCGAATCATGCCGACGGAAGATCCGCAGGGACGTGAGTTGTATTGGTTCGGGGTCACCCCGGTTGAAGGCGCTGATGAAGGCACCGATCGATGGGCGATGGAACGCGGCTGGATTTCACTGACACCGCTGCGGCTGGATTTGACCGAAGAGCAACAGCTTGGTGTGATGCGCATCCGGCGTCCGCTCGACGAATCGATCGCGGCCGCTGTGTCGCCGGTGACACCGTCTCCGGAGGCGGAGAAGGCGGTGCGCGATGACGAAGTCGCGCATGCGATGACGAAGACGGTGGACGAACCGGCAGTCACTCAGCCAGTAGGCGACTAACCGGTCGCAGTGGCTCGACATGATCCGAGATGGACTTGATGGCCGCCATCATCGGTACCGCGAGGACCGTTCCCCACGGGCCCCAGATCCACGTCCAGACCAGCACGCCGATGAACACCACGACGACGTGCATGCGCTCGGCGCGACCGAGCAGCAGGGGCAGCAGGACCCAGCCTTCGAGAGAGGTAATCGCGAGCGCGAGCATCGAGATCTCCAACGCGATGAGCGGCTGGCCGAACTGCAGGAAGGCGACACCGAACAAACCGCCTGACACGATCACGGGCCCGAAATAGGGAATCGAATTGAAGACACCAGCCAGGATGCTCCACACCGCCGCCTGCTCCAGGCCGACCCACCGCAGGGCGAACCACGTCGCGACCGCGACGACGGAAGCGGTGAAGACCTGCACCAAGAGAAAACGCTGAATCTGTTCGCTGATGTCGTCGAGCACATTGACCGTGATCTGCTGGCGCTCCAGTCGCGGTCCCGCAAGCTCGACGAAGCGATGTTTGAAGTGGCGACCGGCGATCAGGAGAAAGTAGGTGAGGAAGACCATGATGGTCATCTGTCCAGCCGCGGCAGCCACCCAACCAGCGGCGAGCTGAATCGTTTCTGCCGAGCGGACAGTCCGTTCGGCCTCACGACCGATTGTCCCTGCACCCATCCACTCGCCGAGACGCCGCATGGCCCGCGGCAGGGCGGCCGCCGCGTCGCCGATGTCGCCGCGAATGCCGTAGAGCAGGGCCGCTGCGCCCGCGACGAGCGCCGCGAGCAGGAGACCCGCGCCGATCACTCGCGGAATGCCGATCGCGTGCAGGCGTCTGACGATCGGTTCGAGCGCGTAGCTGGCGAGGACGGCGACGACGATGGGAATGAAGAGCTCGCTGGCCGTGCGGAGGAACATCGCACTGGCGAGGCAGGTCAGAACCCAAAGCGCGCCAACAGCGCTGCGCGGCACCTCGTCACGCTTTGACGAACGTCGTGATCTTCCGGCGCGTGCGCTCTCGCAGCGAGCACTCACGCAGTTGGTCGGCGAGGGCTTCGAGGTTGGGAATGCCGGAGATGATCACGGTCGCGAGATCGGGATCCGAGGAGCGCAGGTGCAGCATGGAATAGCCAAGCACGCGCATCCCGAACGGCCGATGAATATCGAAGTCGTCGATCCGGAACAACTCGACGCTCGACCTGATCGTGGACAACAAGCCGCGCTCGATCTGAATGCGCTGCGTTGTCAGCGTGTAAACGACCGATCGGCTTCTCACCCAGTAGACGAGCCAAGCGATCCCGATCGTGACCACGACGATCGCCCATTGACCGAGCGATGAGATCACCGCGGGATTGCCGCTGAACAACTGCCGCTCGACCTCAGCTTCCTTGGCGGTCTCGTACTCGCTGAGATCGGTGTTGCAGAAGCGGCACTTGATTGCCGCGGCCTTGATCGTTTCACCACAGACCGGGCACGGCTTGCTGTCGTCGCTCACATTGCCTCCGCTTCAACTACCACGAACCACCAACCACGAACCACGAACCACGAACCACCAACCACGAACCACCAACCACGAACCACCAACCACGAACCACGAACCACGAACCAGATTGTCTCTATCCGAGCACGTTACTTGCAACCCGGCCCGCCTGGAGGTGTCCATGGCGAAGTACGGAAGAGGCGCATCGAAATCAGTGAAGTCCGCGATGCACCGCCGCAAGCGAGGCTCATTGAAGAGTGGATCGGGCCGACGAGTCAAAAGCCGTAAGCAGGCGATTGCGATTGGCCTGAACGAGGCGAGGGAAAAGGGGGCGAAGGTGCCATCGCGAGGGCGGAGCCGGAAACGGACATCTCGCAAACGCACGTCTCGTAAGCGGAGTACGTCACGCCGATCGGCTAGCCATTAGGTCGCCAAGTGCGGCGAATTTTGTGACGCGCGCCGATCGAGAGACCTCTCGGAGCGCCGAGAGATCCTCTCTCGGCGCGCGTCCAACGGGTGCTAGTGCGTTGCCGTGCTCGAACGCACGGTCTTATTGACGGTCTCGGCTTGCTTGAGATGTGCCTCGACCGTGGGCAAGGTCTTGCTGGCCCATGCCTTCAGATCCGCGTCGGTTCCTGACTGCGATTCCTTACGCAGATCAGCCGCGACCTTCTTGTGTCCGTCGACCATCGCCTGCATGTATTCGCGGTCGAACCCAGCTCCGCTCAGTTTCGAGAGCCGGTCCGACAACTTCTTGTGCTCGGCATCGAGTGTGGTCGGCCATGTGATGTTATGTGTTCCCGCCGCGCTCTTGAGGTCGTCAAGCGCCTTGGTGTGGTCGTCCACCATCATCTGCGCGAACTTCTTGACGTCATCCGAGCTCGCCTTCTGCTGCGCGAGCTTGCCGAGCTCGACCTCCGCGAAGTTAGCCTGAGCTGCCTTCATGGCGAATGACGTGTCGCCCGCAGCGTGTGATGCCGACTGAGTCGCCGGCTTCTGGGTCGCCGGCTTCGGATAAGGCTGCTGCGCTCCAGGCGGAGGCTGCTGCTGCGCCCCAGATGCGGTCGCGAACGCCACAACGATCAGCATCGCGAGTGAAATTTTCATGTTCGTTACTCCCTTGGTGTTCCGTTTGTGCCTAAGGTCGCAAGCGGCGTGCCCGTAACAAGCGGCTCAGGTGACGAGAGCGCCGCGGCCGCAGCGGCAGCGCCAACGGCCGGCAATTTGCTCGTCCGATCGGGCAGAGTTTGTGATGGCCGCACCCAAGAAGCCGAGGCCGAGTTCACCACGCTCGTCGATCGGCGCGATTCGCCGTCAGGCTGAGGCGTGCCGGCGCTGCGACCTCTGGAAGCACGCGACGCAGACGGTGTTTGGCGCCGGGCCGAGCGGCGCTCGCATCATGCTCGTCGGCGAGCAGCCAGGCGACGCTGAAGATCTCGAAGGCGAACCGTTCGTCGGTCCAGCCGGCCAACTGTTGCGTCACGCGCTCGAGGATGCGGGTATCGATCTTCGCGATGTCTATCTCACCAACGTGGTGAAGCACTTCAAGTGGGAACCGCGCGGTAAGCGGAGGATTCACAAGAAGCCTCGCCACAGCGAAGTGCAGGCGTGTCGCGTCTGGCTCGACGCCGAGATTGCGATGGTCAAGCCTCGCGCGATTGTGGCGCTCGGCGCCACCGCGGCACAGGCTGTGATCGGGCCCGACGCCAAGGTGACACGCGATCGAACGAAGTCATTTCCGTCACCACTCGCGCCGCTCGTCACGCTCACCGTGCATCCCTCTTCAATCCTGCGCGCACCGGATTCTGAAACGCGCGCCGCCGAGCGCGCACATTTCGTGGACGACCTGCGCAGCATCGCCGCGCAAGTCACAACTTGAGGAGTGAACGCCGATGCGCACCTCTGTCACGGCCCTCGTCGTTGGAATGTGTGCGTTGGGCAGTGTGGTGTCGGCGCAGCTCCCGCCGCAGCCGCCGCAAAGCCCGCGACCGACGTCCGCCGAACGGCCGACCGTGCGCGGCTCGGAAGGGATCGTCACGCTCGAAGGCTGTCTGCTCCGTGAAGCCGATGTCCAGGGCCGCTGGCCGAAGACTCCTGCCAAGGCTGGTCTGACTGGCGACTACGTACTGACACGCGCGAAAGCGATAAAGGGCACCCCGCCCTCGTCATTGACCGGCATGTACGACGTGGACGGTATCGACCCGGGCCTGCTGGAATCGTTCGCCGGTCAGCGCGTGCAGATCGATGGCTGGTTCGACGAGCTGGATCGTGCAACGAATCCGGCCGGCCGAGACCGCACCAATGATGACCTCGTCGAGATTCGCGGCAGCGCCATTCGCGCGATCGCGAAAGACTGTGCCGACTGATGGTATGGACGATTGACGAAGTGCGATTGACGAATTGAGGACGCATTCGTCAACCGTCCATCGTCAATCGTCAATCGCTCTCATGACCTGACGCGCGGCGCGCCGCCCGCTGGCGATCGCGCCGTGGACTGTTCCAGTCGCGCCTTCGGTGTCGGTCGCTTCACCCGCGAAGAAGAGCGTGCCCGCGAGCGGACGCGCGAGCATCGCGGCTGCGTCAACGCCCCCGACCTTCGCATAGCTATACGCGCCGCGGGCAAATGGATCGTGCAGCCAGTCGTGCATCCACGCCTCTTCGACCATCGACCGCATGCGCCGCTGTGTGATGCCGCACAGCCGCGCCAGTGCGTTGACCGCACGATTGATGATGGTGGCCTTCGGCTCCTCGAGGAGTCTTCGCGCCCGCGGTCCGCCACACCACCCGACGATGATCGGCGAAGTGAACGGGTAGGTGGTCCACCACGTCGGAAAGTCCTTGTCGGACGTGTGCAGGAAGCTCATTCGCTCGACGCCTTCCGACGCATGCGTCGCGGCGAACGTCTCGTCAGCCCAGAAGCGTTCGTTGAGGCGCAGCGCGACGCGAAGGGCAGCGCCCATCTCGAGATGGGCGAGCGCGCGCGCCTTGGCCCGTAGCTCCGGTTCGAACGCGATTGCGCCATGCTGATCAGGCGGTGCCTGCAGGACGCCAAGCGGTATCGCGACGATGGCGGCGCGAGCCGTGATCGGCTTCCGACGCGCGACTTCAATGACCACTCGTCGTGGTTTCCAGCGAACGCGTGTGACGATGGATGAGAGCCGGATGCGACCGGACAGCGGCTTCGCAAGCCAGGCGATGACGCGATCGTAGCCGTCAACAACATGCGCCAGTCGCCGCTCGCGCACCTCGTCTCCGGGGCTGCCGCCTTCTGCAAGGGCCTGCGCGCTGATCAGGTGCGGGTCGGCGGCGTGAAACCCTTCGACATATTCGCGAGCAAGCGTGCGGTCCGCGCGCGCGCGCGCCGACAGGCCACGACCCCGGCGCGTGCGAATCGCTTCGTCGAAGCTGCGATCGGCGTAGCGCTTGTCGTGTCCGCCTTTAGGCGGACCCTTCGAATCGAGCAGGCGCATGGCGCGATCGAGTCGATCCCAGAAGCCGGTCAGCGGCCGAAGCCCGGCGGACGTTGATGTCCAGCGCGTGCCGCACACATCCGCGGAGACGAGTGAGGCCTCGTCCAACAGTTGCTGCAGTTCAGGCGCCTGTCCATGAATGAACTCGGCGCCGAGTTCGATAGGGCGCGTGGTGTGAGCGGGTGTGATCGTGAAGACGCGGCCGCCTATGCGATCGCGGGCTTCGAGGACTTCGACATCGATGCCAGCCTCATGCAGCGCACGTGCTGCGGCCAGTCCGGCGGCACCCGCACCGACGACTACGACCATGGAATTGACGATGGACGATCGACGATTGACGAATTGAGGGACAACACGCTGTCAATTCCAATACGTCAATCGTCACTCGTCAATCGTCAATTCATGCTTCAGATGATTGCGCCGAGCCCGGCAGCGGTCTGTTGCAACGACTCCGCACGCGATCGACCCTGGCCCAGTGTGGCGGCGGTGACCTTCACGTTGCCGCCGAATTCGGTCATCGCGCGAAGCACGTCTGCGACGGCCAGCGACTGCTCACGCGCGTTGGTCGAGATGTGCTGCGTATTCTCGGTGGCCTTGCTGATCGCATCGCGCACGCCGATGAACGTCTGCACGGTCTGATTCGCCGTGTTGACGCTTTCCGCCACCGTCTTCGTGCCTTCCTCGGTGGCTTTCACTGTGTCGCTGATCGTTTGCAGAATGCCGTTGACGAGCGTGTTGATCTTGCCTGCGGAGGTCTTCGTCTGATCGGCGAGCTTGCGGATCTCGGCGGCGACGACCGAGAAGCCACGCCCCTGCTCGCCGGCGCGTGCGGCCTCGACGGCCGCGTTGAGTGCCAGCAGATTGGTCTGGCTCGCGACCTCGGTCACCATGTTGGTGATGCTGCCGATCTGCGATGCCTGCTCGTTGAGGTGAAAGGTCATCTGCGCGATGGCATTGACCTTCTCATTGAGACTGTTCATGCTCCGCAACGTCTGCGTGACGGTGCGGGCGCCTTCATCGGCGAGTGTCAGCACCTGTCTCGCGCCAACCGCGAGATCGTTGGCCTGCTCGGCGGAATGATTGGTGGATGCGGCCAGTTTCTCCATCGCCGACGTCGTGTCATCGGCGGCCGCAGCCTGTTGCGCAGCGAGCTGCTGACGCTGGCTGACGGTGGCCGAAATGTCCTGGGCCGTCCTCGTCACCGAGTCGATCGAGGTTTGGATCACGCCGCCGGCCCAGGCGGTGAGGGCCTTGGCCATCGCAATTGAGACCAGTGTTCCGGTGGCCACGCCAAAGATGAGCGTGGCAAGCGGCGACGTCCCCCGGTAGGCCAGGGCGGCCATCACGAGGCTGCCGGCGATGACCGGGGCCATGCTCGCAATCAAGCTAAAGTGCTTGAGTTTCAGTCCTTTGGACATAAGTGGGCGCCATGCGCTCACTTCTTATCGGTTGCTCACGCGTTTTCTCGTAGTGGTCCGCCTTCGCGCCTAACGGCGCTTCGGCGAGACAGCTGCTCGCTTGTGGGG
>JBKPRH010000306.1:0-18331 GCA_046765795.1 Acidobacteriota bacterium | reverse complement strand
GCCGGGATTCGCGCACCCGGAAGAGATCCAGATACTGCATTCCATGGTTCCGGACGCAGTGGCAAAGGAACCGGAGCGCGTGATGCGAATGCAGAACGAGATTCTCGATAAACTCGCCGCCATTCCGGGTGTCGTGTCGGTGGGTTTTGGTGATGCCGCGCCACTGGAATCATTTCTGGGCGGCGTCAACCCCGTCTATGCCGAAGACAAGACGTTCGCTGAAGGACAGTTTCCCCCGATGCGGCGACTCCGCAAGATCGCACCGGGATACTTCAAGACGATGGGAACGCGCGTCGTTGCGGGACGCGACTTCACCTGGACCGACCTGTACGAGAAACGGCGCGTCGCCGTCGTGTCGGAGAATCTGGCGCGCGAGTGGTGGGGCGCGCCGGAGGCGGCCCTCGGCAAGCGGATTCGTGAAGCTGGCCCCGCCGATCCCTGGCGCGAAATCGTGGGCGTGGTCGAGAACGTCTATGACAACGGCGTGCAGGTCAAGGCGCCCGAGTTCGCATATTGGCCGGCTCTGATGGACCGGTACATCTGGGGCGACGAAAACGGATTCGCGGTGGGTTTCGGCATGTACGCGGTCCGCTCCACACGCACCGGAACGGACGGCTTCCTGGCGGAGGCGCAGCACGCCATCTGGTCAGTGAACGGCAGGCAGCCGGTGTTCCTCGTCACCACGCTCAAAACGCTCTACGACCAGTCCATGGCACGGACGTCGTTCACGCTCGTGATGCTCGCCCTTGCCGGCGCGATGGCCCTGGTTCTCGGCATCGTCGGCATCTACGGCGTGATTGCCTATGTCGTTTCGCAGCGAACCCGCGAGATCGGCATCAGGACGGCGCTGGGCGCGCAGAGAGCCGAACTACTGAGTGGGTTCGTGCGCCATGGTCTATTGCTCGCTGGGATTGGAGCGAGCCTGGGGCTTGTGGCTGCTGCCGGACTCACGCGTCTGATGTCGTCGTTGCTGTTTGGAGTCACCGCACTCGACCTGGTGACGTACACGGCTGTTTCGGTTCTGCTGATCGCGTCGAGCGCTCTGGCTACGTATCTTCCCGCGCGTCGCGCCGTCACTGCCGATCCGATTCACGCACTGCGCGCGGAATAGGAATCGCTGGTCGTCGTCTTTACCGTTTGAGGTTGTCGACGAACTTCTCGAACTTCTCGTTCTCCAGACAGATCTCGTCGATCAACTCCGCGTCAACGACGATGCGCTGCCTCAACGTGACGGTCCACGGTTTCGTGTACGCCTTGGGATCGTCGACGGTCACTTTGATTTCGAGGTGTCCGAAATCCGGACGACGGATCTCTTCGCGCACCTTGGCCGCTTCGGTCAGCGCGCTTCCATTCCAATCGATCCACGTGTCGTCACGCAGCCCGATTGTGTCGATGACGAGGGTATCGCCAGACCACTTCGCCGATGAGTATCCCTGCCACGATGGGGTTGGGTCTTTGGGCAACGGTCGGCCATCCGTGAAGACCTGACGGTATCCGGCGTTCATTTCGTTCAGCACGACCAGCAGCTGCGGCGAGTGAACGAACTTCAGCAGATGCGGTAGACCATATGCGCGAAGGAAATTGTCCGGCAGGCATCTAATGTGCGGATCGTCGATCGCTTCATTGTCCGTGCGCTCCTTGACGATCGGGAGCTGCCAGGGTTGATACGGCAATCCTCCGGGAAGATCGATGCCGATGTTCCTCATCTGCCGCGAGGCGGCGATGTTCTTGTCGTCGGAGCGCTCTTCGGCGGCGCGCCCAGAGGCCTGCGGACCACGATTGGGCTCTGCTGTCGCCCAGATCCCGGACAGATCCGGCTTGCCATCCGGCATGCGAGGCGCGGGTGCGGTCATGTCGACCTTCCCGTCGGCCTTCCGTGGCACGCCGGCAGTCGGATGGTTCAGCCATTGAGCGCGAGCGTCGGACGCGAAGGACGTGGCGAGAATGAAGAACGCCAACGATACGAGCGGACTACCGGTGAAGCGCATGTGAAGCCTTATCGCCCGACAATGCCCGGAAGCGGGTAGATGCCGAATGCGTGGAAGGAGTTCGAGTAGAGCGTCTGATACCTGATGCCTTTGCCGTCTTTGTCGATCCACTGCATCGACTGCTGAAATAACCCTGGCTCTGGATAGCCTGCGGGCACTGTGCCTTCGATGATGTAGAGCTTGTGCTGGTGCATGCCGACCCACGCAAACGTCCGTGACTGATCGGCGTTGGTCAGCTGCACGATGTGGCCCTCGACGAGATCCTGCCACTCCCAGGTCAGGTAATTCAGCTTGGCATCGCGCTGCAGCAGCTTGAACGTCGCGTAGACGATCGCGCCGCGTTCATCGTGATGTGAGTAGCCCGGCCCCAATGTCGCCGGTGCATTCGCGCGGCAGTTGGCATTACCAGGCGGACACGACTTCGCGCGCTCAATGCCTTGCTGCTCGATGCCGCTGTAATCGACAACGGTGACCGAGTAGCGCTCCTTGCCTCGCTCGGCGCTGTAGACGCGATCGGGCAGGACGTAGTTCAGCTGCGACGTCCATTTCCCCTCTGTGACTTTTGGCGTGCCGGGGAAATTGATGCGGAACCCGTCTTGAAGACTCGTGTACTCGTCCCACTCCTGCGCGCCCGCGCTTCCAGCGATCAGCAGGAGTCCGAACACGAGAGCGGCGAAGCGCATATGTGCTCCTAGAAGTCCTTTGGCGGGGGAGCCTTGCCGCCGTCCCAATCCTTGACCGTGCCGTCTTTCGTCTTGAGGAATCCGAGCAGACATCCATTGCTCTTGTCGCGCAACGGATGACACCGCGCCTTGATGACGTCCCCCGGCTTGAGCGTGTCACGGGTGACGCCGATGCCCTCGAGTTGGGCACGCGTCGTCGCCTCGAGCGCCCAGAGTTGCGTGGCGCCCGTTTGATCTTTGACCTCTATGTACAGCCAGGAGTGCGGCGTGAGCAGGTGGAGTTCCTTGACGACGCCCTCGATATCCTGGAATGTCTCGTCGTACTGGCCATGCGAGTGGTGCGCCGCGACCGACAGCGTGAGCGTAAAGACGCCGATAGCCGCGACCGCTGCGCGCACTCGCATGTCGTCCACCTTATTTGCCTTATTTGCCAGGACCACCACCGCGCGGCGGCGGGGGAGGCAGTGTTCCGCCCTCAGCGATCGTCTTCATGTTCTGCAGCGCGCGTGTGAACGTGGCCGTCCGCGTCTGCCGATCCTTTTCCTTGGCGGCATCGTCGCCCAACGTCGAGTTGTCGTAGACCAGCGTGTAAACCAACTTCGACGTCGTGGCCGTCACCGGTCGCGCTTCGAGCGTACCGTGATAGAGGATGTAGGGACGACCCGCTCGCACCGGCTGTGTGTAGGTGTACGAGAGCTCGGTCTTGCCGACGAGGATCTCGTTCGCGACTGAACGCACAGCGCCGAACTCGCCATCCTTACCCTGCGTGATCGTGCAGCCGCCGGGAATCTGGAACCATTCGCCGATGTCGCAGTACTTGCCGATGCGCTTCCAGACTTCGGCAGCCGGCTTGTTGACCATGATCTCGAGCGGAATCGAAACGTAGGTGGGGTTTGCCACAACGGTGGCATCGGCCGCCGGCGGAGCGGTAGGGGCCGCGGGTGCCTGCGCTGCGGCCGAAACCGCGAGACAGGTCAGCACGAACACAGACAAGAGCACTCGAGTCATCGTTCCTCCGTTTGCGGTCCGCCTACAGGCGGACACTACGCCAACACACTATCGCGCGCGGTCGGCTCCGTTGACGCGTTCGAACACGCGCTCGGGTGGCGGCAGGCCCTTTTCTTTTGCCTCGGCCGCCGCCTTCTCATAGGCGCGCTCGGCGCTCAACGCGTTGCGCATCGCGTTGTTTCCTTCATGACAGCCGTACTCGTAAATCTGATAGTCCGGCTGACTCGTGATGGTCATGCGCATCGTCCACGGTTTGACAAACGTATCGGGGTCGTCCACTCGGATCTCGTAGTTAATCATCTCGGGATCGATCCGCGTGAAGCGCTCGGTCATGCGCAGCTTCTCGCTGTGCCGGGCACCGCCGACTGCCGTCCGATCGGTGAAGTTGCGCGACTCCACGACCAGCGTGTCACCCTCCCACTGCCCGCGCGAATCGCCCATCAGCAAATGCATGTCGTCGCTGAGTGGCGGGCGGTTGTCGAGCGGGATCACCCGCGTGTCGTGCACCATCTCGTAGCTGACAACGACCGAGTTCGGCGTCTGGACGATGCGCGCGCCGTTCCCGTATACCGCGGGCATGAAGGACCCGATCGCGCCGCGTGTGATGCAGCGATCGTAGAGAGAGAAGTCCTGCACCTTATTCCACGGCCCGACGCCGAATGAACCTTGACCTCCGGTCCGCCGACGCTCCTGTCCGGCCGCTGTCAAGGCCGGGACGCGGCCGTCGGCCGGATCGATCACCATCGAGGTGTAACTGAAATCCCGGCTGCCTTCCTCGTTGCGGAACGTGCCGGTGCGGGCGTCGTCTACGTCGCGCGCACCCTGACGCTGTTTCGCGCGTGCGGCGAACTCTTCGTCAGTCATATAGGGGCGGGTTCCGAACTGTTGCGGGCGTGACATCGGCACACCGCGCATGTCGTCAGTCGTCCAGATGCCTTCGAGGTCTGGATGACCCCATGGCGTACGCGGCGCCTTCCAATGGGGATTCACCTGTTTAGCGGCCGAGGCCTCCGCCGATCCCTTGGCTTGCGCCGCCGCTGGAACGGCTCCTGTCATCACCAACACTGTACAAATAGCGGAAATATAAAGGGCGCTACGCACCCATCGAGTGATCAAACAGTCCATGGGCGCGCAGCGTAGCACGACTGGCGCACGCCGTGCATTGGCCTCATTCCTGGCGCAGGGCTGCGACCGGATCGACGTTCAGGGCGCGGCGAGCGGGCACATAGCTGGCGACGATCGCGACGGCGGCGAGCAGCACGGAGACGGCAATGAAGCTGAATGGGTCGAACGGGCTCACCTGGTAGAGCAGTCGGCGCGTCAGCGGCATGCCGAAGGCCGCGAGCACCAAGCCCACGACAACACCGGTCAGCGTGAGCGCAAGTCCCTGACCGAGGACGAGACGGACGACGTCGCGCCGGCCCGCGCCAAGCGTCACGCGAACGCCGATTTCGCGCGTGCGCTGCGACACCGAATACGCGAGCACGCCGTAGACACCGATCGAGGCGAGCAGGACGCCGACGACGCCGATGGTGCCGAAGATCCAGCCGTAGATACCGAACTGCCAGTAGTCATTCCGTCGCCAGGCCTCGAGCGTTCGCACGGCGAAGACCGGCAGGTTCGGATCCGATTCGCGGATCGCCGCGCGAGCCGCGTTTGTGATCGCACCAGGGTCACCGGTTGTCCGGATCGTGAATCCGGTATTCGCGGCTTCGCCATACGTGTAAGGCGCGAAGGCAGTCGCGGGCACTTGCGAGTTGTTGGGATCGATTCCATACAAGTGCATGTCGGGCGCGACGCCGATCACCGTGATCCAATCAGGCCAGCCGACGGGAGTGACCAGTCTGAATCGGCGTCCGATGGGGCTTTCGCCGGGCCACACGTGCGTGGCCATGGCCTCGTTGACGAGCGCGACGGCGCCATTCGCGTCGGCCTCGGTGAAGTCGCGGCCCTGGAGAACGTGAACGCCGAGCGTGGGCAGAAAGTGGGGCGTCGTCGTGATGAACGAAATGTCGCGCCTTGCCGTTGCGGCTGGACCGTCGATGTCGATCGTGGCATCGCCCCCTCCTCCCTGGAGCGGCACGAGATTCGAGGCGAACACTGATCGCACACCCGGCAGTGCCTGAACGCGCTGGACGATATCGTCAACACGTCGCGTCTTGGCACCCTTGGCGTTATACGTGTCGCCGCTCATGAATACGCGCATCGCCATCTGCGACGTGGTGTCAAAGCCCACGCGGAAGCTGTCCATGTTCGTAAAGCTGCGGACGAAGAGCAGTGCACCCACGAGCGCCACGAGGGCCAGTGATACCTGCGAGACGACCAGGGCATTCCGCACGATCGCGCCCCGGCTCGTGGTGCCGCGTGCACCTTCCTTCAGGTTCTCCTGCAGTTCGCGGCGGGTCGTCTGCAACGCCGGCACCAGGCCGAACACGAGCGAGGTCGCCAGGGCGACCGCGACGGCGTAGGCCAGCGAGCGGCCATCGATCGCAAACCGGATGTAGTAGGGGATGTTGTCAATCGGAACCTGCAACCAGAGCAGTCGTACTCCGGCCACGGCACAGAGAATCCCGAGTGGCATGCTTGCGAGCGCGACCACGACACTTTCAACGAGCAGCTGCCGCACGATGCGTGCGCGACTGGCGCCGAGCGCGACGCGAATAGATAGTTCATGGCGCCGTGCCGTTGCGCGCGCCAGCAGCAGGTTCGCGACGTTCGAGCACGCGATGAACAGCACCAACGTGACACCCGCCATCATCAGGCCGAGCACGAGGGGCACGTCGTCCGGCAGAAACACCTCGCGTAGATTTCTGATCCGCGGCTGCCAGCCGTCGTTCGTCAGCGGATAGTCATTGGCCAGACGGCCGGCAATCGTCTTCAGCTCGCTGAGCGCCTGCGTCGCCGTGACACCGTTCCGCACGCGTGCAAACGTCATGACGTATCGCCGATCGCGAGCCTCCTTGAACAAGGTTGGCTGCAGCGTGACCCAGAGGCGTTGATTCTCGGGAAAGGCAAAGTCTGGGGGCATCACGCCGACGATGGTATGAGGCGTGCCGTTGATCGTCACACCACGGCCGATCACGCGCGAATCGGATCGGTAGCGTGTCGTCCACAGAAGATGGCTGATCACCGCGACGCCAGCTGCGTTCGGCTGGTCGTCGCTCTCGAGAAAGTCCCGGCCGAGGATCGGACGAACACCGAGTAGCCGGAACATATCCCACGAGACACGGGCGCCGAAGTAGCGCTCGGGCTCACCGGCATCGTCGGTGACCGTCAGGGATCCCTCAACGAGACCCGCTATCGTCGTAAACGACTGTGACGTCGCTCTCCAATCGCGGAGGTCGGGAATCGATACACGGTCTCGCGCATCGTCGCGCGTTCTCCACGTTTCGAGGACGACGAGACGATCGGGGTCCTCATAGGGAAACGGCTTCAGCAGGACGCCGCCGATGATGCTGAAGATCGTCGTGTTGATGCCGATGCCGAGCCCGAGACAGAGAATGGCGACGGCCGCGAAGGCCTTGCTGTGTGTCAGGCTGCGAACTGCATAACGAAACTCGCGTAACACGGCCTGAGTCTAGCCCTGAGCGGGCGGGACTGCGACTGTCGGATCGCCGTGCGAGCCGAGCACCTGCGTGACGCTGGCGAGCAGCTGCTGCGCGCTGAACGGCTTCGACAGGAACGCGTAGCGGCCGGTGGAAATACCGCGGCGCAGCAATTCTTCCTGCACGTGACCCGAGCACACCAGGACCGGCATCGAGGGCGCCAGCTCTCTGGCTCGCTCGATCACCGTCGCGGTCTGGAGGCCGGGCATCACGCCGTCGATGCACATCAACGCGAATGTCTGGTCGTCAGCGAGTCGTCGCAGCGCGCCATCGCCGTCGCTGCTTTCAATGACATCAAAGCCGTGATGCGACAGGATGCGCGACATGCTGGCCCGGACATCGTCTCGATCCTCGACGACGAGGACACGGGCGCCGGGTGGCACCGCTGCTGCGGCGGTCTGCGCGGCGAACGGCGAGGGCGACGGTGAATGGGCGTGAGGCGCTTCGGGCAGCCAGATCGTAATTCGTGTGCCGGAGCCGAGCTCGGACGTCGCGTCGATCGCACCGTGTGATTCCTTGGCGAACGCATAGACGGTTGCCAAGCCGAGTCCGGTACCACCCTTGTCGCTCTTGGTCGTGAAGAACGGATCGAAGACGCGGTCGAGCGTCTCGCGATCCATGCCTTGACCCGTATCGGAGATGGTGATGGAGACGTATCGGCCGTCAGAGAGAGAGGGGGCGCCGGTCATATCCTCGGTCTGCCAGGTAATCGTCACGGTGCCGCCGCGGGGCATCGCATCACCGGCGTTGATCACGAGGTTGAGCAGCGCTCGCTCGAGTTGTGTGTCATCGACCATCGCGACCGCGTCTTCAGCCGGCGGCCTCAGCTCCAGGAGAACGTCGTCGGCCAGAATGCGCTGCATCGGCGTTTGGAGTCGATCCATCATGCCGGCGATCGCTGTTGGGCGTGGCGTCGAGATGTGCTGGCGGCCGAGCATGAGTAGCCGGCGGGACAGATCGGCGGCACCGCCCGCAGCGCGCAACACCTCGTTCAAGCACTCCTCGACCTCCTCCGGATGATCGCGGCGAAGCTTGGCCATCTCGGTGCCGCCGACGATCACGGTGAGCGCGTTGTTGAAGTCGTGCGCGACACCGCCAGCCATCCTCGCCAGTGCTTCAATGCGGCGTGATTGCTCCAGCGCGCGCTGTGCCTGCTCCCGCTGCTCCCGCTCGCGGACACGTTCCCGTTCCGATTGCTCGAGCGCGAGACGCTGTTCACGCTCGCGGGCGGCGAGGTTCTGATGCACTTCCACCTGGTGGGCGAGACGCTCGACGACGTAGAGCTCGGTCACCGCCATGACGACGCCGAGGAGTGTCATGATGAACGTCTGCCGCACCCACACGGCGCCATTCAGCGGGTCCCACAGCTCGCGCGCCATCGGCGGCACAAACCCCTCAACGACGAGGACGCCACTCGTCACGTTGACCAGGATGATGGCCACCAGCGCCGCGATCGCGCCGGGTCGTCCGAAAAAGAGCGTCGACATCATGATCAGCAGGACGCTGACCGCGAGGTTCCCGATCGTGAGGCCACCGCGTACCGCCACCATCGCCGCGCTGAGCAGCAGCACGGTCATCAACACGAGCGCCGCCGTTCGAAACCTGATTCGCGAATGGAACAGACGCAGAAGGGGGAAGACAATGCCCCACGAACAGAGTGCCGACGTGGTGGGAGTCAGCGCGCCGGTCGCAAAGGCCTGCCAGGCGAGAGCGACGCAGACGATCGGCATCGCGATTGCGAGGATATTCAACGCCACCAGGAGCACACGCGTTCTGACCAGGTGCAGAATGTCCTCAATCGACTCAGCGCGGGGGGCGACCGATGGCGCGCGCGCGGGCGGCGCAGATTCGCTCATGACGGGCCCTTTACTGTCGCTCCTCGCGGCCTGAACTGTCCAGTACACTGCCACGATACGACCGTGTCTCTACCGCGCGTGTCGACTCCCCACGTCTATCGATAGGAGTTGACAGCCGGCTGTGTTCGCTCGATACTCTCCATCGATAGACGATGGGAGCAACCAACGACGCACCCGAACTCCTTCCAGGCACACTTGACCTGCTGATCTTAAGAACGTTGCAGCGAGGCTCGGCGCACGGCTACGGCATCGCTCAGCATCTGCGTGTCACATCGGACGAGGTCCTGCAGGTGGGCGAGAGCTCGCTGTATCCAGCCTTGCAACGATTGCTCGTCAATGGCTGGATCACCGGCGAGTGGGGCCTCTCCGACAACAACCGTCGAGCCCGCTATTACTCGCTGACACCGGCAGGGCGGAAGCGTCTCGCCGTCGAACGCAAGGGATTCGATCAGATGGTCCTGGCGATTCAGCGCGTGCTCGAAACGTAGAGGCCGATGACACCTCTCCTGCGCCGGATTGGGTATTGGCTGCGCGGACGCCGTGCCGCCGACGAGCTCGACGAAGAGCTTCAGTTTCATCGTGAGATGGTCGAGCAGGACATGCGCCGCGACGGCGTCTCTGCGTCCGACGCGGAGCGTGCGGTTCGCCGGACCATGGGGAACACGACGCTCGCGCGCGAAGACGCCCGCGCAGAATGGGTGGCCCCGTGGATCGACGCGTTGTGGCAGGACGTTCGTCTCGGTGCTCGCAGCTTGCGCCGCAGTCCAGGCCTTGTGGTCGTGAGCGCTCTGTCGCTCGGCCTCGGCATCGGGCTCAATGCCTTCCTGTTCATCGGCATCAGCACCGTCTATGGCCACGAGCCGACGATGGTGGAGCCGGAACGAGTCGTCGGTGTGGAACCGGGCTACGCGAATCAGTTTTCGTATCCGGACTATCGCGATCTCAAGAGCAGTGGCATCTTTGCCGATGCGGTCGGATTCCGGACCGCGAGTCTCAACATGGGTGCGGGTGGTCGCGTGACGCCCACTTCGTTGGCGGTCGTCACTGCGAATTTCTTCGATGGGCTTGGGGTGCGCATGCAGCTCGGGCGGCCGTTCACCGCGTCCGAGGCTGCGCCTGATCGAAATCCACGCCTGGCCGTCGTGAGCGCGCCGTTCTGGAAGGGGCGGCTGCGCGGCGATGCCACGGCGATCGGCGACACGCTCGTTCTGGGCGGTGAGACGTTCACCATCGTTGGTGTGCTGCCCGACAACTATCGCGCCGTGTTCGGGTGGATTGGCCCGGCGATTTATGTGCCGATCAGCCGATTGACGCTCTCGGCACTCGAGGATCGAGGCACACCGAGTCTCAGCGTTCTGGCGCGGCTGAAACCACAAGACACCTCCGCTCACGCGGTGACAGCGGTGACAGGCTTCGTCGGGTCGCTCGAGCGTGCCTATCCGGAACGCCTGACCGCGAAGGGGCGTTCGGCGCGGATCTTTCCCGCGCAAGCGATGCAATTCCGCGGCGCCGAAATCGGCTATCGCGCGTTCAGGATTCTCGCGCTGATGACCGGCGCGCTTGTCCTGCTCATCGCGTGTGTGAATGTGGCCGGCCTGCTGATGGCCCGAGCGACCGAGCGTCGTCGTGAGATTGCGGTGCGAGTGGCGATCGGTGCGGGACGCGCTCGCGTGGTGCAGGCGATGCTGATCGAGTGTCTGCTGCTGGTGATAATCGGTGGCGTGCTCGGCTTGGCGATGGTGTATGCGGTGAATTGGGCACCGTTGCCGAATGAACTGGCGCCGCTGCGGAACATCATGGCGCTCAACGCGCGCCTCGTGTCATTTGGCGTGCCGTTCGTGCTCCTGATCACGCTCATCTGCGGTGTGCTTCCCGCGCTCAGGGCGACGCGCGCACGGGTGGTTGACGATGTGCGACTGAGCGGCGACAGCGTCACGCCGCGTACGTGGATGCGACAGGCGCTGGTGGCCGGTCAGTTGGCGATGTCGCTGGTTCTCGTTGTCGCCACGCTGCTCTGCGTCCGCAGTCAGATCCAGATCGGGCACACCGATCTTGGCCTCGATCTCGACCACGGCATCGTCGCGCGATTTGGCCTTGACCAGCAACAGTATGCGGGTCGGGCCCGCGCGTTGTTCGCGGATCGGCTTGTGGAACGGATCGCGCAGGTCCCAGGTATTTCACTGGCGAGCGTGGCCAATTTCATCCCACTCGGCGGTGATTCGCTGTTGAGGAGTTTCCATCCTGCCGGCCGCACCGATATCCCTGGCACACGCCCGTCCAATTACAGTGTCGGGACGGATTTTTTCCGCACGCTGGGAATTCGTCTGATCAACGGACGAGAGTTCGGACAAACTGACCGGGACAGTAGCCCGCCCGTCGCGATCGTGAACGAGACATTCGCGAAGACGTACTTCCCTGGACAGGATGTGATTGGTCAGCACGTGCAAACCGAGGACGAGCTCGAGGCGGAAGTTGTCGGTGTCGTGCGTGACCACCGTATCGGGACGATCGGTGAGGCGCCGCAGTCGGTCGTGTATTACCCGTTCGCGCAGCGTCCGCGAACCCTGATCATTCACGCTCGCACCTCGTCACCAGACGGACTTGTGGGATCGGTGCAGAGCGCGATCGACGACATCGACGCCACGGTTCCCGTCAGCGTGCAAACGCTTCGCAGCGCGACGAGCCTGGAAATGAACATGCGCCGCGTCGGCACCATCCTCATGGGCGCGATGGGTGCCGTCGGACTGCTGCTCGCGATGATTGGTCTCTACGGCGTCATGAGCTACGTCGCAGCATCGCGCACCGCAGAAGTTGGGATTCGCATGGCGCTCGGTGCGTCGCGTCCTCGTATTCGTCAGGAGATGCTGCTGCGCGCGTTGAAAGTCGTCGCGCGCGGCGTGGCATTGGGAACGCTGGCTTCTCTCGGTCTCACACCACTATTCAGAACCTTTCTCGCCGGTGTCAGTCCGTTCGATCCGCTCGCCTTTGCTGGTGCCGCGATCGTGCTGACGATGGTTGGACTCCTCGCGAGTTACATTCCTGCGCGGAACAGCTCTCGTCTCGATCCGATGCGCGCCCTGCGGCGGCTGTAGGAGCGAGGAACGCCTCGCCCCTCGCCGCGAAATGGAGCGCGAGCGGCCAGCCTGGGGGCGGACAGTTCAGGGCGATCACCGTCCACTCATCCGCCTACGGCTGAGCGGCTGTGGGCTGTTGCGCTTCTACGGCCGCGCTATTTCGTGGGCGGGGCACTCCGATTGCACCATTCCTTCTCCGGAGTCATGCGGCTCTTGAGCTAACGGAGGAGGTCCGATGCAGTTACGCAAATTGCTCTTCATCAGCGCACTGGCGCTTTTACTGGTGCCGGCGACCGCGCGCGCGCAGAGCTGGTTCTTTACGCCATTCGTAGGCGGCAACTTCGGCGGCAACGTGACATTCAACGACGCGCTAGGCGACTTCGATGACGAAGTCGAGAAGCGCGTGGATTTCGGCGCGACTATTGGCTGGAATCCGAGTGTGGTCGGCTTCGAGTTCGACTTTGGCTGGTCGCCGAACTTCTTCGAGAACACCATCGGCCCTGGCAACTTCGAGTTTGGCGATAGCAATGTCACGACGTTCATGGGCAACGTGCTCATCAGCGCGCCTCCGGGACGCGGCGTGCGCCCTTACGGGTCGGCCGGGCTTGGCCTCATCCGCAGCAGCGTGAGTGGAGTCGCGAACTTCTTCGACGATGTGACGCGGAATGACCTCGGCTTGAACATCGGCGGTGGAGTGAACGGCCAGTTCACTGAGAACGTGGGCATCCGCGGTGACATCCGCTACTTCCGATCGTTCGAAAAGGACGAAGGCGAGACACTCGACCTCGGACTCAGCAATTTCGATTTCTGGCGCGGTTCAGTCGGCGTCGCTTTCCGGTGGTAGCCCCTGCCACGAGGTGCGGAGCGAGAGTTCCGCACCTCACACGCATCCTTTTGCGCCCCCACACGCCTTCACTTCCGCTTGACTCACTTCTGCATCTACGTTAGAAACCGTTCCTAGCAGAACGGCATTCTGCCGTCTTCTCTCGCGTACAACTGTTCGTCGGTCGGTTCGTACCCCCATGCGCAAGCACCATGTTGTCGGTGTCGGTGTGCTTCGTTTGTTCCTCGTGTGCGCGGTGCTGGTGATTCCGGCGATCGTTCCGCCGGCCTACGCGCAGTACTTCGGCCGCAACAAAGTCGAATACAGCGACTTCAACTTTCAGATCCTCACCACCGAGCACTTCGACATCTATTTCTACCCGCGAGAGGAGCGGGCTGCTCGGATCGCGGCGCAACTGGCCGAGCGCTGGTATGCGCGCATCTCCACGGTGTTCAATCACCAGCTCGAACGTCGCCAGCCGCTGGTGATTTACGGGAGCCAGGCCGAGTTCGCGCAGACAAACGTCATCTCGGGGTCGGTACCTGATTCGGTTGGCGGCGTCACTGAATCATTGCGTCGTCGCATCGTCATGCCCTTTGCCCCGACGATGGCCGAAACCGATCACGTCATTGGTCACGAGTTGGTGCACGCCTTCCAATTCGATATCTCGCGGCGCTATGGCGGCGGCACCGCTCAGCCGCTCTGGTTCGTGGAGGGCATGGCCGAGTATCTCTCGCGCGGGTCGGCCGACACCGAATCCGAGCTCTGGCTGCGCGACGTGGTGCGCACCGATCGTCTGCCTCCGAAGCAAGGCGAGGCCTCGCGAAAGCTGTCGCCGTATCAATACGGACATGCCTTCTGGTCTTATCTCGGAACCAGGTTCGGCGATGAGGTCGTCGAGAAAGCGCTGAAGCCCGACAAGAAGCATCGGCGCTTGGAGGATCGCATGCGCTACGCCACCGGCATGGACCTCGACGCCTTACATGTCGACTTCCGGCGCAGCGTGTTTCGCGTCTATGGCGCACCGCGCGGCACCGATCGCCCGGAGGTGTGGAGCCGCACCGGCATGCAACTGGCTCCGTCACTCAGTCCCGATGGGCAGCGCGCGGTCTTTTTCTCCGAGCGCGATCGACTGTCGCTCGATCTCTTCCTCGTTGACATCAAGGGCGGCCAGGTGATTCGCAAGCTCGCTACCACAGCGGCGAGCGCGCGGTTCGACAGTCTGCAGGCACTTCGCTCCACCGGCACGTGGAGTCCTGAAGGAGACTGGTTCGCGTTTCCTGCCGTCCGTCAGGGACATGCCACGCTGATGCTGGTCGCGATGCGCGAAGGTCGAGAGAACCGCGAGCTGGTGTTCGACACGCTGGGGCAGATCCTCACGCCCACATGGTCTCCAGACGGGAAGTCGATCGCCTTTTCGGCGCTGTCGGGCGGCTTCACCGATCTCTATGTGTTCGATCTCTCGACGAACACGCTTCGCCAACTCACCGACGATGCGCCTGCCGACTTGCAACCCTCGTGGTCGCACGACGGACACACGTTGGCGTTCGCGAGCGAACGTTATTCGAGCGATGTTGCATCGATGACCTTCGGGCGACCGCAACTGGCGCTCTTCGATCTCGACACCGACACGATTCGACGCGTGGACGTGGCAGACATCCGTGCGCAACTGAACCCGCAATGGGCGCCCAACGACGATGCCATCTATTTCATCGGCGACGGCGATGGCGTTGCGAATGTGTATCGCGTGACGCTGGCCTCGCAGCAGACCACGGGCTATGTCGAACGCCTGACCGCCGTGCATACCGGCGTCAGTGGTGTGATCTCGACAAGCCCCGCGCTCTCTGTGGCCGCTGCTGCTCCCGTGGTGGCATACACGGTGTACGAACGCGGCCGGCCTCAGCTCGTGGTCTTCGACGCGTCAACGACCACCGTTCGCGCGAGCATCATGCCGCCCCCGGCCCCAGCCGCGAAGCCGGTGGAGGGTGTTCTGGCTTCGCGCGGTCTCGTTGATCGCGTCAGAGCCGATCAGGTGACGGGCCTTCCCGACATCACGGTGGTCGGTACCCGTGAGTATTCGCCGCGGATGTCGCTCGAGACGATCGGGCAGCCGTATATGAGCTCCGGCGGCGGACCGTTCGGCACATTTGTGCGCGCGGGCGGCGCGTTGATGTTCGGTGACATGCTCGGCGAACGTCGCCTTGCTGCGGGGGTGCAGGTCGGCAACCACCTGCGTGATTCCGCGTTCGAATTCAGGTTTCTCAACCAGCAACGGCGATGGAACTGGGGGGCGGTCGGGGAACTGGTGCCGGGGCTCCGCCGCTATCGTCGCTTTGGCGAAGTCGAGCACGCCGGGGAACCTGCGTTCCTCCAACAAAGTGATTACTTGCAGCGGATGCAGTTCCGCGTGGCGGGATTGCTGGCGTATCCGTTCGACCGCGGTCTTCGGCTCGAATTGACCGCGGGCGTGCGCTACGCGATGTATCACCGCGAGCTGCGCTCGCAAATCTCGTCGCCGATCACCGGCAGGGTGCTGGAGACCGAGCGAATTACCTCGTCTGGCGGCGAGCCGACCACGGTCGCCGAAGTCGGCGCAGCGCTCGTGCACGACACAACCGTGTTCGGGATGACCGGTCCGCTGGTCGGGTCGCGGTATCGTCTCGAGATCACGCCGGCTGTCGGTGAGCTCTCGTACGCACGCGTACTCGCCGATTACCGACGCTACCTCATGCCGGTCAAGCCATACTCCCTCGCTGTGCGCGTGTTGCATTCAGCGAGATACGGCCCCGATGCCGACGACGATCGGCTCATGACCAGCTTTCTCGGATCCGCCTCCTTCGTGCGCGGTCACCGATTGGATCTGCGCTACTGTCCGCCCGATCCGACGCGCGTCTGCGGTGAGGAACTGCTCGGCAGCCGACTGCTCGTCACCAACGTGGAGGTGCGGTTCCCGCTATTGGGAGTGTTCTCGCGACAGCTCGAATACGGTTGGCTTCCGGCAGATGGGTTCGTGTTCGCTGATGGCGGGTTGGTATGGTCGGGAGCACAGCCGCCCGACGTCGGCCTGGGTCAGCGCAAAGGGGCCACCGGGATCAGCAGCATCGGCGCCGGCATCCGGATGAATGCGGGTGGTCTTCCATTCGAGGTCGCGGCCATTCGGTCCCTCGATGGTCCCAGACCTGAATGGCAGACTGATTTCGGATTCCGAGTCGGGTTCTAGCAGATCGTCCCGAACTCGAAGCCGCGCGCTCGCAGTTCAGGGATCAGGCGATCGACCGTTTCGATCGCGTAGCGCCGATCGGCGCGCGGATTCTTGTGGTGACCATCGTGAATCACGATGATGTCGCCAGGGGACGCGATGCGCGTGAGCCGCGGCACCAGGTCGTCGGCGTTACGCGCTTTGAACCAGTTGAAGTCGAAGGCCATCCAGCTCCAACCCACCACCAGATATCCCGCGCGCGACGCGCCCATGATCATCGGGATGCTGCGATTCCCGGCATGTGGACGGAACGCGCGGCAGGCCTGATGACCGGTCCCCAGCTCCAGCTTCGCTGCCGCCTCCTGGATCGCGCTCGCCACGTACGTCGGGCTCTTGAATACCAGCTCGCGCGAGTGCGTATGGATCCCCACGGCGTGGCCCTCGTCGAATGTGCGACGCACGATCGGCAGTGTGTCAGGTGTGATGTGCTTGCCGATGACGAAGAACGTCGCGTGAACCTTATGGCGAGCGAGCACGTCGAGCAGCTCCGGCGTCGCCGTCGGGTTGGGGCCATCGTCAAACGTGAGGTAGACGGTGGGCACCTCGGTTCGTGGCATGCGCCAGACCGTGTCGTCAGTCGTATCAAACAGGAACGGGAAGGGCGCGACGTGTGCGAACACCAACGCGCCGACAGCCACCAAGAGCAGCACCACGTGGCTATTGTGCCCTCAGTTCTCGATGAGCGGCTCTGCCCGATCGACGATGAGGACGTCCACCGGCCCGCGCGTCGACTCGAGCTTCAACCCGAGCTGTTCCTGCAGCGCGGTAAAGATCGACGGCGCTCCGAGAATCTGCGCGGGCAGTGAAGGATTCTCACTTGCCGGACGCCCGTTCATGCTCTCGAGGTCGGGGAGATAGGTGAGATCGACATCGAACGTCCCCGAGAGTCCGGTGCGATTGAACACAGGACGCTGAAGCAGTCGTCGCCAGAGCAGCGAGGAGAACGCGTTCATGTCGAGGTTTCTCAGCGAGAGGTGACCCGGAATCAAACCGCTTGGGCACTGAAAGCCGCCGGGCGCGATCGGCATGCCGGCGCCAGCGGGTGCTGGAGGTGGTGGAGGCATACCGACGGGCAGCGTCACAGGCGCGCAGTCTTTTCCCGACGCCCGCAGGCCTCGTCCGAGGGCCCGGTCGGCGCGCGACATGACCAGCTCGTACACAGGCAAGGTCCGGGTCTCTGAATGTACCGACAAACGGAATCGACCGGCCAGCAAGGTCCGCGTCATGGCACGTGCCGTCTCGATGGTGGCGTCACCACTGATTCGTGCCTCGACGTCGAATCGCGTCGAACGCATCGCTGCTGAGACGCCTTCGAGCTGCGAGTCTTCGAGCGAGTACGCGGCCCGAATCAGATCACGCAAGGACACGTTTCGAGCGAAGACGCGTCCGCCAGGAAGGAGCATCAGGCCGAATGACGGACCAGGCCCCGACGCGTTGATCTTGACGGTGGCGACATCGAAGGCCGGTGGAGGAACTGGTTGCTGTGCGAACACGACGACCGAGACGGACAGGCTCAGTAGGGCGAGGGACGTGAAGCGCGCCATATTTAGTACTAAATATTTAGTATGTCTTCGCGACGCCGTCAAGCGGGCCGACGCGATATGATGCAGGGATACACCCCGGGTTCGTGCATCATGCTGTCCGGTTTCCATCCACTCGTCTCACGCTGGTTCCTTGAATCGATCGGTGAGCCCACGTCCGCGCAGCGCCGCGGATGGGACGCGATTCGATCTGGCCGTCACACACTCATCGCCGCGCCGACCGGATCGGGCAAGACGCTGGCTGCGTTTCTGACAGCGATCGACGAGCTGGTCCATGACGGCTGCGCGTCGCCGCTTCCCGACGAAGTGCGTGTGGTGTACGTCTCGCCACTGAAGGCCTTGAGCGCCGACATTCACAAGAACCTGGCCGAGCCGCGTCGCGGTATCCGCCGGCTCGGCGAGGAGGCCGGCATCGAGGTGCCACGCCTGACCGCAGCTGTGCGAACGGGCGATACGTCCGCGTCTGAGCGAGCGGCGATGCTGAAGACGCCGCC
>JBKPRH010000305.1:0-16959 GCA_046765795.1 Acidobacteriota bacterium | reverse complement strand
GTTCATCATCGACCGCGTCCTTCTGAACACCGCGCTCGATACCGCGACGCGACTCAATCGTCTCAACCGGCCGGGTTCACGTTCCTCTCCGTCATCATCCTGGCGTCGCTCGTCGGCATCCTGCGCGACTATCGCCAGCGGCTGCTCAACACGCAGGTGATGCTGTCGCTGCGGCGCTCGCTGTTCCACCGGCTCCTGCATCTGCCGCTGCCCAAGCTGTGGGACATGAAGACCGGCGGCATCCTCTCTCGTCTCACCGGCGACGTGGATACCACAACCGGCCTGCTGCAGGGCGCCATCGTCTCGCCGACGATCTCGTTCATCCGGTTGTTCATCGCCGTCGGCGTGCTGCTGACACTGAACTGGCGGCTGGCGATCATGGCGATGCTGGTCATCCCGGGCGCGATGGTCATCAGCTTCGTCTTCGCGCGACGCGTCCGTCCGATCTATCGCGCCGTCCGCAAAGACGTCGAGGAGATCGACGGCCGTGTCGGCGAAACCTTCTCAGGTATTCGTGTCGTGCGCGCGTTTGGGCGTGAGAAGCGCGAAGTGCTCGACTACATGCGCGGCCGGCACACCGTTCTCCGCAAAGAACTCTTCGCGCAGCGACGCGAATTGTTTCTGTGGACCGGCTGGGGGCTGCTCGTCTCGTCGGTCAACGTCGTCATCACCTGGTTTGGTGGCTATCTGAACATCGTCGCGAGCGCCTCGATCGGCGACATCATGGCCTTTCAGTGGTACATGTTCCTGCTCCTCAACCCGGTGTGGAGCATCGTCAATTCGTTTTCCGAGCTGCAGCGATCGCTCGCCGCGATGGAGCGAGTGTTCGAGGTATTAGGCATGCCGGCCGACAAACCAGATCGGCGCGACGCGCGACTCGCCCCACGGATCGTCGATGAGATCGCGCTGGAGGATGTTGAGTTCGAATACCGCGAGGGCCGGCCCGTCGTCCGCGACTTCAATGTCACAGTGCCCGGCGGCTCAGTGGTCGCACTGGTGGGACGAAGCGGCGCAGGCAAGACCACCGTCACGGACCTGGTGGCGCGCTTCCACGATCCGACAAAGGGACGGATCACGGTGAACGGCACGGACATCCGTGACTTCAGGTTGGCGTCGTACCGCAGCCTGCTCGCGATTGTGCAGCAGGATGTCTTCCTGTTCGACGGATCGGCGCGCGACAACATCGCGTACGGCCGTCACAACGCGAGCGCGGCGGAGATCGAGGACGCGGCACGACGCGCCAACGCGCACGAGTTCATCGAGAAGCTGCCCGAGGGGTACGACACCTTCGTCGGTGAACGAGGCGTGAAGCTGTCGGGTGGCCAGCAGCAGCGGCTGGCGATTGCGCGTGCCATTCTCGCGAACCCGCAGATCCTGATCCTCGACGAGGCGACGAGCAATCTCGACACCGAGAGCGAACAGCTCATTCAAGCGTCGATGGCCGAACTGCTCGCGGGCCGCACGACGTTCGTCATCGCGCATCGCCTGTCGACAGTGCGACGCGCGAATCTGATCCTGCTCATGGAAGACGGTCGCATCATCGAGCGCGGGACGCACGACGAGCTCATGGCGGCGCGAGGGATGTACTACGAGATGGTCCTGAGGCAGGCCGAGTCGGCGGGCGAGAGCGTCGAGGCCGTGCTGCGTTAGGTCCGCCTGAAGGCGGACACTACATCGCAGTCCGGCTGAAGCCGGACACTACGTGCGGAGGTGAGCTTTGAGGAATCGGCCCGTATGCGAGGCCTTGCACTTCGCCACGTCCTCGGGCGCGCCGGCCACGACGATCGCGCCGCCGGCGTGGCCGCCTTCGGGACCGAGATCGATCACGTGATCGGCGGTCTTGATCACGTCGAGATGATGCTCGATGAGCAGCACTGTGTGCCCGGCGTCGACCAAGCGGTTCAACGATTCGAGCAGCCGTTCAACGTCGGCCAGGTGCAGTCCGGTCGTCGGCTCGTCGAGGATGTAGAGCGTATGCTTCGAGCGCTGCAGCGTACTCAACTCGGTGGCGATCTTGATCCGCTGCGCCTCCCCGCCCGACAGCGTCGTCGCGGATTGGCCGAGTGTCAGATAGCCGAGACCGAGATCGGCAAGCACCTGAATCTTCTTGCGGATGTTTGGTTCCTCCGCGAAGAACGCGACGCCCTCCTCCACCGACATGTTCAGCACATCGTCGATGGTCTTGCCGCGCAAGGTGACCTCGAGCGTCTCGCTGTTGAAGCGTGCGCCCTTGCACGAGCCGCAGGTGACCTCGACGTCAGGCATGAAATAGAGCTGCGTCGTAATCGCGCCTTCGCCCTGGCATTCCTCGCAGCGCCCGCCCTTCACATTGAAGCTGAATCGACCGGCCTTGTAGCCTCGCTCCATTGACAGGGGCGCCTGTGTGAACAGATCGCGGATGGTGTCGTAGAAACCGATGTAGGTCGCCGGATTGGATCGGCTGTTCCGTCCGATCGGCGACTGATCGATGTTCACCACCTTGTGCACCTGCTCAATGCCGTCGATGCCCTCGTGCTCTCCCGGCAACGTTCGGGTATCGACCAGATGCTTCCAGAGCGCCTTGAAGAGAATCTCGTTCACCAGCGAGCTCTTGCCCGAGCCCGACGCACCGGTGATCGCGACCAGCTTGCCGAGAGGGATCGCGACGTTCACGTTCTTCAGATTGTTCTCACGCGCGCCGCGCACGGTCAGCGTCTTGCCGTTGCCGTTACGTCGCTGCTGTGGCATCGCAATCGACCGCTTGCCTGAGAGGAACTGTCCCGTCGGCGACGCCTTCGATTTGAGCACGTCGGCAAACGTGCCCTGCACAACGACCGTGCCGCCATGCACGCCTGGTCCTGGTCCCATCTCCACGATGTGATCCGCTGCGCGGATCGTGTCTTCGTCATGCTCGACGACGATCACCGTGTTGCCGATGTCGCGAAGACTTTCCAGCGTCGCGATCATCTTGACGTTGTCTTTCGGATGCAGACCGATGCTCGGCTCGTCGAGCACGTAGAGCATGCCCATCAGGCCCGAGCCGATCTGCGTCGAGAGCCGGATGCGTTGCGACTCGCCGCCAGAGAGCGTGCCCGATCGTCGATTGAAACTGAGATAGTCCAGACCGATGCCGAGCAGCAGATTCAGGCGGCCGCGAACCTCCTTGAGCACCTGGCGTCCTGCGTCGGCGCCACGGCCCGAAGGCTTGATCGTGGCGAGGAAGGCCTGCAGCTCGTCGAAATGGAGCTGTCCCAACTCGTGGATGTTCTTGCCGTCGATCGTGAACAGCAGGCGCGTTGCGCGCAGGCGCGCACCATTACAGTCGGGGCAGGTGTGCTCGACCATCACCTTGTCGAGCCACTCCTCCATCCGCGAGTTGGCTTCCCCGCGCTGGCGATAGCGCCGATACCATCGTTCGATACGTCGAGCGATGCCGTTGAACCCCACCTCCTTGCCCTCGTGGTCGTCGCGTTTGACTTTCGCCTCGGGCGGTGAGGTCAGCACCACCTTCTTGGGATCGATCCCGTAGAGAATCGCGTTACGTGCCTTGTCCTTGAGATCCTTCCACGGTGTGTCGAGTGAGAAGTTCAGACTCTTTGACAGGCTGTACATCACCCGGCCATCCCACGTGTCGGGGTTGTAGCGGAAGGCTTCCTTCACGAAGCAACCGCCGCGGATGCTGCGCTTCGGATCGGGAATGAGCAACTCGGGATGCGTGAGCTTGTCCACACCGAGTCCGCCACAGGTGCGGCAGGCACTCTCGGGATCGTTGAAGACGAAATAGCTCGGACCGATCTCGCCGTAGACGAAGTGATGGGTGGCGCTGCCCGCCGATCGGTAGAACTTGTCCGCATCGGCTTTGCTCGCACCAGCGAGGATGTGCACCTGTATGAGACCGTCGCCGACGAGCAGCGCTGCGGCGATGCCGGCCTTGATCGCCTTCTCGTGTTTCCGGTTGACCACGAACCGATCGACGATGGCGTCCATGTCTCGCACGGACGGTTCGTCGAGTTCCAACTTCGAGGCGATGTCCACAGAAGCGCCGTCCACGATCACGCGGCGGCATCCCTTCTTGCGGAGTTCGGTGAAGACGAAGTCGAGGTCCTCGCCGTAGACCTTGAACACCGGCGCCCGCAGCTCGATCTCGGCGCCCGCAGGCAGGGACAGAATGGCTTCGAGGATCTGGCTCGCCGATCGGCTCGGTGTGGGCTCGCCTGTACGTGGACAGTGCGCCTGGCCGATCGTGGCAAACAGCAGATTCAGATAGCTCGCGATGTCGGTCATCGTGCCGACGGTGGAGCGCGGGTTATTGGTAAGCGTCTTCTGCTCGATCGAAATCACCGGGGACAGGCCGAAGACGAAATCAACGTCGGGTTTGGTGACCTGCGCCACAAACCGTTTGGCATAGCTCGAGAGCGACTCCATGTAGCGGCGCTGCCCTTCGGCATAGATCGTATCGAAGGCGAGGCTCGACTTCCCCGAACCGGACAGACCTGTGACGACGATCAGCCGATCGCGCGGGAGCTCGAGCGAGATGTTTTTCAGGTTGTGAACGCGCGCGCCCTGGATGGCGATTGTCGTCCGCGCTGACTTCGTCATCGCAGTGGAAAGAACGCAAGCTCCTGAACGTCGGCGTTGCTGCGCTTGGTGAGTCGCGCCGCGATCGAGGCTTTGCCGATGCGACCCTGGTCCGCGAGATACTCGCACGCAGTGGTGACGCCATTGATATTGAACTGACGCGAGAAGTACGTCTCGATCTCAGTGGCCGATCGCGCCTCGCCAGCATCCTCCAGGTATTCCACAATCGGCGCGAAGAGCAGGTCCGAGCGCTCAGCGACGTAGGCATCAACCGCGTCCAGCGCGGCGTGCACGGCGCGTGTGGTCTTCTTCGCATTGAGCATTTCGCTGTAGATGGTGTTGAAGAACTCAGGGTTCAATGTGGCCGCCTGCGGCACGACCTCGCGATCGGCGAGCAGACCGCGGCTGATGATCTCGATCTGCGCGAGCGGCGTCGCGGCGTACAGGATCCACAACGCCGTGTAGTCGAGATCCGCGCGCGTGACGAACCACTTGTGCGCCTTGTGAATGCAGGCCAGCGCACCGGTGCCGCAGCCGAGCAGCCGAAACTGCGTATCGCGATCGCCGATTGCGCTCAGGTGCCCGCACAGCTGCTCGATCGACGGATCGTGCGTATACAGCAGCCGTCCCTTGGCGAGAAACGAGTGCGTGAACGAGTTGGTGACCGCGCCTTCCACCGTCTCCCGAAACTTCGTACGCGGCATCAGCAGCGCGTGAACGTTCACGCCGTCGGCGTACAAGGCAATGTCACCCGCCTCCACTTTCTTGTCGTCGATGGTCACGAGCACGAGGTCGATGTCGGACTTCGCCCACACGGTGTCGTGCGACAGGCTGCCGCAGAGAATCGCCGCCAGGATCGAGCGATCCTTCTTGATCTGTTCGACCAGATCGTCGAGCGCCGCGGAAAACTTCTGGTGAACCGTTCCGCTCATGGACTGACAGAATAACGTAGTGTCCGGCTTTAGCCTGACCGTCGATCCGCCGATAATCCCATCGATGCCTGATTGCCGGAACTGCGGTGCGCCGCTGCGAATCCTCCGCGACAAAGGAATCCTTGTCTGCGATCACTGTGGCAGTGAGCACGAGGCGCCGCCGATTCCGGAGGGGCTCGAGCTTCTTGGGGCAACCTCGCACGCCTGCCCGATCTGCTCGACTCCGCTATTGCAGAGCCGATTGCATAGCCAGCCGCTCCTGTGCTGTCCGGTGTGCGGCGGTCTGCTGATCAGCATGAACGTGTTCACGACGATCATCGACGCCGTGCGGGCCTACGATGTCGGCACACTTCGGACCACGGCACCATCCCGGCAGAAGCCCGGCGAGCGCACGTTGAACTGTCCGTCATGCGGTCAGCCCTTCGTCAGCCATCACTATGGGGGGCCGGGCAATGTGGTGATCGACACCTGCAGCCGGTGTCTGGTGAACTGGTTGGACCAGGGCGAGCTCCGTCGTATCGCAGTCGCCCCGGACCGTCAGCGATCGTCCTTGGACTTGGACTCGGACCCGGACTCGGACTTCTAGTCTGCGACCGACTGCGCGACGAGATCCTCGAAGTCGCGCTGAATTTCGCCGTTCGACGTCTGCACCATCAGCACCGCCGTCAGCTGCTCCTTCGGATCGACGAAGAAGTGCGTCCCCTGCGCGCCGGTCCAGCCGAACGTACCATCCGACAGCATCGTCCCGCGTGCGGCGTGATTGGTGACGACGCGCACGCTGAGTCCGTAGCCTTCGCCGGCCGGACGGCCCTGGAGGGTGTCTGGGACGTGCGCGGCGGACATCATCTCCACGGTCTTGCGACTGAGCAGTCGCTTGCCGTTCATCTCACCGCCACCGGCGAGCATGATCCCGAGCGGCAGGTAGTCCTCCGCCGTGCTGTACAGACCACCCGAGCCGCGGAAGTAGACATTGCGGGACATCGTGTCGTTGGGCATCGCCTGTTTGGTGAGCCCCGCGGGCGTACGTGAGTAGACGGTCGCGACGCGAGGCATCTGCGCATCGGTCGGCCAGAAGGTGATGTCTTTCATGCCGAGCGGATCGAAGATGCGCGTGCGGAAGAAGCGATCGAGCGGCATACCTGACGCAATCTCAATGATGCGGCCGAGCGTTTCGAAACCGGCACCAGGGCTGTAGGTCCACCGCGACCCGGGCTGGAATTCGAGCGCGGTGCCACCGAGGCGCGGGATGTACTGGGCAAGTGTCTCCCCGTCCTTGCGCGCGATCTTGTCGATATCGCTATTGCTCATCGGACCGCTGCCCAGTCCGGACACGTGCGTCAGCAGGTCCTTAATCGTGATCTCGCGTTGCGCCGGAACCGTGTAGAACTGCGGCGCTGCCGGAGGTGCACCAGCCGCGCCCGCCCCGCGTCCGGCCGTCGCCGTCTGCAGGACCGCGACCTTCATGTTGCGGAACTCGGGGATGTAGCGCGACACCGGATCGTTGATCCGTAGCTTGCCCTCCTCGACCATCATCATGATGCCAACGCCGACAACCGGCTTGGTCATCGACGCGATGCGAAACATGCTCGACGAGGACATCGGCTGTTTCGAATCGAGGTCCATCACGCCCTGCGCATTCACATACGCGACGCGACCCTTGCGCGCGACCGCAACGGCGGCACCGGCCAGATCGCCGGCGGCGATGCGGCGCTGAATCATCTGCGCCACGCGCTGCAGTCGCTCGGATGAGAGACCGACTTCTTCAGGCTTGCCAACGGTGGTCGCGGTGCCGACGGGCAGGGCGAGGAAGAAAAGGAGCGCGAGACTGACGATGGCGGTTCTCATCACGGCCTCCCGGAAAAAGACGGGAGGATTATAGATGTAGTGTCCGGCTTTAGCCGGACTACCTTTGAAGAATATCTTCGAAGAACTTGAGCGCCCGCGGATCTCCCGATTGCCCGAGCCAGAACATCGCCTGACGACGGACCTCGGGGTTGCGGTTGTTGCGGGCCACGTCGATCATTTTCGGCACACCCTCGTCCTTCGGCATCTGGCTCAGCGCGAAGACCGCCTTCTTCTTGACCTCGGTATCGGGATCGTTGTCGATCGCGTTCGAGACGGCGTCCATCGCCTTCGCGCCCGCGCGCTGAGCGATCCAGAACAGCGCATCGCCGCGCACGCGCGCGTCCTGACCAGTGCGCGCCAGCGACAACAGCCGATCGAGTGCCAGCGGATCCGCATGAAGGGCGATGGCAACAACGGCCTGATTCTGGAGACGACGACCGGAGTCGCCAGTGACGAAGCGCGTCAGCCAGTCGAGACTGCCAGCAGCAGAGACCCCGGTCAGCCACCTGACCGTGAGGCCACCGGCATCAAGCGGACATTCGGATGACGAGAACTGGATGCGATCGACGCGATGGTCTGCGAGTCGATACAGCACGTAGAGCGTGTCTGACCCTTCGAGCTTCACAGGTCCGACGCGACGCACGAATCCATCCCGGCTCGACCAGCAGCCGTTATCTCCACCGCGAGGATTCGTTGCCACTGCGTAGCCGACCCACATCGGATCGGTCGCGCGGGTGACGAGCGCGTCGAGCTCGCGATCGAGCGCTCCAGTCAGCGGGCGCGCATCGAGCGTGCCGTTCTCGACCATCGGCGTCTGAGCGAACGCCGTGCCTGCTGAAACGAGCATGCCCAGAACGATGGCGGCGCACGCGCGCCATATGGCTCTCATCGCGCACCTCACTTCAGGAGCTCGAGCATGTATTCCTTTGCCTCTGGCGCATCCATGAATGTGAGCTTCTCGACAATCCGGCGCTTGAGCTCGCGGTCGGTCTCCTTCCTGGCCAACGCGACGAGGGCGCTGGCATTCCCCGAAAAGAACAGTCCGTCCAGTGCCGCGCGCTTCACGCCGGGATCGGTCTGACGGTTGTAAATGTTCACCAGCGTCTCGCCGTTCCGTCCGCCGCCGCCGACCATTCCCAACTGCTGAATCGCCCTGCGCCGGAGCTCCATGTTTGCGTCGGAGTTTGCGACCTCGGTGAGATGTGCGACGTCGCCGGCCATCATCAGGCCCTGCAGCATCTGCTGCCTCACCTCGACCGACGACTCCTTCTGATACAGCTGCCACAGCTCGTCACGTGCGCCCATCATCCCGAGTGAACGGACCGCCTCAGATCGCAGCTCGGGCGACTTCTCGTTGTTCGCCGCCGCCAGCACACGCTGCCGGTCACCCGCCATCCCGAACGAGCGCAGGATCTGACGCTTCACGTCGACGTCAGTCGAAGCCGCATAGATGTCGGCAAGCAGCTGACGATTTGCCGCGTCGCCGTTCATGCCGAGGTACTGAATCGCCTTGCGCTGCAGATCGGGGTTCGAGTTGCCTTTGGCCACGCTGGCCAACACCTGCTGAGCGCGAGACGAACCGCTTTGCGCCAGCACGAACAGCGCGCGCTCCTTCAATCGTGGCGACGAGGTCCCTTGCAGGATCTTCTCGAGCAGCGGCACGCCCTGCGCCGGGTCCATCTGCTGCAATCCCTGAATCGCCAGCAGCTTCAAGTCGTCGTCATTTTGCTGATCCGGAGAGACCGGCTGGCCGGCTCGCTGGCGCATGGAGATCTCGAGCGCCCGCGCATCGTTGAGCCATCGGCTCATCGGATAGTTCTTCAGCAGCTCCGCGACGGTCGTCAACGCTTCAGCCTGACGGTTCAACTTGTCGAGCGAATAGGCCTGCCAGTACAGCGCGGCGTCGGCACGTGGAAAATTCGTGTTGGCCAGCGACCGAAACTGCTCGAGGGCCTGCGCCCACTGCGCACGCTCGATCGATCGCTGCGCCCGCTCGTACTGTCCTTCCGCTCGCTCCTGCGCACCGCGCTCCCGTTCGCGCGATGCCTGCTCCCGATCGCGTGTCGCCTGCTCACGATCGCGCGCGGCTTGCTCGCGGTCACGCGCGGCGTTTTGTTCGGCCTCAAACCGAGCAGCGCTACTTGGGCCGGCCCATTCGAACACGCGGCGATCGTCCTGCCCCGCTGCTGCGGGGGACGCGGCCAGAAGGGCCAGCGCAAGACACGCGATCGTCCGTCCTACGGTCACTATCCTCATCGTCTTCTCCACTACCAGGTTGGTCTGGCGCCCCGTTCGCGCGCCTGCATCGCCGCCGTCATCACGCGCAGCCGGAAGATCAGGTCTTGATCGACGATCCGGGCGCGTACTTGCGACAAACCATTGGACGACTCAACGTCAGGTCCGTTAGCGATCTCCACCAGCACACGCTCGACATCCTCGATCAGGTCACGAGTGTCAGCGTCGCCCATCTCTTCGGCGGACCGTCGATAGAGACGGCCAGCGGCAACGAGATCGGCGGCGCGTTCGCGATCGCTGGCCAGCAGCACGGGCGCCGAGTCGTCGGTGTTCGCCAGTTCGACAAGGACACGTTGGGACCGCTCGAGATGCTCTTCGACCTCGCTGCGTAGCATGCGCTCGCTCAGCTCGCGTGCGTCAGAGTTCGCCACCTGCTGCGGCGATGTTGTCGGCGTATCCCAGATGCGACCGAGCGCGAATGACCCGACCGCCAGCGCGGCTACGCTCGCTGCGAGCGCCCACCGCGGGAATTCGAACGACCGTGTAGTGTCCGCCTTTGTAGTGTCCGCCTTTAGGCGGACGTCGTTTGTCCGGCTGAAGCCGGACACTACACTCGTCCGGCTAGAGCGGGACACGACAGGCTCGAGGCGCATCCACATCTCACGCTCAAATCCCGGCGGGGCGTCCGGCATCGGCTCGCTGTCCACCAACGCGAGCACCGCCCGCAGTTCGCGATCGAGCGCCCGGCACTCGGCGCACGATTCCAGGTGCGCCCGCATCACGGCGCGCTGCTCCGGCGTGATCTCGCCGTAGTAATCCAGCAGCAAGTCTTCATCACTGATGTGCTGCGTGTGCATCACTTACACCTCGACAAACGGCGCGAGTGCCGCGCGCATCTTGCGCACCGCGCGAAAGATGCAGTGCTTGGTCGCGCTCGTCTTCAACCCAAGCTCGGATCCGATTTCGTTGATCGACATGCCCTCGACATGTCGCAGCATGAACGCGGCGCGCTCGATCGTCGTCAGGCACGACATCGTCTGGCCGACACGCGCCTCGATCTCTCCGGCCAGCACGAGCCGTTCGGCGCCGGGCTGCGGGACGTGGGCCGCTGCCTGCGTGGCATGCTCCTCGAGGTCGGCGGGGTCGAAGGCGGCCTCGCGCCGCTTGGACGATCGCAGGTAATCGATCGCGCAGTTCACTGCGATACGCGTCAACCAGGTACGCACCTCTGACCGGGCCTCGAAGCGGCCCAGCTGTGCGTGAACCTTGAGCCAGGTGTTCTGGACGACGTCCTGCGCATCCTCGGTGTTTCGCACCAGGCGATAGACCACGCCGAAGAGGTAGCGGCTGTGCTGTTCAACGAGCGCACGAAAAGCGTCAATGTCGCCATCTCGCGCTCTGGCGACTATCGCGGGGTCGCTCTCGGGCATGCCTAAGGCTTAGACGGAGGTCGGGCCTTACGGTTGGGCGTGGTGAAACGGCGAATTCGATCTGCGACATTTTGCACAGTCGCTGGTCGGCCCATTCGATTTCGCTGGATGTCCGTGCAAACCAGATTGGCGCAGGTGTTGCTCACTAGCGTCGCAGAGAGCCAGAGCCCCCGACGCGAGGTCGACGTATGAAGAGCGAATACAAACTGGACCACACTATCGAGGAAACTTTCCCGGCGAGCGATCCCCCCGCCAATACGGTTGTCACTGGCGTTCGCGTCGGGCCCTCTGCTGAGTTCGTTGTCCGAGACAATCCGGAACACAGTCGATTGGAGACGGAAGTCGCCGGTCAGATCGCTACGCTGCGGTATGAGCGTCATCCGCACGCGGTCGTTCTGGTTGAGACGGACGTCCCGGCCGGACTCCGCGGACGAGGCGTTGCCAACGCGCTTGCCAAGTGGGCGATCGAGACGGCGGAGCGCGATGGCCTTCGTGTGGTCGCAGCCTGTCCCTTCGTGCGCGCCTACATGCATCGTCAGGGACGCACTCGCGCGTTTGACTCGCAGTTGACGCACTGAGCGCGGCTCACGGCCGCGGCTTGCCGACCCACTTCTCGTTGTCGCAGTGGTGCTCGAGGAGCTCGGTGTCCGGCAGCAGATTGAAGTTCACCGTGGCCGACCAGGGCTTCGTGAATGCCTTCGGATCGTCGAAGGTGAACGTGATCTCCATGTGGCCGGTGTCGATTCGGCGCAGGCGTTCGGTGGTTCTCAGCGCCTCGGTGTGGGGCGTGCCTCCCGCATCCAGCCACGACCTGTCGTTGAAACCCGCGGTTTCAATGACAAAGGTCTCGCCGCTCCATGACCCGACCGAGTAGCCGAGCCAGGCCGGCTGCGGGTCCTTCGGAAGCGGTCGTCCGTCGGTGAAGATCTGCCGCCAGTTGTTGAATTCCTCGTACAGGATCACCGTCACGCCGCGCATCTGCATGATCTTGAACGGCAGCGTCCGGGTCAGCATCGCGTCAGGGATGCCATGCGGCAGACAACGCTCGCTCGGTGCGCCGACGCCGAGCGCTTTCTGACGCTCGTCGTGGAGCGCCTTAGCCCACGGAAGAAATGGCGCGCCGCCGGGCAAATCAACGGCGATGTTGTAGACATACTTCGATCGCACGCGGCCGTCGGTCTCCATCACGCGATCGCCGACGACTTCCCAGATACCGGAGAGGTCGGGCTTGCCGTCAGCGGCTCTCGGCGCGGGCGCGGTCAGGTTGGGCTTGCCGTCGGGAAGCCGGGCGATCCCCGCAGTCGGATAATCAAGCCACTGGGTTTGCGCGGTTGCTCCACAGATCAGGCACGCCGCTGCCACGATCGCCAAGCGTTTTGCCGCGATCACGAAGTCACCTCTTCCCCGCCTCGCCATAGAACTGGCCGACAAGATTCGCTGCCACCTGACGACGATACTCCGCGGTCGACCGCAGGTCGTCGATCGGCGCGATCTCGCGCTGCACGATCTGCTGCGCGTCGGCCAGCGATGCACCACTGCCAAGCGCCCGTTCGGTCTGTGATAGACGAAGCGGCGTGGGCGCCACGCTGCCCATCGCGAGACGCGGCCACGCTTCTCCGCGCGCCGTATCCCACACCCCGGCGACGACGATCTTCGCGATGGCCTGCGCCGCGCGCGTCCCGACCTTGCGGAACCATTGGCGACCGCGAACCGGCGGGATCTCAAAGCCGACGATCAGTTCATCGCGTCGCGCGACGCTCTGACGATAGCCCGTGTAGAACGACGTCATCGGCACACGACGTGTGCCGGCCGCACTGCGTAGTACAACTACGGCGTCCGCTGCGAGCAGAACGGGCAGCGTGTCGCCCGCCGGCGACGCGTTGGCCACGTTCCCGCCGATGGTGCCGCGATTCTGGATCTGCACGCCGCCGATTTCTCGAGCGGCCGCTGCCAGCATCGGCAGACGACGACGGATCGGCGCCGACTTGATGATTTCGGTATACGTGGTCAGCGCACCGATCCGGATTGTGTTACCGCGTGTCTCGATGCCGCGCAGCGCGTCGAGATTCCACAGGTTGAGAAACCGCGTTGGCCTCAGTGTGCCGAAGTTGAGTGCCACGTAGAGGTCAGTGCACCCGGCCAGCGGCACGAGCGGTCCCTCGTCCCTGAGCATCTTCACTGCGTCGCCGAGCGAACGTGGCTCGAGCAGTTGCCGTCCGGCAATGGTTCCCTGCATCAGCGTTTAGTCGCGCGTTGAACGGAACGATAGATTGCCGCGTAGCCGGTGCACCGGCAGAGATTGCCGGCCAGTCCCGTGCGAATCTCATCGAGGCTCGGGCGTGGGCCGAGCGCAGTGGCCGCCATGATCATGCCCGGTGTGCAGATGCCGCACTGCGCGCCGCCATGTTCGACGAACGCGCGCTGAAGCGGATGCGTTCCACGCAGTCCCTCGATCGTGGTGATCCGCGTGCCCTGCACCTGCGCCACGGGCACCAAACAAGAATTCACCGCTTCTCCATCCACGAGCACCGTGCACGCGCCGCACTCGCCTTCGCCGCAGCCTTCCTTCGTACCCGTGAGCCCGCACTCCTCACGCAGCACGTCGAGCAGCCGCGTCAACGGATGCGCCTTCACGGTGACGGTCTTGCGGTTGACAGTGAGTTTCACAGCATCGCCTTCATGATCTTTTCCGGCGTCGCCGGAATCTCCGACACAACGACGCCCGCATGTCTCAAGGCATTGACGACGGCCGGCGCGGGTCCATCGATCGGCATCTCACCCACGCCCTTTGCCCCAAACGGCCCATGCTTGTATGGGTTCTCGAGGATCTTGGTCGTCATCGGCGGCGTGTCGAGCGTCGTGGGGATGATGTAGTTGGTGAGCTGGGCGTTGGCCATCTTGCCGCCACGCATCACGACTTCCTCGAGCAGCGCGTAGCCGAGCCCCTGCGACGAGCCGCCCTCGATCTGTCCTGCCGCCAGCATCGGATGAATCGCGCAGCCGATCTCATGGACCGTTGTAAACGATACCGGCGTCGCCTGATACGTGACCGGGTCCACTTCGACCTCGACAACATCGCAGGCCCAACCGTAGCTGCCGTACGCGTCGCCGCGATACGTCTCGTCATCCCATTCGAGACCAGGCGGTTTCTCGTATTGCTTCGTGACGACGAACCCCCCGTGCTTCCTGAAGTACGCCGCGGGCGTGTTGCGGCCGAGCCGGCTACGCATCTCTTCCGCGCAGCGCTCCAGCAAACGGCCGACGATCATGCACGTGCGCGACGCGACGGTTGGACCGCTGTCAGGCACCGTCGCCGTGTCGGCGATGCTGACGTCGACCTGGTCGTACGGAATGCCCAGCGTCTCGGCAACGATCTGCGCGTGCATCGTCCTCGTGCCCTGGCCGATCTCTGTGCTCGCGACTCGAATCTGCACGCCGCGTTCGGTCAGTGCCAGTGACGCCTTCGAAGCGAGCTTGACCTCTCCGCCCCCGGTGAACCCGGACCCATGAAAGAACAGTGACAGCCCGATGCCGCGGTTCGATCCCTTGAATGTCTTTCGTTTCTTCGAGAACGACGTGCGGCGTCCGGCCTCGCGCAGCACCTGCAACGCGCTGCAGTCCTTGCCGACCTTCTGGCCGGTTGCCGTCGTATCGCCGGGCCGTAGGGCATTTCGCTCGCGTAGCCGCAGCGGATCGATCCCGAGACGATCGGCAATCACGTCCATGTGGGCTTCGATCGCAAATTGCGTCTGCGGCGCGCCGAAGCCTCGGAATGCGCCGTTTGGCGGCGTGTTGGTCATCGTCGCGCGGCCGCGGGCGCGCACGTGATCGCAGCGATACGGACCGCTCGCGTGAATCATGCCGCGCGACAGCACGACGGCGCTCAATGTCGCATAGGCACCGCCGTCGAGCACGACGTCGATCTCCATCGCCGTCAGACGGCCGTCCTTCTTGACGCCGGTGCGATGGCGCACGATCGCCGGATGGCGCTTCGTGGTCGCCAGCATGTCTTCACCGCGGTCGTAGATCAGCTTCGCGGCCCGGCCGGACTTCATCGCCATCAGCGCGGCGTGGCCGGCGATCATCGACGGGTACTCCTCTTTTCCGCCGAAACCACCGCCTGTTTCCGTCTGGACAACTCTGACCTTCTCTGCCGGCAGATTCAGTAAGACCGTGAGCGCGCGATGCACGTAGTACGGGCACTGCAGCGATCCGTAAAGCGTCACGCCGCCGTTTTCCGGAACGGCAACGACGCCATTCGGCTCGATATAGAGCTGCTCCTGGTGACCGGCGCGGTACTCGCCGTCGACGACGACATCAGCCTCGGCCATTCCGCGGTCGAGCTGCCCTTTCTCAATCGCAATCGTTTTGAATGACAGCTTCGAGCGCTCGGGATCGAAGTTGGGCGTCGTCTCGCGGTAGGTGATTGCGACCTCTGCCGCTGCCAGCCGTGTACGATCGGAGTGCGCCAGCAACAGGATCGGTTCAGCGATGTGCCGAACGCGTGTCGTCGCAAGGCAGGGCTGGTCTTCATCGATCAGCGCGACGATGTTGCGTCCGGGAATGTCGCGGTAATCAACGACAGTGAACCCGGTCCGGTCGAAGTGGTAATTGATATCCGCGATCTCGCCGGCCGCCACGGTCGATCGAATCGTCCTCACGTAGAGGACGTCGTCGAAACGGATGTCGTCGATGTATCGCGCCAGGCCCGTGACTTTCTCGTGGCCTTCTTTTCTCAGAACGTTGCGCCCAACCGCGCGGCGTATCGGCATGAGGTAGTGCAGCGTACATGGGATTTGTCAGGCGCTCAACCATCGCCCTTCTCGCCGTCGCCACCGCAGTGCTGGTGCACGCGCAGGCGGCGCCGACTCCGCTCTCAGCAGCACACGACATCGTCGAGCCGCTCACGTGTCTCCAGCCCGTCGAGGGACTGACGTGGATGCGATGGCGCGACCATCGTCAGCTCGATTTGTGGTGTCACAGCGTCGGACGAGCGATTCTCGAATCGCACGTGCCTGAGGCGAATGAGATCGCGGGCATGCGGATTCTGAGTTGGAACGTGAACGTCGGCGCGGGACGACTCGAAGCGCTTCTGCCACGTTTACTGGAGGAGGCTGCCGCCGACGGACTCGGGCTCACGGTCCTGCTGCAGGAAACGTTTCGAACTGGCGATGCGATACCGGAGCTATATCCAGCGGCGCTCCGCGTGCCGAAGGCGATACGGCCTCGTCGTCCGACGATGGATGTGCGTGATATCGCGAAGCAGTTCGGAATGTCTGTGGCCTACGTGCCGTCGATGCGAAACGGCCCGGCGACGTCACTCAACGAACGTGAAGATCGCGGGAACGCGATTCTGTCCACAGAGCCGCTCCTCGATGTGAGTGCGATCGAGTTGCCGTTCGGCAAGCAGCGGCGCGTTGCGGTGACCGCGCTCATTGGGCCACGCGCGCGCGCGATCCGCGTCGTGTCCGCGCATCTTGATACAAACGGCGATCGCGCCGCCCAAGCGGAGGCTTTGAGTGAGCGCCTGACGTCGTTCACCGACGCACCGCTGTTTGTCGGCGGCGACCTGAACGCGCGTGGTGGTCTGCGGGACAATGCGGTGCTGGCGATTGCCAAGCATCTGCCGATGGCGGCCTGCGGCACTGGACGAACCAATCGCTGGCCGATGCGACTGGACGTCCTCTTCCCCGTTGGCCGACTGGACTATCTGTTCACGGGAACAGCGGTGAGCGATCTCGTGCGGAGCTGCGAGACCCTGCCCGACGCCTACCACTCAGATCACCTGCCGCTGTTGATGACACTGCGATATTGATTCGTTCGGATCGTTCGTGACGTTCGGATCGTTCGTGACGTTCGGATCGTTCGTGACGTTCGGATCGTTCGTCACGTTCGGAACGTTCTCACGTTCGGAACGTTCTCACGTTCGGAACGTTCTCACGTTCGGAACGTTCTCACGA
>JBKPRH010000304.1:0-10905 GCA_046765795.1 Acidobacteriota bacterium | reverse complement strand
ACTTCATAGCGTCTCTAACGGTGAACAATGCACAATGCTCAATGCAGAAGGCTCAATGCACAATGCAGGAAGACTCAAGACGTTGGGAGTTGGGCATTGGGCATTCGGCATTGCGCACTTCGGAGGACTCATCGGTGGAGCGTTCGACTAGGCGACAGTTTATCGGAACGCTGACGGCGGGTGCGGGTGCTCTGCTGGCGTCGGCGGCGGCGCGGGCTCAACCGGCCGCCGCCTTACGACGCATCGACATCCATCAGCACTTCGTGTCGCCCAGCTTTCTCGCATTCCTCGGCGCCAAGAATGCGGTCAGCGCTGTGCCCGGATTCGCAGCATGGAAGGATTATTCGCCGGCGCGAGCGGTCGAAACGCTCGATCGCGTCGGCACGCAGACCGCCATGCTCTCGATCACGGCGCCGGGGGTCTGGTTCGGCGACGCGCAGGAAGCGCGAACGCTCGCTCGCGAGATGAACGAGTTCGCGGCGGCGAAGATGGTGGCGGATCACAAGGGCCGTTTCGGTCTGTTCGCGGTTCTTCCGCTGCCCGACGTCCAGGGTAGTCTGCAGGAGATCGCCTACGCGCTCGACACGCTGAAAGCGGACGGCGTCGGCGTCCTGACCAGCTACGGCAACGCGTGGCTCGGCGATCCGCAGTTCGCACCCGTGCTCGAAGAGCTGCATCGACGCAAGGCCGTGGTCTATACGCATCCCACGGACGCGCAGTGCTGTCAGGGACTGATCCCACGCGTCAACAATCAGCTGCTCGAGTATCCGACCGACACGACGCGGACGATCTTCAGCCTCGTCGTCAGCGATGCGGCGACGAAGTACTCGGACATCCGCTGGATCTTCTCGCACGCTGGCGGCACGATCACATCGGTGGCCGGACGTCTCCTCGGTCCGGAAATGACCGCGGCAAATATCGCCGGTCAGCCGAAACCCAACTCACGGCTCTTTCATCTCCGGCGCTTCTACTACGACACAGCGGGCTCGGCGAATCCCGTCAACATGAACGCGCTGAAGACGCTCGTGCCGACGACGCAGATTGTGTTTGGGACTGATGCGCCATTCTTCGATGGTGCGCCGCAAGTGCAGGGACTGCAGGGGAGCGGCTTCACGGCCGACGAACTACGCGGCATCGAGCGCGAGAACGCGCTGAATCTGATTCCTCGGTTGCGTACGTAGTGTCCGGCTTTAGCCGGACCGGAGAACGACATGGCTTCCTTCAACAACATCGTGACCAGCGAACAGGAGTTGCGCGACCTGCTCGGCGTCGCCTCGCCGCGCTCTATTCTGAAGGAACGGCCCGCACTCGACGAACATTGCCGCGCCTATATCGCGGCATCGCCGTTCCTCGTGATGGCCACATCCGGCAGCGACGGCACCTGTGACGTATCGCCCAAAGGCGACGCCCCGGGCTTCGTCGCAGTGCTCGACGATCGCCATGTCGTGATTCCCGATCGTCCAGGCAACAAGCGATTCGACGGGATGAAGAACCTGCTCGACAACCCCCACATCGGCCTGATTTTCTTCGTCCCCGGACGTGACGAGACACTGCGTATCAACGGACGCGCCTGGATCACCAGGGATCCAGATCTTCTTGCACGCTGCGTCGCGCACGACAAGACCCCACAGCTGGCAATCGGTGTGGAGGTCGAGCAATGCTTCCTGCACTGCCCGAAAGCGTTTCTGCGTTCGAAGCTATGGAAGCACGCCGAATGGCCGGCGCCCGACGCACTATCCTCGATGGCGCAGGTGCTTCACGACCAGATCAAGCCAGCCGGCATCACCGTGCAGCAGTACGAGTGTGAGATGGAGGAGCGGAATCGGACGCAGCTGTACTGAGGCTCCGCGATCCGCGCTCGCATGGCATCCAGAGTCACGCGTCGTGAGTTCATCAATGCCGCAGCAAGTGCGGGTGTGCTCGTCGCCGGCGCACGACGCAGCTCGATGGCGGAACGGCCGAACGTGCTGTTCATCCTTGCCGACGATCTCGGCTACGGCGATCTCAGCTGCTACGGACGTCCGGACTATCGAACGCCGGTGCTGGACGCATTCGCGAAACAAGGGGTGAAGTTCACGAGCGCCTATGCCGCGGCTCCGGTGTGCACGCCGACACGATGCGCATTCGTCACCGGTCGATATCCGCAGCGGCTTGACGTCGGATTACACGAGCCGCTGACTGGTCGCGATCGCGACAAAGGCCTTCCCGCAGATCAGCCGACGGTCGCCTCGCTGCTGAAGGGCAACGGTTACAACACGGCGCTCATCGGCAAGTGGCATCTCGGGTGGAAACCGGAGTTTGGACCTAATCGCCATGGGTTCGAAGAGTTCTTCGGCATCCTGAGCGGTGCGGGTGATTACTTCACACACCGGTCAAGCGACTCCGGCGGCGCTGACCTGTGGGAGAACCTTGACCCCGTGGAGCGGGTCGGATATCTGACCGAGCTGTTGTCTGAACGAGCCGCTGCGTTCATCACGCGGCGAAGGAACCAGCCCTTTTATCTCAGTCTCCACTACACGGCGCCACACTCACCCTGGGAAGGACCCGAAGACGAGGCCATCGGCCACACAAGTCATGGCGAGGGTCCGATGGTGGATGGCGGATCGTTGAAGATTTACGCGTCCATGGTGAAGAGCATGGACGCCGGCATCGGGCGCGTGTTGGAGGCGTTGAGCCGCGCACGGCTCGAACGCAACACGCTGGTGATCTTCACCAGCGACAATGGCGGCGAACGATACTCGTACAACTGGCCGTTCTCATTTCAGAAGTTCTATCTGTGGGAAGGCGGCATTCGAGTGCCGGCGATCGTCAGGTGGCCGGGAACGATTCCGGCCGGTCGCGTCAGCGATCAGCCGGTCATCACGATGGACTGGATGGCCACGATCCTCGCCGTGACTGGCACGATGCCCAACGCAGCGTACCCGCTCGACGGCGAGGACGTCATGCCGGTCTGCACGGGCAGACGTCCTCCGTACAGCCGCACGCTGTTCTGGCGGACACAGGAGCGTGCCGCCACTCGCGTCGGCAACTGGAAATACCTCGAAGAATCCGGAAACGAGCATCTCTTCGATCTCGCAGTCGATCCCGGGGAAAAAAACGATTTACGAGCGGCACATCCGGAGGTCTTCCAACGGATTCGAACCCAATACGGTGAATGGAACGCGCGGATGTTGCCGAGACTGGCCTCCTAAAAGACGCCTCAACGATCACATGGTTTCACCGGAAGTTGCTCTGGCCACGAATCGCGAGGGCTGGAATCATGTTGCGCCGCGCTTTCATGGCGGCACGGCGTTGCCGGAGTACGGGCCGCTCGCACCGACGGAAAACACACTTCATCTTCTCGACGACATCTCCGGTATCCGAGCGCTGGAACTGGGGTGTGGAAGCGGCCACTCGCTTCTTTATCTCGCGACACACGGAGCGCGCGAACTGTGGGGACTCGATCTCTCTCCGGTGCAGATTCAGTTCGCGGAAGAGACGCTGCGTCCGCACGCATCGCGTGTCCGGCTCTTCGAGTCCCCGATGGAGACCAATCCGGGTCTTTCGGAGAACTATTTCGACCTGGTGTTTTCGATTTACGGACTGGGTTGGACCACCGACCTTCCAGCCACAATGGCGCTCGTTGCCCGCTACCTGCGGCCAGGTGGATGCTTTCTCGTCAGCGGCGAACACCCGGCGTACAGCTGTCTCGACTGGAACGGGACGGAATACATCGTCGCAAACTCGTATTTCTCCGAAGGCCCGGTTGCGTATGCCTCGTGGAAAGGCGTGCCGATTGTGATCCACCGCCGCACGCTCGGCACATTCCTGGGCCAGATCGTTCAGGCCGGCCTGAACATCGAAGCACTCGTCGAGACGCCAGTCGATGCCGCCACGACGAAAGAGGAACACATCGATCCGGCGCGCTGGTATTCAGTGCCTCGCGCGCGGATGATGCCGACGACGTTCATCATCAAGGCCAGAAAACCCTCCAGCCTATAGAGACCACTGTCCCCAGCCGAAAACTTCGGCGTGGCCCAGGTCAGGGATGAGCGACTTCTGGACGTCGAGTGGCGGGATCTGCTGCCTCTCTCGAGCAGCGAGGTCGTGTATGAAACGCTGATCACGACACCCTGGCTGGCTGGCTCATTGATGGCGTGGCATTTCGCAGCCACCAGTCATCCGGCGTTTGCGGCGCTCGCGCTCGCCAGCGCATTTTTCTTCTTCCTCACCGGTCTTCGCCAGGTCCACAACGCCTATCACTACGCACTCGGCCTCGGGCGACAGTCCACGCACTTCACCATGTTCGCGCTGAGCGTCACGATGATGAGCGCGATGCATGCGATCCAGGCGACGCACCTGAATCATCATCGGCATTGCCTGGATGATGACGATGTCGAAGGGCGCGCGGCGACTCTGAGCTGGTGGAGAGCGTTGCTCAATGGACCGGCGTTCGCGGTGCACTTGCATCGCAGCGGCTGGGTGCTCGCCAATGCGACCACGCGGCGGTGGATTGTCGCCGAACTGATCGCCATCACGCTTGCGATCGCTGCGGCCATGCTCATCGAGTGGCTGCCATTACGCGCCCACGTGTTGACCATGATCGCCGGCCAGTGCTTCACGGCGTTCTTCGCGGTGTGGACCGTGCATCACGACTGCCAGCCGATCGGCCGTCTCGCGCGCACGCAACGAGGATGGCTCAAGAACGTCGTGTCCTACGACATGTTTCATCACGTGGAACACCATCTCTTTCCCGCCGTGCCCACGTGTCACCTGCCCGAGCTGTCTCGTCGTCTCGACCGTGTCGCGCCCGAGTACAGGGACCTCACGGTTTACTGACGAATCGAACAATCGCCTGAATCATCTGGTCGCCATCGAGGAACGCTTGGTCGTTGTGATCGGCGTCGATCTCCAGAAACGTCTTCGGTGCGGTGATGGCGTCGTACAAACGACGCGTGTGATCGATAGGAATGATCGTGTCCAACGTACCAGCGATGATGAGTACCGGACAGCGAATCTGCGGCGCACGCTCGATTGACGGGAAGCGATCCCGCAGCAACAGCCTCACCGGGAGCAGCGGGTAATGATGTTGCCCGACCAGTGTCATCGAGGCGAACGGTGATCGCAGGACAAGCGCCGACGGCGGATGTTCAACCGCAAGGCGCAGCGCCACTGCACCGCCGAGTGATTCACCGAAATAGACGATCCGCGTGGCATCGACATCGGAACGGCCGGGCGCATACGCGCGAGCGGCTCGGGCATCGTCTGCGAGTCCTTCTTCTGTTGGACTGCCAGGATTCCCGCCATACCCGCGGTAGTCGGTCAGCAGCACATTGAGCCCGTGCGCGCGAAGCGCGGATGCCAAGGGAACGCGATAGCCACGATGGCCGGCATTGCCGTTGAAGACCACCACAGTCGGGCGAGGCGACGATCCGGATCCCGGCACGAACCACGCCGCTAGCCGTAGTCCGTCGGTCGTCGGGAATGTCACCGCCTCAGCGCCTGTAAGTCCTGCGCGTTCGAGCGACGGTGGACTCGTGTCAGGGAAGTAGATCAGCCTGCGAATCAGCTCGGCCTTCCGGTGAACAGCGTTTTCGAATCAACGAAGCAGAGCGGGTTGCCAAAAGGATCTGAGAGATAGAACGACCGCTCGCCCCACGGTCGCGTCGCGATCTCGCCCATCGGAAGACGTCCGTCACCGACGTGCGTGGACAAGCCTCCGAGCTTCTGCGCGCGGCGATAGACCTCTTCGAGATCATCAACCGCGAAATAGACGTGGTCCCAGTTCGGACGCGGCTCGCGCCGATCGCCGTCGCCTTTTGGGCTGTAGACAGCCAACGTCACGTCGCCACACCTGAAGTAATGGCGTCCGCCAGACACACGCATGCCGGGTTGTCCCAACAGCTCGGCATAAAACGCCGCCGCGGGTTCGATGTCGTCAACGGGCAGAATCACGCGAAACAAACGCGGGGGCGACATAGCGGGCATTCTCTCACGTGGAGAAAACCAGGAACGCGTTCGCAGGGATGACGAGGTCCGCCGACGCCGAGAGTCCATTCAATCCCGGTCCGTTCGCCTCGATACGCCCGCCATTGCCCGCCACCATGGGATTGACCCAATTGTCGTAGACGTCGCTGTTGAATATCTCGAACCACGTACCTCCCCGTGGGAAGGGCACGCGGTATCCACTCATCGTGGACTCGTTCAAACTGAACACGACGATCAGATCGCGGCCCACACCTTCGATCCATCGGTGCACGACCAGCACGCGCGCGACGTTGTCCATGAGCACCGTGGCGACCGATTCTCCGCTGAGCGCCGGCTGGTGGCGCCCGAGCCACAGCAGCTCTCGCGTAAAGCGGTGGAAGTCGATCATGGTCTTGTCGGTGGCGAGCCCATCCCAGTAGATGAGGGTGCCCCGGTGATTGACCGGATCGTCGTCCCAACGCTTGTCCTCGAGGAACTCCTGGCCCATGAAAATCATCGGGATCCCTGGAGCGGCCATGAGCAGGCCGAGTGCGACGCGGGAGCGGCTCCTCGCATACCAACTCCGCCCGTCACCGCCTCCGGCCAGAGCCGCGATACGCGGCGCTCGATCGCGATACACCTCGTCGTGGCTTTCGATGTACTGGACCGCGCGCCAGGCGTTTCGAAAGCCGGGTGCCCGCAGCTGATTGACGACAGGCTGCCAATCGATCGCCACATCGCGACCGCCGGCCGCCTGCGCGATGACACCGCGGATCGCACGCCGCAACCCGTCGTGCCAATTCGCATCGAAGTCGGCACCGCCCTCGAACACCGGACGTACCACTGCGGGATCAGGGCCCCAGTACTCCGCAACATTGATCGCTGATGCGTCGAGGGCTCGCACGGTTCCTGTCAGGTCCTGGCAGAACGGCCAGCCGTCGGAGGTGTTTTGCTGCACAATGACGGTGACCTGGTCGTACCGGAAGCCATCGACGTGGTACTCGTCGACGAAGAACGTCGCGTTATCGATCAGGAACTGGCGCACTTCCTCCTTCCAGAACGCGAAGACCGGACCGGTGTGATCCTGGTCGGTGAAGTAGAGACTGCGATTGTCGTCGCCGCGGCGCTGCCGGTCGAAGAAGAAGATCGTCTCGTCGTGCTTCTGTTCATCCCGCAGATCGCTCGACGCATGGTTGTAGACGGCGTCGAAGATCACCGCCAGGCCATAGGCATGGCAAATGTCGATGAAGACCTTCAGCTGGTTGATCGGAACGCTCAGCACCGCCTTGGAGACCAACGCCTTGCCTTTCTGCTGCAGCAGACGGTTGACACGCGGCAGGTAGCTATCGAGTTCCTGGGCGCTGACCTCATAGTCCATCTCCGGCGAAAAGAGGTCGGTGCCGTTATACCCGAGGCTACGCGGCGTGCTGTACTCCACGACTGGCAGCGGTTCGATCGCGTTCACTCCCAGGTCTGCCAGGTACTCAATGCGATCGAGGACGTCGAGGAACTTGGCCGGCCGTGTCTCACGGTTTGGGCCGAAGAACGTTCCGATGTGCAGTTGATAGACGATCAGCTCGTTGAACGGCGGTGTGCGCCAGGTCCAGTCCTGCCACGGATACGAGTTCGCGGCACGCAGAACGCAGTCGGGATTGGGCCACGTGTTCGTCAGCTCCCGTGCATACGGATCGCGTTTAGGCCCCGGACCGCCCTCGCCGACGACGAAGAACTTGTACTTCATGCCGTCGGTGGCATTCGGAAAGAACCCCGTCCAGCGGTCGTCGCTCTGCTTCACGAGAAGAGCGTCCTCGTCCCGCGTCCAGTTGTTGAAGTCCCCGAGCACATAAACTTCGCGGGCCTTGGGTGCCCACGTTCGAAAGGTGGCGCCGCCCGGAACGAGCGTGCCGCCCATCGGTGTCGTGTGGGAGATATGGTCCTGTCGTGCGGCCATGAGGCTTTCGTCCTTACACTTCGGCGGGACGTGCGACGTGCACCGCAGACTATAGCGTCATTTCGTAAACATCGGCGGCACCACAAATCCATTCGTGACATCTGACAAAAGTGCAGCGAACTCGATCGACATTGAGTCCTCCCACATCGGCGCGAGGATCTGCACGCCAACTGGCAAGCCCTCGTCTGTGAGTCCGATTGGTGCAACAGTCGCTGGAAGACCCGACAGCGAGGCCATGGAGATCCAGTAAGAACTGTTCTGCACGTACGGACGCGGGCCCTCGGGAGTCTTCACGATCCGCTTGTCGATCGGCTCGCCATGGTCGTGCGGAAACGCCGCGGTGAAGGACGCAGGCAGCAGAAACACGTCGTAGCTCTCGAAGTACTGCTGCCAGCGCTTGCGAAACGTCAGACGCGATAGCGTCTCGCGCATCCAGCGTGCATGGTCGAACGACGAAGGTCTCTTGCCCGTCAGGTCTGCGGTCACGAATGACATGAGCAGGAAGCCGTAGGTTTCGGCCGCGCCGCGCGGGTCGATTCCCGTTGGCCATCCCTGCTTCAGCGTTGCGCCCGTCTTCGACAACGCAGAGATCAGCTTTTCGTAAGGCGTGCGCACCTCTGACGAGATCGGGGCGATCGGGTCGTCAACGATGTAACCGATTCGGAAATCCTGCAGACGTGTGTGACGAGGTGCCGGCATGCGCCAGGTCCACGCCTTTCGATCGTCTCCAGCCGGTCCACCAAGCACCTCGAGCGCCAATGCGAGGTCACGCGCATCGCGAGCCATCGGACCGATCACGGCGAGATCCATCGGCGGCCCCGGTGCACCGTCCCATGGACCAGGCTGCAAACCGTCCATCTCGATCAGATTCAACGATGGCTTGTGTGTGTAGACGCCACAGAAGTGCGCCGGTATGCGAAGTGATCCACTCAAATCGCTGCCCATCGACAGGGCACCAAGACCTGCGGCCACCGCAGCAGCGCCGCCGCCGGTCGATCCACCAGGCGTGCGTGAGAGATCCCACGGGTTGTTGGTTGTCCCGTACAGCGGGTTGTAACTCTGCCAATCGCTGAGCAGCACCGGCACGTTGGTCTTTCCGACGACGATTGCGCCCGCCGATTCGAGACGTTCGATGGCCACTGCGGTCCGCGGGCTCAAGGCCTGCGCGAGGTCAGTCAGTCCCCATGTGTTCGGCGTACCGCGATACGCGAACGATTCTTTGATCGTGACAGGCACACCGTGCAGTGGACCGAGCGCGCGCCCCTCGGTCTGCGCTTTGTCAGCATCTGCGGCACGCGCCAGCGCCGGAGCCCGCAGATCGCCGACGATCGCGTTGAGCGGTGGATTGATCTCGTCGAGCCGACGGAACGTGTTCTCAACCAGCTCGCGAGCTGAAATGGTCTTGTTGCGAATGGCGGCCGCAGTCTCAGCGGCCGTCGCGAAGGGGTTCATCAGACGTCCTCCCTGATCCGAGAGTGGAGTCTGACCCTGGGGCAAGGTCAAGTGTGCTTTGTGAAATTGGTCCGAAGCCGTCGCAGTAAATCGCTGAGATCGTCTGGAAGCGGCGCCTCGAACTTCAGCCGCCGGCCGTCGATCGGATGCGCGAACGACAGTCGATACGCGTGCAGCGCCTGACGCGCGTGTGTAGGGCCCGTCCTTGTGGACGGGCCACCTGCGTACTGCCGTTCACCAATCAGGGCGTGCCCTCGCACCGCGGCCTGAATGCGAATCTGGTTGCGCTTGCCCGTGTGCAGCCTCACCTCGATGAGTGCGGCATCACCGAACGTCTCGAGCACCTGGTATTCGCTTACCGCCTCAACGCCCTTCGGATTCCTGGCATCTGTCACCGTCTGCCTCACCGCATCGGCATCCCACGCGAGGCGGTCGCGCCACGTCCCGCGCGCCGGACGCGGAGTGCCGTGAACGATCGCCCAGTACACGCGCTCCGGTTCGCGTCTCGCGAACTGTTCCTTGATCGCTTGTTGGGCCGACGCGGTCTTCGCGAAGACGACGATGCCCGATGTGTCGCGATCGATGCGATGGACGACGAACGGCGTCCGGTGCCCACGGGTTCCGAGATGGTCGGCGAGCAGACTGAATACAGATCGCGAAGCGCCACGTCCAAGCGGCACTGCAAGGAGTCCGGCTGGCTTGTTCACGACGAGCAGCGTCTCGTCCTCATACAGAATGTGGAGGCCGCTCCCCTCGAATCCGGCTTTGCGGCGACTGCTGCCAGGCCGGTCGAGCCAGACCCGCACGGTGTCACCCGATGCGATCCGAGCTCCCGCGTCACTCAAGGACGCCTCGGCGCCGTTGAAAAACACCTGTCCGCGTTCCAACGCCGCACGCACGCGACCGCGCGAGCCGAGCCGACTAGGGGCCGCGAGATACCGATCGAGCCGGAGCCCCTGTTCTTCGGATGTGACAGTCCACTGTCGGCCAGACGTCTTCACAACGAGAGGTTGGATCCTAGCAGAGCAGTTCGATCGGAACTTATTGCGCCAATGTTACTCAGCGGCAAGGCATAGCACTTGCAAAATCCTGGTGCATGCGCGAACAGTCACTCGTGGCGCGCGAGACGCGCCAACCGCTTCCTCTCCTCTGCACCGGCCGCTGTGAAGTTCTGAAGGCATCGATCCACGGCGTGGTGCTTGGAACCGCGGTGCTCTGTGCTCTTTATAACTTCGCTGCGTGGACCGTACGCCGCCAGCGGCACCTGGCGGTCAACTCCGGGCTTTATACCGCGTTGGCTATCTGGGAGTGGATTCACGTCCAACATCACGTGGATGCTATTCCGGCCGCAATGGTCGCGATCGCCGAACAGATCGGAGAAAGTGAAGAAAGCTCCGCGGCATGAGCCGCGTCAGGGCGTTGAACTGTAAACGACCTCACCGCCGACGAAAGTCATGCGCACCGTCGTGGTCCGAATCTCTGATGGCGCGACGCGCATGATGTCCTTTGACAGCACGACGAGGTCCGCAAGCTTGCCGGCCTCGAGCGTACCGAGT
>JBKPRH010000303.1:0-5907 GCA_046765795.1 Acidobacteriota bacterium | reverse complement strand
CTACACGGTGGTGGACGGCACAGAGCGCCCCGGCCTGCTCACGTTGCGCATGAAGGTCGAGGGACAACATATCAGCGAGATCGAGTCGGTCTACGTCGGCATCGGGCAAACCGGCTTCGGCAGCGTCGACAACCTGGTCACGGTCGATCCAGTCTGGACCGCGTCCCTCCCGCCCGCGCAGCGTCGTCCTCGTGCGGAGATGGTGGACATCGCGAACCGGTACTTTGAAACCCTCGAGAAGAACATCGTCGATCACGTGCCGTTCACGACCAACTGCCTCCGCGTCGAGAACGGAATGACAACGGCCGGCCGCGCCGGTGCACCGGGACTCGCGGGACTCGGATGCCGCGAGAACGTGAATCACCCGATGTGGAACTACATCACTCAGATCGCACCGCGTCGTCACCTGGTGGTGGACGAGGAGCGCGGGCTCGTGTCCGGCATGTACATGTTCCGGCACGGCGGCACCGAGCTGACCTACACGCTGCCGAGCGGCGAAGTCGTGAAGCACTCGGAAGCGATGCTGCGCAAGCAGGCAGTGGTGATCTCCGAGCTCTTCAAGATCGAGGACGGTCGCATCCGCCGCATCGAAGCGGTGATGGCAGGCGGCCTTCCTCTCGACGCCTCATCAGGGTGGTGACGACGGCGTCGCCCAAAGCCCACAGCCCAAAGCCCAAAGCCCAGATTCATCGGCGGCGGACTTAGAATGCACGTCGATGCAGACCGGTCACCCACATTCCGCGAGCGAGTTCGAGGCGACGACCATCCGGCGGGTCACGTTGCGGCTGCTGCCGTTCTTGATGGTCTGTTATTTCGTCTCGTTCGTCGATCGAGTCAACCTCGGATTTGCCGCGCTCCAGATGGTGCGCGACCTGAACCTGTCGGCCACCGTGTTCGGCCTCGGCGGCGGCGTGTTCTTTCTGTCGTACTTCCTGTTCGAAGTACCGAGCAATCTCGTCCTCGCGCGCGTCGGGGCCAGGCTCTGGATCGCGCGCATCATGATCAGCTGGGGCGTGTTGGCCATGGCGATGGCGCTGGTGACCGGCCCGCGTTCGCTCTACGCCATGCGATTCCTCCTCGGCGCTGCCGAAGCAGGATTCTTTCCGGGGGTGATGCTGTACCTCACCTACTGGTTTCCATCCGAGTACCGTGCGCGCATCATCGCGCTGTTCACAGTCGCGATTCCCGTTTCCGGTTTCCTGGGATCGCCAATCTCCGCTGCGCTTCTCGGTTTCGATGGCTGGCTCGGCATTCGCGGCTGGCAATGGATGTTCATCATCGAAGGCATTCCGGCAGTACTGCTCGGGCTGACGTGCCTGTTCGTGCTGACTGACCGTCCCGCACACGCGCGATGGCTGTCGCCTGACGAGCGCGACTGGCTGCAGCGACGTCTGGATCGCGACGGGATGGGGCGAGCCCGTCTTGCAGAGGGAAGTCTGTGGCAGGTGCTGTGGAACCGCGATGTGTTGATTCTCAGCCTCGTCCTCGCCGGGAGCACGGCCGTGAGCAGCGGCCTCCAGCTGTGGCAGCCACAGATCATCAAGTCGTACGGTTTGACGAACATGCAGACGGGCCTGCTGAGTTCAATTCCATTCGCGCTCGCCGCGATCGCGATGCTCTGGTGGGGCCATCGATCCGATCGGAAGAGCGAGCGCGTGTGGCATGCGGCGCTGCCGTTGTTCCTGGCCGCCGCCAGCCTTGCGGCGGCGATCGCCTTCGACTCATTGGCATCGATCGTGGTGATCCTGTGTCTTGCCGCGATCGGTATCTACGCAGGCAAGGGGCCGGCGTGGGCGGTCTCGACCGAATGGCTGTCGGCGAGCACCGCGCCCGCAGGTCTCGCGCAGATCAACGCGATCAGCAACCTCGCAGGGTTCGGCACGACCTACGCGATGGGCGCAATCAGAGACGCCACTGGCCGCTTCTCTCTGTCGCTCGTGCCACTGGTCGCGTTGTCGGCCGCGGCCGGCGCAGCGATTCTCTGGATCGGCTACTCGGATCGGGCCCATCGTGTGCGCAGCGCTCACGCGACGGCGAATGCCATCAACAGCGAGCGCTGAGCCTTCGAAGCAGTCGGCCATCAAGGTCCGGCTAAAGCCGGACACTACACGTTCGGTTATCGACTGTTGTTGTAGGCGTGGTCGGCTCTGAACTCGTCGGCCGCCGCGACGTCTTCCGGGTCCGGCGGGAACTTCGACGCGACGTAAGCGACGATGGCCGTGATGTCGTCAGCGTTCAACTTGGCCACCGCCACCTTCATCAGGTCGACAGCCGACCCGCGGCGCGTGCCCTGCTGGATGTCGAAGATCTGGCGCGCCAGATAGCTCGGCGACCGGCCGGCGATCGGCGGCACGTTGCCAACACCCATGAGGTCGGGCGCGTGACAGGCCGTGCACGCTGTCGTCTTCCCCTGGACGATCTCGTTGCCTTTGATCTCCGCGCCGCCGAGCCTGACCAGTTGCTTGCCGCGCGCGAGGCTGCCTGGAGGCACGTAGGCGACAAATCCGGTCCGCGGATCGCGCAGCAGCTCTGTGCGCTCCTCGTCCGCAGGCACTTCGATGATGCGCCCCGCGATGGGCTCGGTGCGCTCGGTCTCCGTGGCCAGGAACAGGTTGCCGACGATGCGGGTTTTCGGGACGAGTTCGGTCTCGATCACCTTCACCCGCGGCTTCCACTTAATGGCCCCGAAAAACTCGGCGGCCTGCTGCATCTCCTCGTCCGTCATCGCGCGCGCGAGATCGATCATCGTGTTGGTGTTCGGCTTTCGAGGATCGGAGCTTCGGCGTAGTCCGTTGCGGAAGTCCTTCATTTGCTGCACGAAGTAGGTCGGAGGCAGACCGGCCACTGGAGCGTTCTCAGGTCGCCCGAGTCCGTTCGGGAGATGGCAGAAGCCGCACCCGCGCCGCCCGGTCTCGAACTTCGACGGCCCCAGCCGGATGATGTCGGTCATCTTCGGGTGGTCTTCCGGGTACCAGTCGATCACGTTGGAGCCATCGCGGATGTCGACGAGCGAGAAGCTGCCAGCGCTTCCGGGAAGCGATCGCGGCTTGGTCTGTTCCCCTTCGTCCTCGTTGGGCCGCAGCGCGCGCGACGGTGGCCGCTGTGGCTCGGCTTTCTCTCCCGGGGCGGGTGGCGTCGGGAACCCGTACGCCCAGAGTGGTTGTTGGGTGAAATCAACGACGGTCGAGGCCAGGTTGGCTGGCGCCGTCACCGGGGCGGTGCTCGCGGCTGCCGCACCGGTGGAACGATCGTACAGCCGCTGCGCCATCGTCCCCGCTGCAAATGACGCGGCGCATAGCGCCGCCACTCCGAGTGACCGTCGCATGAAATCCTCTCTGTCGGCTATTGAGGTAACGCGAACGCGATGTACGCGCCCGGCAGCGTCGGTCCGCCACCGCGGCCTTGACGCCCACCTCCGGGTGGGACGCCGCCTCCCGGTGGGGCTGGCGCTGCGCCCGGGGCGTTGAAGATCATCGGGAATGTGCCGTTCGCTTGTGCGACAGGCAACACGACGAACTGCCGTCCGTTCACCTGATAAGTAGCCGGCATGCCTTCAGCACCATTGGGCAGACTGTGCTGCCACAGCTCCTTACCAGTTGCGCGATCGTAGGCGTGTACTTTTCGCTCCGGACCGGTGGCGAGGAAGATCAATCCGCCCGCCGTCACGAGCGGTGCGTTCCGCGGAAACTGCACGCCGGTGTTGTTCGGGATGTTGTACTCGGGCGGCGCTTCCTGCACGCCCGTCGGAATCCGCCACACGATCTCGCCGGTGTTGAGGTCGTACTTCACCATCTCCGACCAGGGCGGTGCCGTCGCGGTCATCGCACCCCCAGGGAAGTTGATCTGCATGAAGCTCACTGGCGAATTGAACTCGACGCGCTCGCCCTTCGCAGCGTCCACGAGTTCTTTGGCCTGCGCCATCAGCTGCGCCTTCTCTTCCTTCGTGACGATCGCATTACCACCGCCACGACCGCCGCCACCTCCACCACCGCCAGGACCAGGACCTGCCCCGCGAGGTGGTGCAGGCATCGTGATGCGAAGCACGGTCGGCAGCGACTTGTGGACGACGTAGAACTCGCCGCGATCGGGATCGACGGCGCTGGTTCCGAAGTTCGCGCCGCCATTGTGCCCGGGCATCGACACTGATCCTTCGAAGCTCGGCGGAGTGAACATGCCCTCGTTGCGATACGAGCGCAGCCGCGCGCGCACTTCCTCCTGCGTCTCCTTCGGCAGATACGGATTGATGTCCTTTTCGGTGAAGGACTGCTTGGCAAACGGTGCTGGCTTGGTCGGGAACGGTTGCGTCGGAGACGACCATTCACCGGGAATGTCCGTCTGCGGAACCGGCCGCTCGACGATCGGCCAGATCGGCTGGCCGGTCTTGCGATCGAACACGAAGAGGAATCCCTGCTTCGTCGCCTGCGCGACGACCTGCCGCGGCTTGCCGTTCTGACGAATCGTCAGCAGCTTGGCCGACTGCGGAATGTCCCAGTCCCAGAGATCGTGGTGAATGAGCTGCTGATGCCAGATCCGCTTGCCGGTGCGCGCATCGATCGCGACGAGCGAGTTGGCGTAGAGGTTGTTGCCCTTGCGATCGCCGCCGTAGAAGTCGTAGCGCGCGGTGCCGAATCCGATGAACGCGATGCCGTTCTCCTCGTCGACGGTGAACTCGCTCCAGTTGTGCACGCCACCACCGACCTTGTAGTGACCTTCAGGCCAGGTGTCGTAGCCGAACTCGCCTTCGTGCGGGATGACATGGAAGATCCATGCGAGCTTTCCAGTCCGCACATCGTAGGCATGAACGTCGGAGGGTGGGCCGCCGTAGTTCGCACCACCGGGCAGCGGAATGATGAAAAGGTTCTCGAAGATGCGACCAGGATTGCTGGTGCCGACCGGCCCCGCCGGCTTTCGCTCCATCGCATCACGGAGATCGACACGACCGTTGTTGCCGAAGGACGTGATGGGCTCACCATTTTGCGCATTCACGGCGAGGACGTCGCCGCGCTGCAGGTAGATGAACCGTCGGTCCGATCGATCGGCGCTCTCCCAGTAATTCATCCCGCGCGCGCCCGACGGCGCCACGCCTTCCTTGCGCCAGATCTCCTTGCCGGTCGCTGCATCGATCGCGGCGAGCGCGCCGCCTCCGACCGGGGCATACATCACGCCGTCGATGACGACGGGGTTGAAGATGCTGCTGCCGGTGATGGGGAAGCTCCACGCGACGTCGAGCTTCGCGACATTCTTCGTGTTGATTTGATCGAGCGCGGAGTACTGCGAGGAATCCGCACCGCCGGCGTAGGACTGCCAGGTCGTGTACGGCTTTGCCTTCGCACGACTACTGTTGGCAGGTCGTGATTGCCCGGCAAGAGTCGTGAACCCAATCGCCACCGCGATTCCCGTCAGCGTGACAATTCCACCCGCTTTGCGCATCAAGATGACCTCTGGAAAGGAATGGGAACGCCCGGATTGTACTGGATGGCGTAGCATTCCGCCCCTCAAGAGGAAGCGTCATGGATCAATAAAAGGCCGAAGCGATCAGTCGCCGCAGACGTCACGAGTATCTCGAGCGCGCGGGGTTCCGATCGAGACGCACGCACTCGCTCACGACATCCAGAACAACTGGTATGTCGTGACGAAGTGAGCCTTACTTCGACTGCGTGACCGAGAAGCCCTCGATCTGCAGATCGAGGCCATGCCCGACGCGCAATCCGGAAATGCCGACGACGTCAACGGCTTTCGCGGGTTGCGTTGCGACGGTCTGGCCGTTCGCCAGGAACGTCACCGTATCGCGACCAACCTGAATCGCCAGCTCGTTGGTCTGGCTGCCTTGCGCGTTCGGCTTTTGAATCGCGGGGTGATCGGCCCAGTCTCCGGCGACGTTCGTGACCGCCGCGCCAGTGCGCTTCC
>JBKPRH010000302.1:0-12614 GCA_046765795.1 Acidobacteriota bacterium | reverse complement strand
TAGTTGGGTTCCGCGAGGAGGACGTTGGGATTGCGCTGGTACCGCGCGATCGTGTCAAGTTCCTCGCCCGCCGGTACGCGCACGCGCTGGAGTCGTGTGCGTTCGATTTCGCCATCCGCGAGTCCGCGCGCGACACGATGTGCCTGCGCTCGTTCGTTGGCGTTGGCACCTGGCCTGAACTTCACCAGCACTTCCCCAACGACGAATCGGCGCGGTCCCGGCGTCTGCGCGGATGACCGCACAGTCACCGCGACGATCAAGAGTGCGATGGAGATGACAGCGACGCTAAGGCGAGTGCCCATCGGCCGAGGGCGGAGTTTAACGGCAAAAAGATGCCCGTTGAGCACACCCTTGCACTGTTTCGTCGCGTCTGGCGGAAGCCGACTTAAAGTCTCCTGCCGGCGCTACTTCTTCGTGAGTGCAGCGAGATTCGCGGCGGGGTGTCGCGGAAGGACTTCGAGCTCGAACCGCCCTCGCGCGACCAACCGTCGCACTTGATCGCTGCTGCGGAATTCTTCTACCAGGGTGCGGCGCCCGCTCGTGTAAGCCTGGTCCATCACATACGTGAGCACGGTGTCCATCACGGTGCCCTCTTCGGTGTTGGTGTCTCTGAAGCGCTGACGGAATTCGCCCAGCACGCGCGCGAAGGTTGGATCGTCCCAGCGCTCCGGGCCGGCATCGAGACGCATGAAGTCATTCAATACAGCCAGGTACGATGCCGGTGCGGGCCGGCGCCAGAACGCGATGTCGGTGCCGAACTCGCTGACGTATGTCGGGAGATATAACGCCGACTGCGCGGGCACGCGATCGCGGAGCGCCGGATTGAAACGTCGCACTTCGTTTACAGGCAGACCCGTGCGCTTCACGATCTCGGCGACCGTGATCGCCCGCGGCGTGCGCATCGCGTAGATAGGCTCCTGGGCCGTCGCCGTTATCAGCGTGTTCACGATGAACGTATTGCCGAACACCATCTCCGAGTACAGATACGAGCGAGGACCGTAGCTGCCGTAGATGTCCTCGTAGGTCTTTCCCGGCAGTTCTCGCAGATCACGCGCCAGCTGCGATCCGAGGAAGTACTTCGCGCGCACGTCGGTCGCGCCCATGCGCTCGCCGTTGATCAGCGTGCGACCGACGTTGGTCCCGCCAGCGTTGTGCTCGGAGAGCGCCGGGATGAAGGACCCATATTTGGTGGCGAGCACCGAGAGATACGCGGCGCAGTAGGGCGCTTGCGTCGTCTGGTTCTTGCCTTCGATCGGTGTCGGCGAGAAGTGGTTCAGGCGTTTCCAGTTCTTTTGCAGCCACTGGCAGAAGCCGATGGCGTTCGCTTCCGAGCGTCGCTGCGCGCTCAGTCCCGATTCGAGGATCACCTGTGCGAGGCCGATGTCGGACGGGACACCGAAGCGTTCGTAGATCGCGCCCCATTCGCCAAGGAATGCGCCGTAGCGACGGGCGTTTGGCAACAGCGCATCACCGCGCGTCGAGTTGTGAATGACCGGCCCCGAGGCGCGCTCGAGAAGCTCCGCCACCTGGTCACGGCGCTCGCCGACCTTGCGCGCGAGCTGCTGACCATCAAGGACGTGCGCGAGCGACGGGTCCTTCCACGTCGCGTGACGCGTCCACTCCCCCTTGGTTGGAAACAGCGCGAGCAGACGTCCATCAGTCGCGCTCCCGAATGCCACTGATTGATCGGGCAACGTGAAGACGTGCTGCCAGAACGGGTAGCCCGGCCGATATTCCTGCATCGCGGCAAAGTCGTCGCGCCGCCGCGCCGCCGCCACGTCGGCGGCGGTGAGCGGCGTCGAATCGACACGTGTCGTGACGTCTGCCGCAACATCGCGACCGCTGACCACTTTTGACGCCGCGGCAGGAATCGACGCGGCCACTGCGACGGCGAGTACCAGGATTGCCCTGGCTTTCATCGAGCCCATGCGTCTCCCGCCGAAGCCATGAGGGCGAAGGCGGATCGGCTCGAGTAGGCTGCAAGCGAGACGCCTGTGCAGCGCAGTGCGATTCCGTTCTCTTTGGCGACGACTTTGAAGCCGGAATCGCGAATCTGTGCGTTCGACTCGTGTTGTCTTATCGCGCGACAGGGTGTGGCAGATGCGCGATGTCGTCTCCCCTGGCCGTGAGCTGCAGCGACCGCTTCATCTTCGACGCCGCCTTATTCCGGTACATCCGTCGATCGGCCCGTGCCAGCAGCCGTTCGTACGTATCACCGTCCTCCGGAAAGACGCTGGCACCGGCGCTCACTCGCGGTTCGATGCGACGGCCGTCATCTGCGTGCAGCGAGATGCCCGCGACGGCGGCTTGCAACTGACGACGGCGCTCGTCGGCTTCATCGCCTCCGCACGCTGACAGCAACACCACGAATTCATCGCCGCCATACCTGATGCAGGTGTCGTAGGGCCGGGTCGTCTCCTGCAGCACTTTGGCCACTTCCTGCAGCGCTCGATCACCGGCGAGATGACCGTGCTCATCGTTGATGGTCTTGAAGTCGTCGAGATCCAACAGCAACAGCGAGAATTGCGACGAGGTTCGACGCGCGCGTCCCACCTCGCGCGCCACCTGGAACTGCAGCGCACGTGGATTCGCGAGCCCGGTCAGCGCATCCTTGAACGCTTGTTCCTGCGTGCGCTCGAACACCAGGGCGTTGTGGACGACAGGCGCTGCCTGATGTGCCACTTGATCGAGCACGCGCCGATGGTCTTCTGTGTACGACTCGCGGTCGTGATGGAACACCGCGATGGTACCGATGACCTCATCGCCGACGATCAGCGGACTGACCAACGCTGACTGCAAGGTGACGTCGCCCGACGAGCCGGCTGCAGCGAACTCCACCATCGGCAGGCCGTTCACCAACGGGCGACGATGGCGCATCACCCAACCGCTGAGTCCGTCGCCCTCGGCAATCGATGTCGCCTCCAGCAGATCCGCATGCACGCCGATGGCGAATCGACAGAGCAGATCGTTGTCTCCACGTCGCACGAATAGCGCGCATGTCGAGCACGGCACGAGCGCCGGAAGCTTCGACGTGACAAACGTCATGGTGTCTGCAAGGCCGATACTGCGGCCCATTGACTGGGCGATCTCATACAGCGCGTAGGTCTCACGGTTGGCGGACGCGATTTCGGCAAACGCATCGGCATTGATCCGCTCGCGATCGCCGATCACACGGTGATCACCCTCCGATTCCGTCGAGCGGCGAATGCGTCGTGGGAACCGGTCGGTCGTGGGCGGCGTGAGCTGCGGCACCAACCCAGTGAACGCTTCGACGATCGCAGGATCGAATGCCTTGCCCGCTCCGTCCTGCAGGAGGCGGACTGCGGCCTCCGTTGACATCGCGGTTCGATACGGACGCGCAGAAGTAAGCGCGTCGAAACAATCAACGACCGACAACACTCTCGCCCCTATCGGGATCTGCTCACCACGTAGCTGCGCGGGATAACCCCTACCATCCCAGCGCTCGTGATGACTGCGAATGAGCGGCGCGACCGGGAACGGGAACCGAACGGCGCTGACGATCTCCGCACCGATCTCGGCGTGCATCTGCATCTTCTTTCGCTCATCCGTCGTCAACGGGCCTGGCTTCGAGAGGATGTGCTCGGGCACTGCCAATTTCCCGATGTCGTGGAGCAAGGCGGCAATCTCGATCGCCTGCCGCTCGGAGTCGGGCAGGTCAAGCCGCTGCGCGAGTGCTGCCGCGTAGTACTGCACGCGCTCGACGTGAGAACTGCCGCCCTCGTCCTTGGCTTGAATCGCGCGGGCAAGCACCTCGGTGCTGTCGCGGTGAAGCTGCGTCCATTCAGCAGTCCGCTGCTGCTCATCAGCAATGCGTCTGAGGTAAATGCGATAGGTCCGATAGGTCAGGGCCAGTGGAATGAACGCGAGGGCAGTCCACCACTGGCCCGCACTGTGAGAGAGCTCGACAGCGATGCCTGCGGCGACGGCTCCGACGACATAGCTGCTGATCGTCCACAGGAAGTTGTCATGCCAGATGCGGAACACGCTGCGGCCGGTCGAGAGTCCGAAGGCGCCGGCGACCGCCAATGAATTGACCAGAAAGTAGATCATCGCTGCCGCCATCAAGGACTGCAGCGGCGCAGCCGGTAGCCTGCCGTACGAACCACCAAACGCCGCATACGTCGCTCCTGCCGCAGCCACACTGATCACCAGCGCTGCCATGCTGAACAGCGTCTTGTATGCCGGGTTCCGTTCACTCATCCGGAACGTCGCCTGCGACCACGCGCTGGACATCACGATCAGCATCGTCGGGGCGGGCCCGAGGAAGAGCAACGCGGTGAAGTCCACCGCGTACGAGAGCGAGATACAGGAGCTTCCCGCTCCCAGTGGCATGTCGACCTTCAACGCCGAACTGAGGATCGACAGCACCAGAAACGCCGCGAAGAGCCCTGGCCGCGGGAGCTGCAGCGTCATCATGGCGCTCGCCATCACGACCGCTCCGAGCGCGATCACGGCGTAGACGTAAATCTGCCCGCGAGGAGGACGCATCACTGAAACACCCCCGCTGCTTGCATACGTGTTGACGGATGTCACCGGCGCGGACACGCGACTACGGCAACGTCAGGATCGAGCCAACCGATTCGGCACGACCGTCGAGTGTTCCCCATGAGACAGACGTTCCATCCGAGGCCGCAATCAAGGAGCTCCCCCAGATGATGTTGTCGTCCCACACGATGTTGCTGCCCCAGATGATGTTGCTACCCCAGATGATGTTGTTGCCCCAGACAATGTTGCTGCCCCAGATGATGTTCTGGGTCCACGCGAGCTCGTTGTAATACAGCGCTGGGCCGTCGCTGAGCGCGTCGCCCCACGCGACGGTCTGCGCCCAGGACAGGGTGTGGCCGTCGACGACAGTCCACTCGTCGACACGGGTAGTGAGCCACCACGATCCCAGCCCCATCGATGGATCGATGTGCTTCGCCAGATCGATCGCTCCAGCAGGATTGACGCTGCCGGCACCCTGAGTCAGATAGTCGTACGCGGTCCCCTGTTCGTCGCGTACCGGGAGTGCCGTGTACTGGAGAATGCCCTTCACGGCATTGGATCCCAACGGCGCGTTCGGAAACGCCGCGCGATTGGCCTCGATGATCAACGCGACCGTTCCGCTGACGACTCCAGCCGCCATGCTCGTGCCGCTCAATCGCAGATAGTCATCGCCGACTCTGAGCGCAGGATTGTTGATGTAGAGGCTGCCGGACTTGGCACCTGCCGCAACGAGACCGTGGCCGGGCGCGACGAGATCCGGCTTGGCGCTGGCGTCGTACCACGTCGGCCCGCGCGAGCTATATGCCGCGACACGATCGTCGTTGCGTGTGTTCGTCTCAAACGACCTGACCGATCCGACGGTGATGGCTGAAGGGGCATTGGCTGGCGACAAGATGCCTGCGTACCCAGGCAGTCCAGTCACCGACGAGACTCCGTAGTTCCCAGCCGACACGACGACGATGAGTCCAGCGCGGGCGGCTGCTTCGACCGCTTGCACCAACGGGTCTGTGGCCACGGGTTCGTAAATGGGGTGGCCGAGAGACAAGTTGATGACGTCCACCCCCAGCCGGTCCTTATTCGCGGTCGCGAATTCGATCGCGCTAATCACGTCGCTCGTCGTACCTGCGCCGTTCTGATCGAGAACCTTGAGCGCGACAATCCGCGCCTTCGGCGCGACACCCCGATAACGCTTACCCGACGACAGATCACCACTTCCGGCGATGAGGCCCGCGACGTGAGTGCCATGCCCGTAGTCATCGATGGGAGAAGCCGCTGTCCCGCCGTGCATGAAATCGTAGAAGCCGGCGATCCGATCACCGAACTCCGGCCCTGGCTCGAGCCCGGAGTCAATCACGGCCACACCGACGCGATTGCCGGCCGGAGCCTGCACAGGCAGAGCGAGTGTTCCGCGAAGCGTCGAATCGTCCGACGTCGTCTGGTCTGCGATGACGACCGCATCAATCGAGATGGACTCGACGAACGGAAGACGAGCGAGACCTTCGAGTGCTGCGACGGCCACACGTGCCGTCAGCGCATTGATGATTCGATGACGACGGAGCACCGCATGCCCACCGGTTTCCAACGCATTCGTTAACCCGGGAATTCCCTCCGAGGTGGTGCGGATGATGACCCGCTCAGTGATGGAGTCGCGGTCTCGGACCAGGGCTGCGAGTCGTGTGTCCAGTTTGGATACGACGCGGTCCGGGGGCTGCGCATGCGCGGCAATCGCCGGCATCGCGAGCGTGAGGAGGAGAATTACGGTCGCATGGGAGCGGGGAACCTTGAGGAGCATCGAGACACGGGTAAGGCAACCGCGAAGCCAAGCGCAGCAACGAGCACGCAGTCGGCGACGAGCTCGTGCTAAGGGCTATGTGGGTGAGTGACTTAAATTGATGTGCTTGTGTGCACTACCGTGCCGTTCAGTTGAGCTCTGTACACACGGCAGCGTTCCATGTTGCAACACGTTTTTACAGTTTTGCGGCTGAGTTCTCGCGGCGTCCAGAGTCGGCGTGTCGCGTCATTTCATGACCCAAGATACATCCCACCATTCACGCCGATCGTCTGCCCCGTGATGTAGGCATTGCCCGCCAGCAGCACCGCGACGTCGGCGCATTCCTCCACACTGCCGAAGCGGCCGACCGGAATCATGTCGGGCTTCACATGCGGATTCGACGCCACCATCTCCGTGCCGATCAGCGCCGGCGAAATCGCGTTGACGGTGACGCCTTCTTTCGCCAGCAGCCGAGCGTAGCTCTTGGTCGCTGCGATGACGCCGGCCTTGGCCGCCGAATAGTGCACCGCCATCACGCTGCCCGCTTGCGCGGCAACAGAAGTCAGATTGATGATGCGTCCCCATTTCCGCGCGCGCATTCCTGGCAAGACAGCCTGCGTCATCAGGAACACCGACGACAGATTGACCTGCATGATGGCGTTCCAACTCGCTTCGGACATCTGCTCGATGCGCTCGAACGTCGCGCGGCCGGCGTTGTTGACAAGAATATCCACTGGTCCAAGACCAGATTCAACCGCGGCGACAAGCGCAGTGACATCGCCGCTGATCGAGACATCACCTTTCGCGACAAGCGAGCGCCGACCCATCGCCGTGATCGCTTCGGCGGTCGTACGCGCATCAGCCTCGCGACTGACGTAGTTCACCGCGACGTCGCAACCTGCCGCCGCCAGCGCCAGTGCGATCGCCTTTCCAATCCCGCGTCCGCCACCGGTGACGAGCGCAATCCTGCCGGACAACGATGTGTGAGTCATGCGAAACGGAATGCTACATCGGGCTTTTGGCTCTGGGCATTCGGCTCCAGGCTTGCGGCTGACGTCGCCAAGAGCCCAAGGACTAAAGCCCAAAGCCGCGCAGGGCAACGACCTGTATAATTAGATCATTCACGTCACACGCACATCCCTCACAGTGGAGTAATGGACACGCATGGACAATGAGTTCGGACTCTTGTGGATCCCGATCGGTTTCCTCGTGATTTTCGTCTCCGTCGCGGCGCTCTTCCTTACGGTTCTTCCCGCATAACTCTTCAGCTCGTCCCGGCGAAGCTGCGCACGGCGTCAGCTTCGTCGTCGAAGATCTCGAACACCGTGGCCAGTCGCGTGATGTCCATCAGGTGATCGCTGCGGCGCGTCAGGTGGAGCAGCTTGATGTTGCCGCCGCTTTTCTGTGTGGACAGATATTTGCTCACGAGCATCCCGATGCCGGCACTGTCGATCCGTGAAACGGCCTTGAGATCGAGCAGGATTTTCAGTCGCCCCTCGCCGACGAGCCGGTTCACATAGTCGCGAAAGACGAGATCGCCTTCCTCGAGTTCGAGGCGGCCGCCGAGCCGCAGGATCGTGACGTCACCGACCTGCACTTCGTTGATCGTGAAACGCGCTGCCACAACGTACTCCGGCTACTCGAGATACTTCACGAAGATCACTTCGTTCCGCGCCTCGTTATAAATCAGCTCGTCGACGAGCGACCGCGTCATCGCGAGACCGAAGCCACCCGGTCGAAGCCCTTTCTCTTCGCGCACGACGAGATGACGAATCGGATCGTGTTCGGGATTGGAGATCGCCGCATGACGCAGGCCGTCGATGTCGAATCCCTCGCCAGGATCGGCAATACGGTATAGCAGCATTCGCTTCGTTCTGACGCACGCGATGCGCACTTTTCGCGTCGGATCGAGCTTGCCTCCCCACTCGACGGCATTCATTAACAATTCACGAAATGCCTGGGCCAGGGCTTCACGAATATCTTCTGGCAGCTTGGCTTCGAGGTGCATCACGAAGGAGTGGATGCGCTCGGCCATCTCGATCGTGCACGGCGCGACGAACTCGAGCCACTCCGGCCGCGCCGAGACGACTTCAAACGAGAGGGCGGCCGCCGGTGCGATCGCCTCATTGACGACGTCCACGATGGTATTCGGCGGGAACGGCTTGCGGATGTACCGATAGGCCTGTCGCCTGACCGCCTCGAGCACCGACTCTGACGTGTCGTCGGCGGTCATCATGATGACGCGCGGCGGCGCCGCCAGGTCAGACAGACGTGCGAGGACGTCGAGTCCGCTCATGCTCGGCAGACCGATATCGAGCAGAACGATATCGAATCGATGATTGTGAAGAAGCGCCAGCGCCTCGGGTCCGTCACCGACAGATTCGATATGATGGCCGGCCGCGGTCAGCAGAGCAGACAGGGCATGACGCAGCGCCCGGTCGTCATCGACGATGAGGACGGCTCGGCTCGGCGTCGATTCGGCACCCATGACGAACTCCTTCGACGGCAGAATACGTGTCGGGAACTGCGACCGCGACGGTAGTGTAATGCCGCAGGCGTGTTGAAAGATGACTCCGATGCAACTCAGCCCGCAACAGCTGGTGCTCTACGAAACCGCCCGTGCGCTGGTGGAGTCACCAACGCTCGAAGAGGCCTCGCCGCGCATGGTGGCCGCGGTCTGCCAGGCGTTCGGGTGGCAGTGCGGCGCCATCTGGCAGGCGAACCGTGCACGGAAAGTGATGCGATGCGTCGGCACGTGGCACACGCCGGGTCTGGCGATCGAGGACTTCACCGCCGCCACCCAGGCGTCGGTGTTTGAGCGTGGCGTGGGTCTGCCCGGGCGGGTCTGGTCCAGTCGCGAGCCGGCATGGATTCCCGATGTCACCGCCGACGCCAACTTCCCGCGCTCAGAGGTCGCCGAACGCGTGGGCCTTCACGCCGCATTTGCGCTGCCGATCATGCAGGGCCGGCGCGTGCAGGGAGTCATGGAGTTCTTCAGTCAGCAGATCCTGCAGCCATCCACGGAACTGCTGAACACCATGACCACGATCTGCAATCAGATCGCGATCTACATCGAGCGGCTGTGGGCGAGCGAGGATTTCGATCGCTTCTTCACGCTCTCACTCGATCTGTTCTGCGTCGTCACGTTCGAAGGCTACTTCCTCCGACTGAACCCGGCCTGGGAAACGGTGCTGGGGTACTCGCGCGATGAGCTGCGCTCGGCACCGTTCGTCGATTTTTTGCATCCTGACGACCGCGACGCGAGCATGCACGAGCTGTCCAAAGCCACGGGCGGTGAGCACGTCATCAACTTCGAGAACCGGTATCGCACCAAGGACGGGTCTTACAAATGGGTGCAGTGGTTCGCGACCCCCTTCATCACGCAAGGACTCGTCTACGCCGCTGGGCGCGATGTCACGGAACGCAAAGCGAACGAAGAGGCACTGCGTCGTAACGCGCAGGAGCTCGAGATTTCGCGGAGGCGTGCCGAAGCCGCGACCATCGCCAAGGGCGAGTTCCTCGCCAACATGAGCCACGAGATCCGGACGCCGATGAACGCCATCATCGGCATGTCCGATCTGCCGCTGCAGACGAAACTCACCATGCAGCAGCGCGAGTACATCACGACCGCTCGCGAGTCCGCGGAAGCGTTGATGACCATCATCAACGACATCCTCGACGTCTCGAAGATCGAAGCCCGTCGTCTCACGCTCGACCGCGTGCCCTTCATCGTTCGCGACACGATCGAGGACAGCGTCAAGCTGTTTGCGCCGCGCGCCGACGAGAAGGGGCTCGAGCTGTCCTGCCGCATTGCTCCAGATGTGCCCGCGGCCGTCGTCGGCGATCCGGGTCGTCTGCGACAGATCATCCTGAATCTGGTCAGTAACGCCGTGAAGTTCACCGACACCGGTGAAGTGGGTGTCGAGGTCCTCGTCTCGGAGCGAACCAAAGACGATGTGATGTTGAAGTGCACGGTGCGCGATACGGGGATCGGTATTCCCGAGAGCAAACGCTGGGAGATCTTCGGCGCGTTCGTGCAAGCCGATGCATCGACCACACGCAGGTACGGCGGCACGGGGTTGGGCCTGACGATCTCCTCGCAGTTGGTTGAGATGATGGGCGGCCGGCTCTGGCTGGAGAGCGAACCGGGCAAAGGCAGCAAATTCCACTTCGTTGCACGGTTTGACCTGTTTGAGGGAGAGACGGCCCCGACGCCATCGTTGGATCTGCGATCGCTGCGCGTGCTCGTCGTCGACGACAACGCCACCAATCGCGCCATCCTGACGGAGATCCTCGAGAGTTGGCAGATGTCGGCGGCGGCGGCCGACAGTGCGCACACCGCGCTTGCGATGCTGCATCAGGCGGCGCAGCGAGGTCAGCCGTTTCAACTGGTGCTGACGGATGCGGCGATGCCCGACGTCGATGGATTTTCGCTCGCTGAACAGATTGCGTCTGTGTATCGCTCGGGGATGCCGAAAGTGATTCTCCTGACATCAGCCGGCGCGCCGGCGCTGCGCGGTCGTCGAATCAAGCTCTTCGCGGCGACGCTGATTAAGCCAGTCAAGCAGTCCGATCTGCTCGACGCGATCGTGACCGTATTCGCCGGGCCGACGCAGTCACGGCGAGAGCGTGAGGAGGCGCCAGCACGCCGAACGAGCACCACCAGAACGGGACTGCGTGTGCTCGTCGCTGAAGACAACGCAACGAATCAGAAGCTCGTGTTCGCCATGCTCGATCTGCACGGCCACGCGGTCACGCTCGTCAGCAGCGGCACGCAAGCGGTGGAGCGCGCCAGCGCGGAACCGTTCGACGTGGTGCTCATGGACGTACAGATGCCCGAGATGAGCGGGCTCGAGGCCACCGCTGCGATTCGCAAACAGGAGGAGGGCACGGGCCGTCATCTGCCAATCGTGGCGCTGACCGCGCGCGCAATGGCCGGCGATCGCGAACAGTGCCTCGCGGCGGGAATGGATGCCTACGTCGCCAAGCCGGTCAAAGCCGCCGAGTTGTTCTCGGCGATCGATGCGGTCCTGGGCGGAACGCCCGCGTCACCACCTCCTCGGGAGTCGCCAGACCTGCCGCTCAACTCGGTGAACGTCTCCGCACTCCTGTCCGGTTTCGGTGGCCGCGCGGATCTCGTCACCGAAGTCATCGACGTCTTCCTGGCGGATACACCGGCGATGATGGCGCGGCTGCGACGCGCCGCTTCAGGGTCTGATGCCAGCGAGATCGCGGCGGCTGCGCATGCGATCAAGGGGTCTGCCGGTCTCTTCTCGCAGGGCGACGCGTACGAGCACGCACGCGCGCTCGAGATCCGTGCGCGGTCGGGGGACGCCAGCAACGCCGTGGCCGCGTGCGATGAAATCGACGCGAGCGTCTCGCGGCTCGTGTCAGAACTCCGCGGCATTCGCGAGCGCCTGGCCAGGCCGTGACCTGCGGTGTCACACCAGGGATCAAGACTGGTTCGTGGTTGGTGGTTCGTGGTGAGTGGCTCGTGGCACCGACCAACTTCGCCTGCGCTGTTCCCAGCAGCGGGAGACGGAGAAGCATGGATCTTGATCTGTTTCAAACCTACGGACTGTCGGGACTGCTCATCGGCGGCGTGCTGCTGCTGATCTATCGGCTGATCGAACGCGGGTTTTCGTTCCGCGTACCCTCGCGTGGCCGCGAGCGCAAGCGGCCGTAAGCGGCGCTCCGCCTCTACGCTCGTATACACTCGAAATATGAAACGTCTCGTTCTTCCGATTCTTGTACTCATGCTCGCCGCCGCCTGCGGAGGCGACGACAACAGTGGTCCGAGTTTCACGCCGACCACCAGTGCTCCTTACTCGCAAACGGATCTCGTCGTCGGTACTGGTGCTCTGGCGGGTCCCGGAAGCTCTGTGACCGTCGCGTACACCGGGTGGCTGCACGACTCGAGCCGGCCGGATGCAAAAGGCGCGCAATTCGACTCAGGCATCTATCCGTTCAGACTGGGATCGGGCGCTGTGATCAGGGGCTGGGATCAGGGCATCGTGGGGATGAGAGTTGGCGGATCCCGCCGACTGGTGATCCCGCCGGACTTGGCTTACGGCAACCAGAGTCCGGGAGGGATCATTCCGCCGAACGCGACATTGGTGTTCGACGTCACGCTGAACAACGTGCAGTAATGCCCTTCGGTCTTCGCTTTGGGCTTTGGACTCTGGGCTTGAGGCTTTCGTCTGGGACGGTCCGATGACCGTCCCAGGGCATCTTTGTCGCTAAGGTTTCAGGACCAGCGGCCGAACGATCTCCGGGCTCACGACGTCACCAGGCAGTGCGCGCAACGGCGATGGGGGAGGCGGCGGCACCACCACCC
>JBKPRH010000301.1:0-18680 GCA_046765795.1 Acidobacteriota bacterium | reverse complement strand
GTCGGCACCGAGGACATGGGCACGTCTGCCGGCGCCTGCGACGGCTATCCGTGCGTATTCTTCAATGCGATCTCCTGGCGCGACGACAAGAGCCCGCTGCCTGTCGCCGTCAACCCACGCGTGACCTACGAGCGGATCTTTGGCGAGACTGGATCGTCGAAGCGTCGTCTCGCGAACATGCGCCGCAAGCAGAGCCTGCTCGACTCAGTCGCCGATGAAGCGCGCCGCATGCGCAGCAAGCTCGGTCCGGCCGACAACGCCATTCTCGATGAGTACCTGACCAACATCCGCGACGTCGAGCAGCAGCTCGATCGCATGGACGCGCGCGCCGCCGCGGTGCCGGAAGGCGCGGTTGCCCCGCTCGGCCTGCCCGACAACATCGACGATCACCTGTCGGTCACCTACAACCTGATGCTGCTGGCCTTCCAGGCCGACATCTCGCGCGTGTTCACGTTCATGGTCGGTCACGAGGGCAGCGGCCGCAGCTACGCCAACATCGGCATCCCCGAGCCGCATCACCCGGTGTCGCACCATGGCGACACGGCCGAGGGCATCGCCAAGTACGCCAAGCTCACGACCTATCACGTGACGAAGCTCTCGGAGTTCGTCGCCAAGCTGCAGGAGACGCAGGACGGCGACGGCACGCTGCTCGATCGCTCGTTGCTCTACTTCGGCAGCGGCATGGGCAACGGCAACGTCCACGATCGGCAAAATCCGCCGGCGCTGTTGGTCGGTGGTGCGAACGGTCGTCTGAAGGGGAACCGCGCGATCGTCAACGACAAGAAGGACCCGACCGCGAACCTTCTGCTGGCGATGGGCGAACTCGCCGGCGCCGAGATCGAATCGATCGGCCACAGCACCGGCAAGCTGACTCTGTGACGTAGTGTCCGGCTTTAGCCGGACTGTGATGTAGTGTCCGGCTTTCGCCGGACTGTGATGTAGTGTCCGGCTTTCGCCGGACCAGCCACGGTGTAGTGTCCGGCTAAAGCCGGACACTGTCTATGATCCGCCGCGGCCTGGGCCGTACCACGGCGCCCATCCGGTGGGTTGCGCATCCGGCAAGTTGAAGAGCACCGCGTGAATCTCCTGGATCATCCCTGACTTCACGGCGAAGAACTCTGCGACCAGACGATCGTTCGTCGTCGCAGCGCTCTGGCTCTTCGCGCCATCCTTCAACCCGAAGCGGACGATCGACAGCACGATGCCGCGTTCCGTGTCGACGACCGGATAACGGCGATCCCACAGATTGCGTCCGATGAAGCGGCCCTTGTCGAACCCTTCCGCCGCTGAAACGAAGGCGCCATTGCGGACCATGCCGGTGGTCTGCACCCCGTTCTCGAAACGTCTGGCGTCTGGCAGCAGCGCCGCGGGATGGTACTCCTCGGTGCCGTTGGTCTGAAACGCGCGCCAGTAACTTTCAGCCGCGGCGATCAACCCGTAGTAGGAATCCTGATCGGCTGGGCGCAGCGATAGCTGCAATGACGGTGACACCTCTTTGAGGTTGTCGGGATCCCACAGCCGGTCGGCCTCACCCTTGTTCGCCTTGATGGTCTCGACCTCGGTGATCTTTCCGTCGCCCACCTTCAAGCGCACCATGTACATCGTCTTGCTGCTGTCGCTGTTCTGCACGACCGCCTCGGTGGCCACGTCACCGAGCCGATCGTTGACGATGTCGAAACGGTAGACGATGCGATCGGCAGAATCCCAGAAAGCATCGGCGAGTTTGACCGCGCGCCCATTGAAGGTGATTTTGGCATTGGCCGCGAGCGGCACGGCGTTGGGAGTGTTGCCCGCGAGCGCTTTGAGATAGGTGTCGGCAAACCCAGTCAGACACGCGCGATTGCACGCGGACTTCGATTGAGCGGTTATGGCGGTGCTCGTCGCCAATGCAGCAGCCAGGCACGTCGCGATGATCAGCCTCACACGTCGATCCCCCTCGTGGCGACCCTTATGACATGGCAGGGGGCATCCGTCAATTGGTGAGCTCGCGTGATCTGCTCGCCTTTGAAGTCCGCTGTCCGATCAGATCGCCTTTCGAGGTTGCTGTCCCATCGCTCCCGATGACGAGGCCGAAGACATTCGTCGAAGAGCCGCGTCCCCCTCGCGGTGCGACTTCCTGGTGACCGCACCAGCCACTTCGCGGACGTATTGCGTGGTGCCCTTCGCACCCTTTACGACTTTGTCCCGACTGGATTTGTATGCTCCCCGGCCGCTTTTGGCCCACTGCCCGACGGAATCCTTTGCGCGCCGATAGCCGCTGTTGACGCCTTCTCCCACGCGTTTCCGTGTTTCGCTTCCGCGGCCTGGCGCGAAGAGTATTCCCATACACGCGCCTACTGCTGTTCCAGCCAAGATGCCCGTCGCGAGAGGGTGTCTGCCGCGCATGTCTGCGATTCTGCCCATGTGTGCCTCCTTGTCGCGCTCGTCCGCGCGAGGTCTGCAAGCCGTCAGTGCGGTGTGCAACCTGTGTGCCTCGATGGCCGTGGGATCTCTTCCGATCGCGCTTGCCGCCCGCACGTTGATCGAATGCGTCACGAGATGTCGTGGGCCGTGTGGACCGCTCGCGAGGTGTCGAAGCGTCGTGGCTCACGGCAGAGAGCGTATGCGTGGATGGTGCCTTGCATCTTGAGCTTCGCGGCGTATGTGGAGTCGACTGTTCGCCAATCCGGTTGACTGGCAGGCGTTACTGCTCGCGTTGCTACCGACACTCGCCCTTGCGTGGATGTCCGCGTTATTGGCAAGGCGGCTCGCCAGCTCGACGCTGCGCTCGTTCGTTGGCGAGGCCATCCCGTCGAGCAGCCCACTCGTACGGACCCCGCTGCGACTGGTGTCGATCGTCACCTTCCTGGTCGTCGGCCTGCTGCTGTTGTTTCCGGCGCTCGAACTGACCGGCGTGCGTCCTCGCGTCAGCGGCTCGATGCGCGAGACGACGGCGTGGCTGCGTGGCCCGGGCCTTCGCATCCTGCTCATCGTCCTGATTGCGTACGGGCTGTGCCGCGCCGTCAGTCTGCTCGTCACGCGCTTCGAGAAAGAGCTGCGGGCCGGCGTCCGGTTGAGCAACGCTCGCGAAGATGCCAAGCGCGCCCGCACGATCGGTTTCGTCGTCAACAAGGTGGCCACTGTGCTGATCGTCGGCGTCGCCATGGTGACCGTGCTCAACGAACTCGGCGTCAACGTTGCGCCGTTGCTCACCGGTGCGGGTATCGCGGGCATCGCGCTTGGCTTCGGTGCGCAGTGGTTGATCAAGGATCTGCTCAATGGCTTCTGTCTGATCCTGGAGGACCAGGTCCGCGTCGGAGACGATGCCACGATCAACGGCACCGATGGACTTGTCGAGCAAATCAACCTTCGGACGATCGTCCTGCGTGACGTGCGTGGCACCGTCCACGTCTTTGCCAACGGCGCCATCACCACCCTGGCGAACCAGAGCAAGGACTTCTCTCACTACGTCATCGATCTGAACATCTCTTACAAGGAGGATCCGGATCGCGTGTCCGAGGTCGTGCGCGAGGTCGATCGCGACATCCGCCAGGATCCCGAGTTCGCGCCCCTCATGCTCGAGCCCGTACAGATTCACGGCGTCGTCGGCTTCGCGGAGTGGTCCATGCAGCTCAGGGTCCGTATCAAGACCGCACCGCAGCAGCAGTGGAAGGTCGGTCGCGAATTCCGCAAGCGCCTGAGGAAGGCACTGAACCGGCATGGCGTCGCGGTTCCGTATCCAGCACTCAGGCGCGCGAATTGACCGCAGGCGCTAACGCTTCGACGTGCTGCTCCAGCGATCGGCGTACTCGTGGAAGAACAGTGCCTGGGCCAGCACTGTGTTGCGAAGTTCCTTCACCAGCACGCGCTCGTTTGGCGCGTGAATGTTGCTGAAGCCGTCGGTCGCGCCGAGCAGCAGAATCTCCGCGTCGGGCACGCCGGTGCTCAAGGCGTGCACGAGTGGAATCGAACCTCCCGTGGCGACTTTGATCGTGTCGCTGCCCCACGCAGTCGCGAGCGCGGCGCGTGCAGCGTCGTAGGCCGGTCCCGATGTCTCGGCCGCGTAGCCATCCCCAGTCGCGCCGGGAGTGACTGTCAGTGAAATGCCGAATGGGCGGACAGCGTTCAGGTGCTTCATCAGCGCGTCCTGCGCCTCCTTCGCCTCCTGCTGCGGGTGCACACGCAAATTGATCTTCGCGCGCGCGTGCGGAACAACAGCGTTCACGGCTTTGTCGACCGGCAGCGCATCGAGGCCGGTGATGGTGATAGCGGGACCAGACCAGAGACGTTCGCCGAGTCCACCTGTTCCGAAGAGGGGGAGATCCTTCCGCACTTCCGCCAGCTCACGGAACTCGACTTCGCTGTACGACTCGCCCTTCCAGGGCTCGCGGCGGAGACCCGCCACCGCCACGTTTCCGTGCTTGTCATGCAGAGACGCGAGCGCGTGGAGCAGCACGATCAGCGCGTCTGGCGCCGCACCGCCGAACTGTCCGCTGTGCTTCGGACCAGCGAGCGTCGTGGCCTCCACGTTGACGACCGCCGTGCCGCGCAGCGCCACCGTGAGCGTCGGCGCTCCGGGCCGCAGACTCCCCATGTCGGTGATCAGCATCGCGTCGGAGCGAAATTGTTCGGGAGCGACCGCTGGATACTGGTTCAACGCGCTCCCGACTTCCTCCATTCCTTCGACGATCACCTTGATGCCAACTGGCGGCTTGCCGCCCCAGGCTCGCAGTGCACCGACGTGTGCCATGACGTTCGCCTTCGAATCGGACGCGCCACGGCCGAAGATCGCGCCGTCTCGTGTCGCTGGTTCGAAGGGTGGCGAGGTCCACTTCGTCTCGTCGCCCGGAGGGACGACGTCGTAATGGCCGTACAGCAGCACCGTCGGGGCGTCCGATGGTGCCGGAATCGAGCCGATGACGATGGGATACGTTTCGGGAAGGTCGAGAGTCTTCACGTTCTGCAGCCCGGCATCGCGCAGTAGTTGCATCACCAGCTTGCAGGCGTCATGGACAGGCTGGGGAGGGAAGCTTGACTCGGAGATCGATGGGATGCGTGTGAGCGCGATCAGATCGGCGGTCAGCTGAGGCATGAGCGCATCGACGGCGCTCGTCAGTGAGGCGGGTGTTACGGTGCGTTCCTGGGTGACACGGGCCATGGAAAACCTCCTAGAAACTCCATCCAAACCCGATTGACAGCCCGTAGGAGTTCGTTTTCGCGCCCTCGGGCGGATCGCTGTCGGCGTCGACGAACACGTTGACGCTCCAGTACAGGTTCCAGAAAACGTCGCGGCGCAGTTTGGCATCGAGGTCCAGCCGCGCCCGTCCGCGATCGAGAGCGATCTCGGTCTTGGCCGTGATCGATGCGGTGGTCGGTCCGGTTGGCGACCATTCCCAATTGACGGAGCCAAACGCTTCCGCTGAATGGTCGGTCTCGTCGACACTGGTGAAGTTCTCGGCGTTGTAGTCAACGCCGCCTTCGGCCAGGAGGAGCGTTTCGGGCGACTCGAGCAGAATTCGGCCTGCGCCGCCGCCCAACTCTGTTCTCCAATCGAGATCGAGTTCGTCATCCTGCTGCCACTGAAACAGCCCCACGATGAACCAGCGATTCACAAACAGGCGCCGCGCTTCCAGCACCACGTCGTTCCGCGTGTCCCTCGTCCCTTCGTCCTGTTTCAAGCGCAGCGATTCAACCCTCAAGTCGGTGTGGTACGACCGCGTGCGATTCTTGGCTTCGCCATAGAGCGCGTACGACGTCCTCTCATTGGTGCGCGTCAGGCCAAAGTCCACGGACCCAGTCGTGCGCTCGAAGAAGGTTGCGCCGACCGATTTCATGCGAACGATGTCCGACAGCGGCATCGGCATCGTTGGCCCTGTGGCCGTTTGCACCACGAGCTGACCGTCCGCCGGCGAGCTGATCGTGCCCGTGTAACGCATGCCCGATTTCGTGTCGACATCGAGGACCTGTTTGCTGGAGAGTGTGACGACCTGGCTCCAAGTGATGTCGATCGTGCCTGCGGCCGCGGTTGAGAACGCCAGTTCGCCGCGCTCCAGGCTCTCCACATCGCCTGTGAACTGATCGCCATTCTTGACCTTGACCACGTCCGTCCCTTGAGCGAACGCCGTCGCTCGACAGCACGCGATAGCGATGATGATGAGCAACGCGCGGGCTGTCACGCACGACCGCCTTGGCAACACGCATGCCCGGAAGCGTCAGCTCTCAGGCAGCATGCCCGCGCGGCGCAGCTCGCGTATGCGGTGACCGAGTGGGACGCGCTTTTTCAGGAGCCACAGGAGCGAAATGGCGAGTCCGTCCGTTTCCTCGTCGAGTTGTGAGAGATACGTTGCGAATCCTACGCGTTCGCGCAGCCGATCGCTGCAGGCCGCAGCGATCAGCGCGCGAAAGGACCGTGGCGCGAGGAACGCACCATAGCGATCGCGCGAGAACGTTCGCAGGCGATTCAACGGGTGTCTCAAAAACGGGATGGGTGCCACCCACGACGCCAGCAACTCGTTCCGGTACGAGGTGTATCCGAGGCAGATGCTGCCGACTTCGCGCGCCAGCATGAAGTCGACGATGTCATCAAAGGCTTCAGGACACATCGAGAAGTCATGGGTCGAGAGGATGATGCAGCGGTGCTGTCGCCACCCGAACGAGGTCGTGTGCTCGACAGTGTCGCTGATGTACAACTCGGGCACCGGAATCCCGACCCGCCGGCAATGCCGAACCAGTACTGCATGCACATCCGGTAGTTGGGTCTCATTGATGCGGATGCTGTCCTCCTGCGCGAGCATCCGTCGCCGTCGTCTGATGAAGGTTGCGATGATCGGTGCGCCAAGAATGAGAGTGAGGAGAAGCCGCGCGTGCGGCTCGTAATTGGCCAGCGAGGGGCGCGCCTCGAGCCATTCAGCTCCCCAGAGCAGGAAGCCGGCAATGGCCGTCACCAGAATCGCGTCCACGACAGTCACGATCGCTTCGACCCGTTTCTCCAGCGGATGGCGGAGTCGCGCCGGGTCAAAGCTGCCGGCAACTGGAGGTGTTGTCGAGCTCACGGTCGTGGCTGCGGTTCGCGGCATCTCTCTGACATCAATTGACAGGCCAGGTGTTGACGCCGTCACGCGCTCGTCGGATATCGATCGTCCACGGCCTGTCGCGGAGAGCTATGTCGGAGCGCGGTATGAAGCGGTCTTCAGAAACGGCAGGCCGGCGGGACAATTCCGACGATCAAGACAAATGGCCAGCCCATGAGCGGCAGCCACAGCTCGAGTCAGCGCCGGCCGCGATCGCGACGACCTCGACTGCGACGCGATTCCAGACGACGAGTTCGTCCATCGCGAAGAGGGTGAGGAATGTCATGGTGCGTACGGTCGAACGGCACGAGACTGGCTACGCGTTCGCCCGGTGAGCACTGTCGCTGGACAGGCGATTTCATCGGGAGACTGTCATGCCAACATCGGCCGTGAGCTCGCTCTTGTCTGCGACGGCACCGCCACGTCAGACGCGCAGAACCGGCACCTTCGACGCCGAGGTCGAAGAGCGTCTGGTGCGTTACGCCAAGATCGACACGCAGAGCGACGAAGCATCGACCGCGTCGCCGAGCACGAGGAAGCAGTTCAACCTGCTCGAGCCGCTCGCTGATGAACTGAAGTCGATGGGCGCGCGCGATGTGCGCCTGACCGACTACGGTGCTGTGCTGGCGACGATACCGGCAACCGTGAGCGACCATGTGCCGGTGATCGCGGTGCTGGCCCACGTGGACACGGTACCGCAGTTCAGTGGCACTGACGTGAAGCCGATCGTGCACCGCAGCTACACCGGCGGCGACATCGCGCTTCCGGATGATCCAACGATCGTCTTATCGCCGCGGCAGTTTCCCTATCTGTCGGCGAAAATTGGCGACGACATCATCACGGCCAGCGGCACGACGCTGCTGGGCGCAGACGACAAGGCTGGTGTCGCGATCGTGATGGCGGCAGCGCGCCATCTGCTCGCGAACCCGAGTCTGCAGCACGGCACGATCCGGATCGGATTCACTCCCGACGAAGAAATCGGACGCGGCGTGCATCGCAATCTGCCGGGAGATCTGGAAGCTGACGTCGCCTATACGCTCGATGGCGCAGAGCTCGGGGAAATCGTCTACGAGACGTTCTCGGCAGACAAAGCGGACGTGCACATCAAGGGCGTGTCCATCCATCCTGGTCACGCCAAAGACAAACTGGTCAACGCACTCCACCTGGCAGCGAAGATCATTGACACGCTGCCGCACGCCACGCTGACGCCTGAAACGACGTCGGGCCGGGAAGGCTTCATCCACGTCTACCAGATGAAGGGCTCGTCAGCCGAGGCCGACCTTCATTTCATCCTGCGTGATTTCGAGCTGGACGGCCTCCGCGAGCGTGGCGAGTTGATCAAGCAGGTGTGCACCGCCGTTCAGGCGACCGAACCGCGGGCGCGAATCACCTGCTCGACGAGCCAGCAGTATCGCAACATGCGCTATTGGCTGGAGCACGACATGCGTCCGGTCACGCTGGCGCGCGACGCGTGTCGTCAGGTCGGGATCGAGCCGTTCTCGGCGCCGATCCGTGGCGGCACCGATGGATCGCGACTGACGGAGATGGGCGTGCCGACGCCGAATCTGTTCACCGGCATGCAGAACATCCACGGTCCTCACGAGTGGGTGAGCGTCCAGGACATGTCACGCGCTGTGGAAGTGTGCGTCAAGCTGGCCGAGCTGTGGTGCAGCATGGGCAAGGAGACACCGGCAGGTGCACGGTCGGACGAACGGCGAGCGCAAAGCGAGGCTGCGCCTGTGGACTGGGCCGGCTGATGGGCGATCATCGCGCCGATCGGACCTTCGAGCGACGCCTTCACACCGCCGCGCCGAGTAGTGGCGCGACACGGACGGAGACCGACAGCCTCGGCTCAAAGGAGATCCCCGCCGACGCGTACTGGGGCATCAACGTGAGCCGGGCCCTCGACAACTTCGCGATCAGCGGCCGGCCGATCGCCGAGTATCCCGATCTGATCTTCGGCTATGCCTGTGTGAAGCAGGCCGCCGCCCGCGCGAATGCCGAGGTCGGCGCGCTCGAACGCGACAAGGCCGATCTCATCGATCGCGTCTGCGAGGAAATCAAGGACGGCAAGCTCCACGATCAATTCGTTGTCGACATCATGCAGGGCGGCGCCGGCACGTCCACGAACATGAACGTAAACGAGGTCATCGTCAATCGCGGACTCGAGCTGGCCGGACGATCGAAAGGCGATTACGCGTATCTCGATCCCAACGATCACGTGAATCGAGGCCAGAGCACCAACGACACCTATCCCACCGCTCTCAAGATCGGCTTGCATCTGGCAGTCGAACGCGTGCTCGTCGAGCTCGGTCGTTTGTCCGGCGCATTTCACGACAAGGGGACGGAATTCCGCAGCGTGCTGAAAGTCGGCCGCACGCAGCTCCAGGATGCGGTCCCGATGACGCTCGGACAGGAGTTCGAGGGCTTCGCCGTCACGCTGTTAGAGGACTACGGGAGCTTTGCACGCATCCTGCCTGACCTGCGTGAGATCAGTCTTGGCGCGACAGCGATCGGAACCGGGATCGCCGCTGACCCTCGCTACGCCGATGCGGTGCGGACGCATCTCGCCGTCATCACCGGATTGGAGGTCGTGACCGCGCCGAATCTGGTCGAGGCGACGACCGACGTGGGCGTCTTTCTGGACCTGTCATCCACGCTGAAGCGAAGCGCGATGAAGCTGTCGAAGATCTGCAACGATCTGCGGCTGCTGGCGTCGGGACCGCAAGCCGGGCTCGGTGAGATCAATCTTCCGCCGCGGCAGGCCGGCTCGAGCATCATGCCCGGCAAGGTCAATCCCGTCATCCCCGAGGTCGTCAACGAGGTCGCGTTCGTGGTGGCTGGTGCCGACGTCACGCTGACGATGGCAGCGGAGGCAGGACAGCTGCAGTTGAACGCATTCGAGCCCGTGATGGCGCATGTCCTCTTCGAAGGCCTGCAGTGGACGACGGCGGCGATGGCGACGTTGCGCACGAACTGCGTCACGGGCATCACCGCCAACACGGATCGATTGGCAGCACAAACGAGTTCCTCGGTCGGTGTCATCACCGCACTGATTCCCCATATCGGGTATGCCGCGGCGTCGAAGCTCGCCAAGGAAGCGTTGGCGACGAACGCAAACATTGCCGACCTCGTGGTGTCGTCGGGACTGCTGACGCGCGATCAGGTCGGCGATCTGCTCACGCCCGAGCGATTGACGCGGCACTAGAAAGGCGGGTCCGTGGCCAAGAAACGAAGCGCATCGAAGTCGACCAGCGCGCGCAGGGCGAGTACCGGTCGTGAAAAGAAAGCGCCTGGGGATGTACTGGGCATCAGCCGGGCCCGCGTGTCGACACCGCTGCCGCGCGCGACGGCGAACAGCAGCGCGCGCCGCAGACGTGATGAGCGGAGCGAGCTGGAATCATCACGGCCTGCTGCAAGACTTTCTCGCACGGTTGGCGGTGTGCGCGGACGCGGGCGGTAACCGCCGCGGCCGAATCAGTCATGGCGGGTCCACAGGACCCGCCCTACAAAGAGCCGACCGATGAGCGTGCTGGATTCGCGGACCCACCTTTGGGATCTGCGACAGGGCGATGCCGATGACAACCGGACGAGCCCGTACGGGCGCGGTTGGCGCAACGTCATCGTGTCGACAGCGCTCGAGTTCAACTATCTCACCGCGTCGATTTCGTTCCTCATGTTGGTCATCGTCCCGGCGCTGGCGGTGGGGTTGGCGGTGCCTCTGATCGTGACCTATGGCCGCTACAAGTTCGATGCGGCCGCGACGATTATGAGCCGTCCCTTCGCGGCCCTGTTCTCGATCGCGCTGTTTGTTGGTGTCGTGCTCTGGATTGCCAGGCCGCTGCTCTCGATGGCCATCGAGAATCTCTGGCACCTTCACTACACGCTTGTCTTTCCACTATTCGTCGGCCTGCGCGAGACGATCAGCGCGGTCCTCGAGCGCTTCGGCGGCGAGACGCGTGCGTCAGTCGAACTCGATCGGCGTCGCCGCCTCGGGACCGTGCTGGCCGCGATACTGCTCGCCGGGAGCGGTCTTCTGGTGACGTGGAGCATCGGCGTCCTTGCCCGCCCCGCGATCGGCGACGTGATCCTGCAGCCATGGGCGGTGGCCAAAGCCGGTCTCGCCAACGCGGCAATCGTCCTCAGTCTGTCCACCGTCGCCGCCAGCTTGTATTGGATGTGGCGCGAGATTGGGACGCGGTATCCGCTGCGCGACTGGACGCCGGGACCACCGATCAGTCATGCACCCATCGTGCGCGTCGCACATCTGTCGGATCTGCATCTCGTGGGTGAACGCTATGGCTATCGCATGGAGTGCGGCACACACGGCCCGCCGGGCAACGGGTCTGTGGAGCACGCGCTCACCAAGCTGAGTGCGATTCACGCGGCGACGCCGTTCGACTGCGTGCTCGTCAGCGGCGATGTCACTGACGCGGGCACACGCGCCGAATGGGTGGAGTTCCTCGACATCCTCAAGGGCAATCCCGACATCCGTTCACGAGTGCTCTTCGTGCCGGGCAATCACGATGTCAACATCGTCGATCGCACGAACACCGGCCGGTTCGATCTGCCGTGGAGTGTCGGTCACGCGCTCCGGAGGCTTCGATTCATCGTGGCGCTGGACGAGGTGCAAGGCGAGCGCGTCCACATCGTGAACGCTGCCGGCGGACTCGGGCCAACCCTGAGGGACTACTTGTCAGCGCCGGATCGAGTGACGCGCCTGCGCGAGCTGGCGGAGCAAGGCACATGGCGCGGGCGGTGGGAAATCGCCAAGGTATGGAACGACGTCTTCCCGCTGGTGGTCCCGTCGGCGGAACCGGGAGGATGCGGCGTGATCCTGCTCGACTCGAACGCCCGGAGTCACTTTTCGGCGACCAACGCCGTCGGCGTCATCGGCCGGGCGGAGCTGAAGAAGTTCAGGGCGATCCTGAATGCGTTTCCCGATCGCGCCTGGATCGTCCTGCTTCACCATCACGTCGTCGAGTATCCGGTCGCCTCGGTGAAACTCACCGATCGCATTGCGCTCTCGCTGATGAACGCGCCGGATGTTCTTGCGGCGATCGCACGGCATGCCTCGCATGTCGTGATCTTTCACGGCCATCGCCATCACGATTGGATCGGCACCAAGGGTGACGTCGTCCTGTGCTCAGCGCCGTCGGTATCGCTCGGGTCGGTAGGGCCTGACTTGTACCGCGGCAGCTTTCACATCAACGAGCTCGCGTTGACCGGCGGCGGAGCGATGCGGCTGACCTCCTCCGAACGAGTGATGGTCTCGTGAACATGGGCGCCGGCATTGCTGTCCTCGGTGGATTAATCGGCGGATTGGCAGGGGCAACGACCGCCGTGATCGTGACCGAGGTGATCAAGGGAATCCTGACGGTCGTGTCGAATCAGGGCATCGTCGGACTCATCGTCTTCCCACTCATCGGGTTGGTGATCGCCGTGGTGATCCTGCAGGGGTACCACAGAGGTGAAGCGTTGCAGACCCTGGTGCCCGATTCGGGTCGCCAGCGATCCGGGCGGCGCTGGTCGTTGAACTCGATGTCAACGCGGGACGTCATCCGCGCCGACCTCACTGCCGACGTGTTGGCCACGGCGGGGGAAGAGGAGCGGTTTCCCTGGCGTCTGGCGCCGATACGGGCGCTGGCCATCATCGCGACGGTTGGTCTTGGTGCGCCGATGGGGACGGAATCGCCGGCGGCCCATCTTGGTGTGTCTGCAGGCGTATGGCTCGGGGATCGTGGCGGCTGGTGGCGCCGCCTTGTCAGGCCCGCTGGCGTCGGAGGTGGTGCAGCAGGTGTGTCTGCGCTGGTGGGAATTCCTCTTGTCGGCACTGCGTTCATCCTCGAGCTTGGCCGGCGGAGACGGGTCCCATTGAGCGCCGAGCGTGTGACCGCGGCGTTGATGGGTGGGTTCGTCGGGTGGGCCATCAACATCGCGTTCCATCTTGACCTGATCCGATTGAACGTGCCGAAGACGGCTCCCGGCGATCTCGCCATCGCGCTCGGCACTGCGCTCCTCGTCGGATTGGTGGCCGGGACGATCACGTCGCTCACCGGTCTCGCGATCTACTGGGCACGAGGGTGGCAGCAGAACTTTCCAATCTTTCGTCTCGTGGTCGGTGGCCTCGGTGTGGCCACGGCGACGATCGTCCTTGCGATGATCGCTTCGCCCTCGTCGGCGATCGGCCCAGGTTCAGGAGCGGCTGCCTGGGCGGAGGTAACTCACACTGGTGTGTTCACATTGTTGGGCGTGGCAATGGTGCGCGCCGCGGCGACGACTGCCGCCGTGATCGCAGGCGGTTGTGGCGGCGTGTTCGTTCCGTTCCTCGCTATCGGCGACATTGCCGGCCGGGCATTCGCTCCTGCGTTCCATGTGCCCAGCGACCTTGCGGGTGCGGCCGGGGCAGCGGGTGGCATCGCCGGCGGTTATCGACTGCCGTTCACCGCGGCGATGCTCGTGCTCGGTCTCGGTGGCCCATACACTGCCACCATCACGTGCCTGGCGACAGTTGGTGTCGCAACCATGGCCGGCGTGGCCGCGGCCCTGGCCATCGATCGGCTCGCCTCACTCCATCTCGCGCCAAGGGCCGTCGGCACGTGAGACGAAGTTCTTCACGTGCAACGCCTGACGAGATCGGCCAGGACTCACTCATGACGATGGCCGAAGTCGCGGCGGCGCCGCCGAAAGGGCGCATCGTTGCCGGCGTGAGCGTGTTTGCGCTCGGTTGGTTGGTGACGCTCGTGACCGTGGCGATCATTACCGCGAGCTCGCTGACGACATCGGCACAGGCAACGATGTCCGGGATCGTCGTGTTCATCGGCCCAAAGATCGGCGTACTCGCCGCGATCGCGATCCTAGGCAAGCCTGGATTCAATTACCTGAAGACGAAAGTGTTTGGCTTCCTGAAACCGCCCGCCGAAGTGGGCCCCGTTCGCTACCGGATCGGCGTTGTGATGTTCGTCGCCGCGATGCTGTGCGGCTTGCTGGAGCGCTATCTCGGCTACTTCGTGGCGAATGAGATCGCACTAGAAATCCGCGCCTCGCTCGCCATCGACGTGCTCCTCCTCGCGAGCATTCTCGTTCTGGGTGGCGACTTCTGGGACAAGATTCGCGCGCTGTTCATCCGCGAGGCCAAGGCCCAGTTTCCGTCAGTTCACCGGGACAGTTGAATGGCCCAGATATCTGGAGAGCCCGGATAACAACATCTCGACGGCGATCGCGACGAGGAACATCCCCGTGAGCCGCTCGATCGCGACCAGGCCACGCTCACCGATCCACCGCGCAAACACGTGACCGAGCAACACGATGGCGGATGCACCCGCCCATGCGAGGCATACGGTGCCGAGCCACGAGACCCAATTGGCGGCGGCTTGGGTGCCCATCACCATGACGAACGCCAGCGCGGATGGCCCCGCAAAGAGCGGCGTCGCCAGTGGCACGATGAACGGTTCGGATGCGTCGTCGCTCTCCATGCTCAACTTGATCGTCGGGAAGATCATCGGCAGCGCAATCAGAAACAGAATCAGTGCACCGGAGATCGTCATCGCAGGCTCGGAGATGTGCATCGCCCGCAGCACATATTTGCCGGTAAAGAGGAACAGGATCAGTGCCACGAGCGCGAACACCAACTCGCGAACGAGCACGCGCGTCCGGCGTGCGGCGGGGACACGTCGCAGGATAGCGGCGTACAAAGGAATCAGGCCAAAGGGATCGATGACAAAGAACAGCAGCACGGCGTTCGAAATCATGGCTGCTCTGCCGGCATCACCTTACAGCACCGGTGAGAGCAGGTTGGCCGCCTGTTCAACGATGCGATAGGGCCAGGGCCGCTGGCGAAATCCGTTCACGGTGATTTCGTCTGCATGGGCGAGGTCGTCAAAGAAGACGCTGGTCATCTGGCTTCCGATGCCCTCGTCCAGGATCATCAGCGTGGCTTCATCGTTGAGGACCAGCGATCGATTGTCAAAGTTGATCGAGCCCACTGTTGACCAGATGCCATCCGCGACGAACGTCTTGGCGTGCAGCGCTGACGGTTTCCATTCGTAGATGCGCACGCCGGCCGCCAGCAGGCAAGCATAGCTGGCGCGTCCGGCCATACGAACCGTGCGGATGTCGGTATGGGCGCCGGCCGTGAGAATACGCACGTCCACACCACGACGCGCCGCATCGACGAGCAACCCGATGAAATTGCGATCCGGCACGAAGTACGGGTTCGTGATGTACAGCGAGGTCGTGGCCCCGGCGATGGACAGCGCGAGGAAGCGCTCAGCCGCCGTACTCCCCATCGTTGGAATAGCCTGAAGCAGGCCCGCCGTCGTGCGGCCGTTGTCACTACGGCTCATCGTCATCCGGCCCGTGAGCAACACGCCGGTGGCTTCTGCCCATGCCGCGGCAAATGCCGCCTGGAGCTGCCGGACCGCGGGACCCTCGAAACGCACGTTCGTCTCTCTCCAGGATCCGTTCGTCAGCCCGTCTCCGAACCATTTGTCGTCAATACCGAACCCGCCGGTCCATCCGATGCGACCGTCGATGACGATGCCGCGTATGTGCGAGCGGTTCTGCAGCAAGTGCAGCCTCCAAAGGCTCAGCGGACGAAATGGCACCACAACGACGCCAGCGTCCTCGAGGGCCTGCCGGGAGGACCTCGCGAGGCCTTGGGTGCCGAACGCGTCATAGAGTAGGAACACGCGTACGCCGGCGGCGGCGCGTTCGATCAGGATGTGCTGCAGCATGTCGGCCATCGCGCCTCTGTTCTTGTAGTACAGCTGAAGCGTGATCGACTCGGTGGCGGATCGCAGGTCGTCCCAGAGACGGGGTTTTGTCCCATCGCCATTCAGCGCCAGCTCGACGAGGTTCCCTGACAGAAGGCTCGTGCCAGTCAGCATCGCCACACTGAGTGGAAACTGGGATTCCCATGGCCCGACTGGCGAACCGTCGGCCCCCACCGCGCGGACATGGCGGACGACGGTGCCTCGCATCATGTACAGGAAGCCCGTGACGGCGAGGAATGCGATGAAGATGAGGAGTGCCCAGTTGCCGATCGCTCCGAGCATGTGTGCAGCCTCTGTCGCTCACGCCGCGCTGATCGCCTTGGCCCACCAGTTTCGGTCCGGTCGGAACGGAGCCGCTGGCCGCCCGGTGGCATCCGTATCCAACCGATAGACCAGCCCCGCACCGGGTTCGGCGCGGCGCTGTTCGTCGGTCCAGTTTTCAGTGGCGGTGGTCACATACAGCCGGTTGAGCCCGGGCCCACCGAACGCACACGACGTGCACTGGTCAGCCGGGACGGTGTACTCCTTTTGCAGCACGCCGTCGGAGGTATATCGCTGAATGCGTCTCCCCCCGAAGATCGCGATCCAGATGTCACCGTTGGCATCGACGGTCAGGCCGTCTGGCGATCCAACGTCCTTCGCGACCGTGATCAGTACGCGGCCGTCCGCAATCAGTCCTCGTTCGCCGTCGAACGAGAAGGCGTGCACGACTCCTGGACCGCTGTCGGCCAGATACATCGTGCGGCCATCGGGGCTCCAGCCCAGTCCGTTGGAGATCGTCAGGCCGTCGAGCATTAACTCGGTTCGACCATCTCGATCGAGCCGGTACAGCGCTCCACCTCCAGCGCGATGATCGTCGGCGAGCGTGCCTGACCAGAGCCGGCCCTGCGGATCGCACGCGGCGTCGTTCATTCGAGTGCCTGGAGGGGCCACTTCAGCGAGCAGCCGCACAGATCCGTCCATGGCCAGATGCACGAAGCCTCGACCAGCCGCCAGCAGCCATCCTTCGTCGCCATCGATGGGCGCGATCGCTCCGACCGTCCCGGATATCCGATACGTGCGAACGGGAAGAAGACCGCCGTCCGTGGCGACTGTGTCGCGATAGACACGTCCGGCGAGTATGTCCACACGTAATAGCTCGTTCCGTCGGGCATCCCAGCGCGCGCCTTCGCCGAGCTGTGTCTGCTCGTTCGTACAGGGGACAGCCGCTGCGGAACTCGTCGCTGTTGTTGTTCGGTGTCGCCGAGCTGTCATCGTGTTCTCGCCCGGCTCTTGACGAGCGCTGGCGCCTCTTCGACAAACGAGCCTGTCCATTCCGGAGGCTCGAGGCCGAGTGTTCGCACGCACTGTAGCGCGGCGATCCCGATGGCCTCGGTGAAGGTCGGGAAGGCCAGCTCGAGCTCGGCGATCTGCCGTACATCCATCCTGGCCACCATGCACGTGGCCGCCACCTGAATGATCTCCGCGGAATACGAACCGAGCACATGAGCACCCAGGACTGCCCGTGTGCGGCGGTCGACGATGAGTTTGCACAGACCCTCAGGTCGTCCATCGATGATGGCTCGCGGGAGGTGGTCGTATCTGACGACTTCGACGATGCAGTCGTGCGCGGCGCGGGCTTCTTCCTCGGTCAACCCGACCGAGGCGTACTCCGGTTGTGTGAAACTTCCACTCGCGACGACGTGTGGGTGATAGATCCGGTGCGGGCCGCGCACCGCGTTCTCCGCTGCGATGATGCCCTGAAGCGCTGCGCTCTTCACCAGCATGCTGAGGCCGTTGACATCGCCTGCCGCAAAGATCTCCGCGACACTCGTGCGTAGGAATTCGTCGGTCTTGATGTACGGTCCCTCCGTCTCGACACCTGCGACATCGAGTCGAAGCCCGGAGATGTTGCCCGGCCACCCGACGGCGAGGAAAATCGCGTCAGCGTCCAGATTCTGCGGTTGTCCATCCCTGTTGTACGCAAGTCGCAGATGGCCATCCACCGCTTCGATCTTGTTGGAGCGGGCTGCACTGATCACTCGCATCCCGCGATCGACGAAGCCGGCTTCCAATCCTCGTGAAATGTCGATGTCACTCCGTGGGATGAGTCGATCGGCACCCTCGAGCAACATCACCTCGACACCGAAGTCCAACAGGATGGACGCCAGCTGGCACCCAGTCGCTGCGCCGCCGACGACGATGACGCGCGCGGGGAGTGTACGAAGCGACCAGAGATCGTCGAATGACAGCGCCAGCTCGTGTCCGGGTATAGGTAGCTTGCGAGCACGTCCGCCAACCGATAGCACGATGCGGTCGCCCTGAACCCGCCGGCCATCGCCAAGCGCCAGCGTCAAGCGGTCGACGAAATGAGCTGGACCCGCCCGATCGATGACCTCGACGCCGATGTCTCTCACTCGTTCGGTGAGGTGGAGATCGTCATGGGCGTAGTCAGCCACTCGGATGGCATTGGCGATCGCCGCGCTGATGTCGACGGTGGGAATGCTGCCCTTCAGACCAAAGGCCGCGTATCCCGTCGCGTCGTGGCGCAGGCGAGCGGCCCGCGCCAACGTTCGGACGGGTGCAGGACCTGTGTTGAAACATGTCCCACCCAGACGCTCGGCCTCGATGAGCGTGACCGCGGCGCCCAACTCTTGGGCGCGCATCGCGGCTCGTAGTCCCGCGGGACCTCCGCCGACGACGATGACGTTCATGGCGATCCTGTTCTCCCAAGTCGGCGACCACGCCGAGCACTCAAGCCGCGATCTCGATGACTTGCTTGATGCCCCCCGTTTGGCGCAACAGCTCAGGGGCGTCCTCGAGGCTGACGCGTTCTGTGATGAGGCTGCGCACGGCGTTGGGGAACAGGGTCATGAAC
>JBKPRH010000300.1:0-5500 GCA_046765795.1 Acidobacteriota bacterium | reverse complement strand
ACCGCGACTGCTCATTCATCCCAGTCCGTCCACTAGTCTCGAGGCCAAGTTCAGCATGCCGTTCTGCGCTGCCGCTACCGTTGTCTTTCAACGGATCGGCATCGACACATTCACGCCCGAGTCGATTCATCACCCTGACGTGCAGTCGCTCATGCCGCGAGTCTCGCTGCGCGCGAATGCGGCGTTCGATACAGCAGCGCCGCTCTCGCAGGCGCGAGTCACCGTTCGTCGGCGCGACGGCCGAGAGTGGTCAGAGAGTGCAGACGGCGCGCGCGGTTATCCAGGAAGGCTATCTGACGAGGAATTGTCGGAGAAGTTCGTGGACTGTGCCGCGCGCGCGTTGGGGACATCAGCCGCGCGCGACGCGTGGAACACGCTTAACGCATGGCTCGCGGGAACCCAAGGCGGTGACGTCCGCACGATAACCGCCATAGTTAGAAGCTAACGACAGGAATCGGAGTCATCCAGGCCATGAACACGGCTGACATATCACGCACGCTGACCACCCTCTTCAGTGAGCTCGTGAACGGCGCACCCAAGGACGGCGCGTACATGTTGAACGCTGGCGACGAAGGCCTGCTCCGCTCGCTGGACAAGCTCTCGGCGCAAGCCGCATCCGCGCTGACGCCGACGGGATCATCAATCGCCGCCCACGTCGATCATCTTCGTTACGGCCTGTCATTGATGAATCGCTGGAGCGCCGGCGAGAACCCGTTCGGCACCGCCGACTGGAGCACCAGTTGGAAGAAGACGACGGTGTCGGAGGAAGAATGGCGGACGCGCCGCGAGGAACTGCGAGCCGAAACCGCTCGCTGGCTCGACGCACTGGGCACGCCCCGTGACGTACAGCCGATTGAATTGAACGGCATCGTCGGCAGCATCGCGCACCTCGGGTATCACCTTGGCGCGATACGACAGATCAATCAGGCAACGCGCGGTCCTGTTGAAGTGAGCCGATGAACGCCGACTTTCCCGAACACGTTGAAGAGAACCGCCGGATCTGGAACGCCAATGCCCGCTGGTGGGACGACCGCATCGGCGAGGGCAACGATTTTCAGACGCTGCTCATTGAGCCGGCAACCGAGCGTCTGCTGAGCATCACGAGTAGCGACACGATCCTCGATATCGCGTGCGGTGCAGGACGATTCGCGCGTCGCATGGCATTGCTCGGTGCCAAGGTCATTGCCATCGACACGAGCACCGAGTTCATCGCTCGCGCGCGCGAACGCACACGTGCCGATGCATCGATCGACTACCGAGTGCTCGACGCGGCAAGCACTGACGATCTGCTATCACTCGACGGCAACCAGTTCACAAAAGCCGTCTGCACGATGGCGCTGATGGACATGCCCGAGATCGCTCCGCTGTTCCGCGCACTCGGCACGGTACTGCCACGAGGCGGCGCATTCGTTTTTTCTGTGACGCACCCCTGCTTTCATTCGGCAACGATGCAGCGGTTTGCGGAGATGTACGAGGATGGGCCGGGCCGGCACGTCATTCGTACCGGAGTGAAGGTGTCATCGTATTTGTCGCCGTCGGCACGAAAGACCGAGGGCATTATCGGACAACCGGAGCCGCATTTCTTCTTTCATCGCCCGCTCAGCCGCTTGCTGCAGCAAGGGTTTGATGCCGGTTTTGTCGTCGATGGCTTTGAAGAACCGGGCTTCGCGCCGATGGAGACGCCGAAGGCCGGCGTGAAGTGGAACGACATGCCGGACATTCCACCGATTCTCGTCGTGCGAATGAGACGCGTGTAGGGCCGGTCCTTTCGGACCGGCCTAGCTCCTGCCGACGATCACCGCAGCACTCGCAGCGATGCCGAGCACGACTCCAATCATGACGTCGATGACGTAGTGGTAGCGGCCGGCCACAGCTCCAAGCGCCACACCAGTCGCGAACACGCCGAGCACGAGACCGGGCACCGGCGCAACGGCGCCGGCAGCGAACGCCGCAGCCATCGTCACGGCGACGTGTCCGCTCGGAAAGGTGTTCAGGTGATGGCTGACACGGCCAAGCACGAACACGTTCGCTCGACTGACGCTGCTCGGTTCTGCAGGAGCCGGGGCGCCTTCGAGCAGACGCGGCGGTCGGCTCACGAGCCACGGCAGCGTGATGTAGCAGCCATACCCGGCGAGGAGCACCGCCATCCAAAAGCGCGCGACGTCTTCTTTCGTTCCCGCCATCCAGACGACCGCGAACGAAATCGGAATCAGAGGGAAGCACGTCAGGTAGCCGACTTCAACGATGTAGGCAAGCCAACGCGGCAACGCGCGAGCGATGCCGCGCAGCATGTCATCGCTGCGAACGAGCCACGTTTCGAAGGCGCTCCCCCGTCGCGACGGCACGAGCGGCACTGGAATCCAGTAGCCGAGTGGGATGTACAAGAACGGAAGCCATAGACGCGCGTTCAGAGTTAGCGTTCGCGACGCACCGTAGACGAGCACCGCACACGAGAGGGCCGTCAATGCGGTACGGACTCGTCGCGGGCGGTCGACATCCGCAAACGCTGCGGCCACCGCAAAGAACATCAGGTAGCCGATGACGAATAACTCAAACGGCAGCGTGGCTCTGCTCAATGTGGACGGGTATCGCCGGAGAGACCGGCTGCTGCCTTGCGAAAGAGATGGCGTCCCGGGCTCGTGACAAACGCCCACTTCAGGACCTTCACCGGCAGTGGAAACTGCGGTGGCGCTCCACGATCCGGCGCAGCAAACCACCGCGCCAGCGTTCGCTGCGGGTCACCACGAAGCTCGTCGACTTGTGCGACGCGATGCACGCAGCCCACGGTGCAGAACGGCGCACACGTCTTGACGGTGTCGTATTCGCGGCGCAGATCCTCTTCGCCGTAGCGATCGAGCGGAATCCCTGGATGGCCGCGCTGCTGCGAGCACCAATGCACGAGACCATCCTCGCACACGTAGAGATACCGTGCGCCCGCGCGACACTGCCACTCGTTGGGCTGTCCATCGGCGAGGTTCTTCTGGAACCGGTTGTAGTTCGCGTAGTCGAACGCCGACTTCCCGAGCGCCACGACGCGTTCGAGAATGGCCCGCTGCGTCTCGTCAAGCTTCACCAGATGCCCGGAGCCGTCGTGAATGATTCCGACGGTCGTCGAGAACCCCAGCTCGCGCGCGCGACTCGCGACCGTCAACGCATCCTCGGGATGCTTGATGCCGCTACCGACGACGGAGTTCACCGTGACATCGAACTCGGCGACTGCGGACAGCGAGACCAGCTTCTGGTCGAGCACCTTGAGACTCTTCTTCGACACCTCGTCTGGCTGCACGTTGTCGATGCTGATCTGCAGGTGATCGAGGCCGGCACGATTCAGACGCCCGATGCGATCGCGGGTCAAAAAGTACCCGTTGGTGATGAGCGTCGCGATCGCACCACGTCGCCTGATGTGGCTGATGATCTGATCGAGGTCCGGATGCAGCATCGGCTCGCCGCCGCTCAACGTGATCACGCCGGTGCCGAGCGCGACCAGCCGATCGATGCGGCGAAAGACCTCGGCCGTGGGAATCGGCGCCGATCGATCGTCGTACTCGTTGCAGTAGGTGCAGGACAGATTGCAGCGACGGATGGGAATGAGGTGTGCCGCGACAGGCCGATCGCGGAATCGCAGTGAACGAATCAGCATTCGCGCCTGGCGAATGCGCCGACTCGCTTGCCGAAGACTTCGCCGCACTCGAACCAGGCTCATGATGCTGAAGCCGCCGCGATCTTCGCATACGGGTGTGACGGGAGACGAACGCTCGTGTGCTTCCGAGTTAGCGCTGCTGAAGCAACGACACGATCTCTTTGGAGCGGCCATCGCGGCGGCCGCCATCGACCACGTCGATTGGAGACTTACCCATGTCGTCCAGCAGATCCGGCTTGGCGCCGTTAGCGAGCAGATACTTCACCACCTCGGTGCGTCCGGTCTCGGCGGCGAAGAAGAGCGTCGTCTGCCCCTGACGGCCGGTCAGCGTGTTCGTTCGCGCAATGCGCGCGGTCAGGCTCGTGACGTCGGTGATGCGTGCGTTGACGTCCGCTCCGGCCTTTCGCAGGATCTCCATCGTCTCGAGCGAGAGCGCGATGACGTTGTCGGGAACACCAGGGCCGAGTACACCACCGCCGGTGCGTGTGCCGACGCCAGCCGCAGCCATGAACGGCGTGACGCCCGACGCGTTGGGCAGATCGACGAGCGCGCCGTGCTCGAGCAGCAGACGCACGACGTCGTTGTCGAAGGTCTGCGCGGCGCGCAACAACGGCGTGGCGCCAGTGGTCAGGAGATCGTCTCTGAAGCGATTGTCGCGTCCGCCGCGACTCGGCTCCTTGAACGCGAGCTGCGCGTTCACATTCACCCCGGCTGCGAGCAGCGCCTTGATGAACGCCAGCGACTCGGGGGATCGCGATCCGGAACGGCCGTCCAATCCACCGCGCATCGTCACCGCGATGTAGAGCGGTGTTCGTCCCCACCAGTCCCACGTGAGCGGGCTGGCGCCGCGCTCGAGCAGGTAGTGGGCGACGGCGGGATAGTTGTTGTCGAGCGCCATGATCATCGGCGTCATCCCGTCGGGATTGGGACGATCCTTATCGGCGCCGGCTTCGACCATCGCCTTCACGCAGCCGAGACATCCGGCGCGTGCGGCGTAGAGCAACGGCGTCAGACCACCCGTGGGGCGGTACTGCACGCGCGGCTCGCTGGTGATCTGCGTCTCCCAGTCGTTGGCCTGCGCCCGCACGGTGAGGTCGGCGCCCTTCGAGATCAGGAACGCCACCATCTCCGGATGATTCTGCGCGGCCGCCCACATCACGGCTGATTGCTGACGGAACCGCTCGCGGCGATTGATGTCGGCGCCGCGCTGCACGAGCTTCGTCGCCAAGGCGACGTTGCCTGTCCGCGCGGCCAGCATCAGCGGGGTCTGTCCGTCTTCGTTCTCAACATTCACATCCGCTCCGGCCTCGAGCAGCATCTCGGTGATCTCGAGGTTGGCGACGCGCACAGACTCGCTGAGGGGGCTTGCACCGTAACGATTGATCGTATTGACGCGCGCGCCTTTCTTCAGCAGCGTCTGCACCAACTCGCGATCGAACCGATACACGGCCCAAAGCAGCGGCGTCGTCCCGTCGGCCTGTGCCTGATTCACGTCGGCGCCCTTGGCGACGAGGTCCATCGCGGCGCGGCGGTCTCCTGACTGAATGCGATCGGCCAGGGGTGATTGCGCATGCGCGGTCGCTGCCATCACGACGACTGCGACGACGTAATGCAAAATGCGAAAGTTAAAATGCAAAACGTCCGTTAGACGGGCGCGGTTTTGTTTGCATCTTGCATTTTGCATTTTGGATTCCCTACACCACATTGGCGTCCAGCTTGTTGTGATGGGCCCACAGACCTTTGTGCAGGTCGTGGAGAAATTTCTGCGGGTCCTTCCACGTGCGCGCCAGGCCGTTCATCACGCCGGCCTTGAGCATGTCTTCGACGTAGTCACCTTCCCGCACGCGATCGACCGTGCGG
>JBKPRH010000299.1:0-10005 GCA_046765795.1 Acidobacteriota bacterium | reverse complement strand
GACTAAAGGACACCGGTTTGTGGTCGTCGATGTCTTCGAGCGAGCGGTCGTTCGTACTCGCCACGCCAGACAAAATCGACAGGCGAACCATGATCAACGTGTCGTGGTTGATGGAGGCTGAGGAGTGCCTGCTCTGGGCGCTCGGATACGTTGACGAGTTGCCACCCTACGACACGCAATCGGACGTCGAGCACGTGAAGCGTTTGGGTTCGGATGATCTCGTGGCGGTGATCCGAAATGCACAGTTGCGCGACCCGGAGGTGATTTCGAACGCGCGCGGTATCGCGGAGTTGTGGCACTGGCGCAGTAGGACTCGTCAGCTGCAAGAACAAGGGCGCCCGGTCCAACTTCCAAACGGCATGTCGCTGGACGACATTGTTCGGATGGCCGCTGAGAGAGCGGCAAGCGACGGCCTGTTCGACGCTATCGACGGAGACTTTCCGGCATTCGGCCGTTCGTATGCGGGACTGACGCCCGATGAATGGTCCCAGGTCACTTCCATCGCTATGGAGCGACACCGCGCTTTGAATTGGCTCTGTGGATATGCGCCAGGAAACAAATGGGCGGAGACCCCGACAGACACCTAGCGTGGCGTCATCGAGGCGGTGAGGATGTAAGCAAACGAAGCGCGTTCGCGCAGCGGTCCTCGACCTTGAGCGCGAGCAGATCGTCCGCTCGCGTTCGGCCGATGTTGATCGCCGCGATCGGTTTGCCTGCATCGGCCGCGGCGGTCACGAAGCGATAGCCGGAATAGATCATCAGCGACGATCCGACGACGAGCATTGCGTCGGAAGTGGCAATCGGCGCCATCGCTCGCTGCACGCGCTCCACTGGCACGTTCTCACCGAAGAACACGACGTCGGGCTTCAGCATCCCACCACACGCCTCGCACGCAGGCACGTCGAACGACTCGAACGCAACGCCTTCGAGATCGGCGTCTCCGTCCGGCGCTTCAACGGCATCGAGCGCGGCAAAGTCGGGATTCCGCCGTTCGAGTGCGAGCTGTAACGCTTCGCGAGACGTTCGTCGTCGGCAACCGAGACAGCGCACGGTATCGATGCGTCCGTGAAGATCGATGACGTTCTCGCTGCCGGCTGCGTCGTGCAAGCCATCGACGTTTTGCGTGACGAGCTGAGCGATTCGTCCGCGGCGTTCGAGCATCGCCAGCGCGTGGTGCGCGTCGTTTGGACGCGCCAGTCGCATCCGGCGGAAGCCGGCGAGGCTCCTCGCCCAGTAGCGCTTCCGCGCGCGCTCGTCGCCCACAAACTCCTGATAACGAATCGGCGGGCGGCGTTTCCATTCACCGCTGCTGTCGCGGTAATCGGGAATGCCCGAGTCGGTGCTGCAACCCGCACCAGTCAATACGAATAGCCTGGGATGACGCTCGACGAAACGACTCAGCGCGTCGTTACGTATTCCGGGTGTGCCTCGCATTCGCTATCAAGAAGTGTAGCGGACAGGAGACTGACGTGGACCGAAACAGTTTGAACGATGCCGGCAAGGGGCTCGAGGACGCATTCTTTGCGAAGGAAAATGCCCGGCTTCTGCAGCAGATGCGTGACAAGGCCGCGAAGCAGGAGCGTCGAGCGGCGATGCGCGACGTCGTACGCGTCAACGACGATGCGTTGATCGATCGCCTAATTGAGCTCGGTCTCGAACCGGGGACGGTGCTGGCGTTGCAACTCGTGCCGCTTGCGGCCGTTGCCTGGGCCGACGGTCAGATCGAACCGAAAGAGCGGGAAGCGGTGCTGAAGGCCGCCGCCGCGCAGGGCATCGCGGCGGACAGCGTCGCGGGGCAGATGCTCAATAACTGGCTGGTGCGGCAACCCGGTGCGGAGCTCATGGACGCGTGGAAGCGTCAGATGCGCGCGCTCCTGCCGTTGCTCTCACCAAAAGAACGGGACGACATTCGCGCATCGGCACTCGAACGCGCGCGCAACGTCGCGGAGGCGGCCGGTGGCTTTCTCGGTCTCACGTCGAAGATTTCTGCGCAGGAGAAGGCGGTGCTGGACAGCCTGGCACAAACGCTCGCCGACTGACCGCGCCTTGTTATTGGCACCGAAGCTGCTATGTGAGCTGGGGGCACGAGCAGTGGCGGAAGACCGGACGCAGGTGGATGAGTCCCGCATGGTCAGCCTTGCGGATGAAGACGCAGTCAAAGACCTGCTCGTGACCTCGGTTCTCGACCTCTGGAAGGTCGTGAACAACCTGACGAGACTGAAACCGTCGAAGCGCGACCGCTATCGTGTCGCGATCTTCGGTTCGGCTCGCGCGCAGCCAGGTACGTTTGTTTATGAGGAAGTGAAGCGGACGGCGGCGGCGTTTTCCGAGATGGGCTGCGACATCGTGACCGGTGGCGGCCCCGGCTTGATGCAGGCGGCCAACGAGGGCGCGAAGGGCGCCGTCACGACGGGCTCACTCGGGATCCGCGTCGAGCTGCCGTTCGAGCAGCACGCGAATCCGTTCGTGGATCAGAGCTTCACGCACGAGACGTTCTTCACTCGCCTCCATCATTTCGTGCTTGCCTCCGACGCCTTCGTCGTCGTGCCCGGAGGCATCGGTACTGTGCTCGAGATGCTGATGATCTGGCAGTTGCTGCAGGTGCGGCATCTGAAGGAAGTGCCACTCATCCTGGTCGGGAAGATGTGGACAGGACTCGTCGAGTGGGCGAGGACAAGCATGCAGGACCCGCGTCTCGCGCTCGCCAATCCTGGCGACTTCGATATTCCGCGCTGCGTTGATACCGCAGACGAAGCCATAGCGCTCGTGCGCGAACTGCACGGCCAGTGGCAAACGAGCCACTAGGGCCCGGCATTTCGGAGCCGCGTTTTTAGCGAATCATCGTGCGCTGCCTTGCCGCGCGAGATCCCAGGAGAGAGTGGAGGTCACTGTGCCTGTCCCTCTGTACCCGGCGGGCTTGCTGTCGGTCTTCGTGCCGCGCAGATGATTCGGATCGTCGATCTTTCCGCCGATCCCTGGCAGCGGCGGCGTGATGATCAACTGCTGCTCTGACAGCGTGCAGGGGTTGCTGCCAACGCACATTTGCGCCTGAGACTTTCCCTCGCGGTTGAACTCATACATCACGCTGACCACATACGTGTCGGGCCTCGGGATGATGACTTCGAATTGGGCTGGCCCCTCGTCCTCGAGCTTGCCGTCGAGCGTGTCGCTCGATTGGAAGATGATGGTTGTCCCACTGCCACGAAATGCACGCCGCCTGTGCTCGCCCATGTTATGGACTTCGGTGTGGCCCTTGGCGGTTGCCTTGCCATCGCGCACTTCAATCGTGATCTGCGTCGACGAGGAATTCGACCAGGTCAGAAGCTCGTCCCCGCCCTGATCACCAGCGAACGTGTACGTGAAGTTGATTTGGCCGCTCCAGTCGGTACCCAGACCCGCGAACCACTCTCCTGATGCAATGCCCGCACGAGACGTGGCATTCACGACGAAGCTCGCATGGGAGACGCGTTGCGTCGGCGCCGTGAAGGTGAATGCCAACGGCGACGCACCGGTCGCCGGAAAGACAGAGCCGACCCCGGACCTGGCTCGCGCGCCAATGAACGTGCCTTTCACGGTCGCACCGGATTTCGTTTTGATGTCGGCGTTCACTCTGGTCATTGTGCCTGGCACCAGTCGCACCGTATACGAGGGCGGCGCGAATTCCACGTTGACGCACGTGTTGTCTTGACGCCATTTCGTTTGCGCCGTCGAGTAGTAGACGCCGGCCCAGTAGACGAGCGCGCTCCCCGCGCTGAGTGCCTCCGCATATCGACCTTGCGTTGGATCGCCACCGGAGAAGGCGCCGAGAGACGGCGCAGTCAGATCCTTGCTGACGGTGAAAGGGATCGTGACGTGCTGCGTGATGTTGCTGCCCGCTGGTGTGGCAATGGCGCCGCTCGGGTCGCGCAACGTTCCGGTCTGCATGTAGGTGTAGTCGATCTCACCATTGACCGGGTTCATGACCCAGGCGTCGTCGCCGACCTGACCTTTATATTTGCCGTCGGCCTTCATTTCGATATGAACCGTGCTGGCCGCTCCGCTGGCCGGCTGGTCGGTGTAATCGAGCGTCATCGAGAACACGCCTTTGCCTTCAGCGGTTCCATCGGCCGCCGGGCAGGTTCGGATCTGATTCCCGAGCTCGAAGCGGACGACGATGCGCTTGCCCATGGTCGCGGGGGTGTTGCCGACGGCCGTCAGGGTCGAGATATCCGTGCGACCCTCGTAGCCCGACGGGGCCGGTCGGCTGGTTTCGTTCTTGGTGATCTGGTAACCGTCGTTGGGCCCCGGGATGCGAATCGGGCCGGTGGCAGCGTGGCTTTGGACGGGTAGGGCTAGAAAAACAGGCCGAGGGCGGTAAACGCGGAAGCGCGCAACATCGTGTTCTCCGGCAGGAATACGCGCGGCAAGGCTCAACCGGAATAGCCCAAAACCCTTGTGAACATGGGGCTCCGCCCCTTGTGAACACTGCGGTCCGCCGCTAGACTTCGGGGCGATAATGAAAGGTGGCATGAGAACCGCGGTCGCGACGCTTGTCGCCCTTCTGTACGTCTGCGCGTTGAGCGAGCGCTGGTTGGAAGGCCAGGCTCAGGGCAATGCTCAGGGCACGGCCCAGAGCACGGCTCAGGGCACGGCCCAGAGCCAGACCCCAACCGCGGCGAAGTCCCCGCAACGAGCACTGGTCGATCAGTACTGCGTCGCCTGCCACAACGAAAAGCTGAAGTCAGGCGGCCTGACGCTGTCGGCACTCAATCTCGACGCGCCCGACCAAAGCGCCGAAGTCGCGGAGAAGGTGATTCGCAAGCTGCGCGGCGGTCTGATGCCGCCCGCCGGTGCGAAGCGGCCGGACGCGCACGCGGCCGCCGAGTTCGTCTCATTTCTCGAGACCAAGATCGATAGCGCCTCCACCGTCACCAATCCGGGACGTGTGGCGCTGCGTCGCCTCAATCGCCGCGAGTACGGCTACGCCATCCGCGATCTCCTCGGCCTCAACATCGACGCCACGGCCTGGTTGCCCGACGACAACATCAAAGGCAACTTCGATAACAACGCCGCGGCCTTGCAGGTCTCGCCGAACTTCATCGACCAATACATCTACGCGGCGCGCGCTGTCGCGCTCGAAGCGATCGGCAATCCGAAGGCGCTCGCCGAGACGACGACGTACGGCGATGTCGCCAACATGGTGATCTCGCTGCCGCCGCAGGGCGCTCCCGGCACGGGCCGGCAGCAGCATCGCCTCGAGGGTATGCCCTTCGGCACGCGCGGCGGCTTCATCGTCGAGCACAACTTCCCGGCCGACGGCGAATACGAGCTGACCATTGGTGACATGGCGCTCGCGCGCGAAGTGCCGCGCATGGAGTTCGAGAACACCGTCCTCGCGCTGCTCGACGGTGTCGAGTTCTATCGCACGAACATTGGCGGGGACGTCGATTACAAGGCGATCGATCAGACGCTGGATCCTGCGGTCGAAGCCATCAACGCACGACTGCGGAAGATCAAGTTCAAGGCGACGCAGGGGCAGCACAAGCTGGCGATCACGTTCGTGCAGCGCAGCTACGCCGAGAGCGACGAGCGCACTCGCACGATCGCGCTCGAGGGCGGGCAGGAGCGCATCCAGGCCGCACACGCGTTGCAGATTCGCGGACCGCTCAACGTCACGGGCATGAGCAAGTCGGCGAGTCGATCGAAGATCTTCGTCTGCACTCCGACGGGGCCGCGCGATGAAGCCGCCTGCGCGAATAGGATTGTCGCGGACCTCGCGCGCCGCGCGTTCCGTCGTCCCGTGACCGCGGAAGACGTCAACCCGCTGATGGCGTTCTACAAGGCGGGTTCTGCGAGTGGCGGCTTCGAAGGCGGCGTGCGCGATGCGCTGAGCGCGATTCTGGCCAGCCCGCACTTCTTGTATCGCGCTGAGTCGGGTGCCGGCACCGGTGCGACTCGCACGCTGAGCGATCTGGAACTCGCGTCGCGTCTCTCGTTCTTCCTGTGGAGCAGCCTCCCGGACGAGGAGCTGGTGAAGCTCGCGACCGCGTCGCGTCTGAGCAAGCCCGATGTGCTGGCGGCGCAGCTCGCGCGAATGCTCGCTGACCCGCGCGCGAAATCGCTCAGCGACGACTTCGCCTTCCAGTGGCTGCACATCAAGAAGCTCGATGAGATCACGCCGGACCGCACGCAGTTCCCCCATGCCAGCGGGCTGCTCGATCCACGGGCGATGTTCAAAGAGGAGTTGCGCCTGTTCGTGGACGCCGTGCTGCGCGGCGACAACAGCGTGATGGACCTGCTGACCGCCGACTACACCTTCCTCAATGAACGTCTCGCGCAGCACTACGGCATCGAGACGGTGAAGGGCGCGAACTACCGTCGCGTGACCGTCGACAACCCGGCGCGACGGGGGCTGCTGGGGAAGGGCGCGATCCTGATGATGACGGCGTATCCCAATCGCACGTCACCCGTGCTGCGTGGCGCGTGGATCCTCGATCGCCTGCTGGGTACGCCGCCGGCCGATCCGCCGCTCGAGGTGCCGTCGCTGCCGGAGAACCGGCGCGGTCAGCCTGCGAAGACGTTGCGCGCGCGACTCGAGCAGCACCGCGAGAAGGCGTCGTGCTTCGCGTGTCATGGCGTGATGGATCCACTCGGGTTCGCGCTCGAGAACTTCAACGCGGTTGGTCAGTATCGCGTCAATGACCCGGATACGCAGACGCCCATCGAGCCGACTGGCAAGTTGCCGGATGGGACCGCGATCACTGGACCCGACGACCTGCGCCGTGCGCTCGCTGAGCGGCCCGATCATCAGTTCATCCAGGCGTTCACCGAAAACCTGATGACCTACGCATTGGGTCGCAGCCTCGACTACCGCGACATGCCCACGGTCCGTCGCATCGTCCGTGAGGCGAAGGCCGACAATTACCGCTTCAAGTCCATCGTGATGGGCGTCGTCTCGAGCGATGCGTTCCGCAAGAGAGAAGTCGAGCACGATGTCGCGCCCGCGCCGGTGAAGCCGCCCGTCAGCAGTGCGTCGGTACAGCCCACGTCAACCAACACCGCAGGAGTGCAGTGATGTCGTTTCTTAGCGGAAAGCATCTGTCACGGCGCATGGTTCTCAAAGGCGCCGGTGCAACTATCGCGCTTCCACTGCTGGACGCGATGATCCCGGCCGGAACGGCATTCGCGCAAACGCTCGCGGCATCGACCACGCGTCTTGGCTTCATCTATTTCCCGCACGGCGCGTTGCAGGATCAATGGCAGCCGACGAAGACTGGCCGCGACTTCGAGTTCCCGTTCATCATTCAGCCGCTCGAACCGTTCCGCGAGTACGTAACCGTCGTCAGCGGTCTGCGCAACAAGGGCGGTGAGAGCTCCAGTCCGCACGGCATCATCGAAGAGACATGGCTCAACTGCGTCAGCCCGCGTCGTCGTGATCCGAAGACCGGCGTCGGCATCACCGTGGACCAGATCGCCGCGAAGCACCTGGGCAAGGACACGTCGCTCCCGTCGCTGGAGTTGTGCGGCGAGCCGGGCGGCATGATTTCGTTCCGCACCCCGGGGCAGCCGCTGCCGATGGAGAGCAATCCGCGGAAGGCGTTCTACGGCATGTTCGGTCAGGGCGACACCGCGCAGGAACGCGAAGCCATCCTGAGCACGACTGGCAGTTTGCTCGATTACGTTCGCGACGCAACGGCGAGTCTGAATAAGAAGCTCGATGCCGGCGACCGGGCGAAGGTCAACGACTATCTCGATTCAGTTCGTGAGATCGAAGGCCGCGTGCAGAAGCTCGAGGCCAACGCCAAGTCGCTGCGCGACGATATTCCTGGCGCGCCGCTCGGTCCACCTGAGGACTTCGGTGAACTCCTCGACATCCAGTTCGAGATGATCGCGCTCTCGTGGCAGACCAATCGCACGCGCGTCGCGACGCTGAAGATGGTCGAGGAAGCGAGCATGCGGACGTATCCGAACCTGGACGTCCATGAGGCGTTCCACCCGACGTCGCACTGGGGTGGATTCCCGGACCGCATCGCCAACCTGCGGAAGATTCAGAACTACCACACCGCGGTGTTCGCGAAGTTCGTCAAGCGTCTCCACGAGATGCGCGAGGGCAACGGCAACGTCCTCGACAACTCGCTCGTCCTGTTCGGCAGCAACATGGCCAACAGCGACGCGCACAACAACGATCCGCTGCCGCAGGCGCTCATCGGTCGTGGCGGTGGCGTCAAGGGCAACCAGCACCTGCACTTCCCGCAGGACACGCCGCACGCCAACATTCTCGTGACGATGCTGAATCGCGCGGGTGTGCCGTCGCAGGACTACGAGAAGTTCGCCGACAACACGGGCGTATTCACGGACGTTTAATCGTGAGATCGATCGTCATCGTCGCAACATTGGCGCTCGTGGTGGCCGGCTTTAGCCGGCCCGCGTACCCGCAGTCCGCGAAGGGAAAGACGGGTGTAGTGTCCGGCTTTCCTGCCCGCCGTAGCGCAGCGCGCGAAGGCGGGAGCCGGACCAAAGAGAACGTAAACCGCACGAACCCAGACGGCAGCACCCCGCTGCAGTGGGCGGTCTACAACGGCGACGTCGCCGAAGCGAAACGCTTGCTGCGCGCCGGCGCCAACGTCTCGCTCGCCAACAAGTACGGCGCGTCACCGATGACGCTCGCCGCCGAAGTCGGCAACGCTGAGATGTTGAGGGTGCTGCTCGAAGCCGGCGCGAACGCCGACTCACCGAATCCCGAAGGACAGACAGCGCTTCTCGCCGTTGCGAGAACCGGCAACGTCGAAGCCGCGCAGATCCTGCTGCAGCATGGCGCGACCGTCGATGCGAAAGAGAAGTGGGGCGGGCAGACCGCGCTGATGTGGGCGTCAGCGCGCCGGCATCCGGAGATGATGCAGTTGCTCATCTCGAAGGGAGCCGACGTCAACGCTCGCTCGATCGATCGTAACTATCAGCGTCACATCCAGGCCGAGGGCCGTCCCAAGAATCTGGACAGCGGCGGATTGACGCCGCTGCTCTACGCCGCGCGCGAAAACTGCCCGGCGTGCGTGAAGGTGCTGCTCGACAACAAGGCCGACATCAACCTGCCCGATCCTGACAGCGTGTCGCCGCTGCTCGTGGCGATCATGAACGCGAACTGGGATCTGGCGAAGCAGCTGATTGCGGCAGGCGCCGACGTCAACCAGTGGAACATCTTCGGCGAGACGCCGCTGCTCACCGCGATCGACCTGCGCACCCGCATCGACGGTGGACGGGCATCCATCGATGCGCCGAATCAGACCAAGGGCATTGAGATCGTCAAGCTGCTGCTCGAGCGCGGCGCCGATCCCAACATGCAGTTGTTCTTCCAGCCGGCGAACGCGCGGGGCGTGGTCTACACCCGTGGCGTCACGCCGCTGATTCGCGCAGCCGTGAACGCCGACGCCGAGGTGCTGAAGCTGTTGCTGGAACATGGCGCCGACGCGACCATCACCACGGCCGACCGGCAGACGCCGATCCACGCGGTGCTCGCCGGCCGCGCGGTCGAGCCACAGGCACTCGAACTGATTCGCGTTCTCCAGAAGGCCGGTGCCGACGTCAACGTCATCGCGCTGGTCAATCATCGAGAGGAGATCCGCGGCGGCACGGCGCTGCACTATGCCGTGCGCAAGCGCTTCAAGACCGTCATCAAGGAGCTCGCCACGTTCGAGATCGACATGGACGCGGTCGATCAAGACGGCCTCACCGCGCTCGACTACACGCAGTCGCGAGGGTTCATGCCGTTCATGGCGCTGCAGACGCCGCTCTACAAGGAGGAGGCCGCGCTGCTGCGCGAGCTGGGCGCGACGACGCTTCTGGACAAGAATCCGGTGTGGCCGGTCCTCGGTCCGCCACAGGGCATCTGGGAAGACATCTGGCCTCTCGGTGAATCGCGAGTTCATGACCCCGTCTACAAACGCACTGACTGAGCATCGATTCTCACGGCGAGAATTTCTGCGGGCCGGTGCCGCGGCGCTCGGCGCCGCCGTGATGCCTGCCTCTGTC